>NZ_JAOWDM010000092.1:118260-469732 GCF_030334645.1 Citrobacter sp. Cc139
ACGCCTGGAAAGTGTGTATACGGCAACGTATCGGGGGTTCGAATCCCCCCCTCACCGCCATATTTTAAGAAGAGCTCGTATGCAAGTACGGGCTTTTTTTTCGCATGTTGCACGTCTGCGGGGGGATGAGAAGCCCCGACCGGGGTTCGACTGCTGGCGCAGCCAGCTGGACAGACCGGGAGCATCGCGAACGGGCTGCCCCGAAGGGGCGAGCAAAGCGAGTCAATCCCCCCCTCACCGCCATATTTTAAGAAGAGCTCGTATGCAAGTACGGGCTTTTTTTTCGCATATTGCACGCCTGCGGGGGGATGAGAAGCCCCGACCGGGGTTCGACTACTGGCGTAGCCAGTTGGACAGACCGGGAGCATCGCGAACGGGCTGCCCCGAAGGGGCGAGCAAAGCGAGTCAATCCCCCCCTCACCGCCATATTTTAAGAAGAGCTCGTACGCAAGTACGGGCTTTTTTTTCGCATATTGCACGCCCGTGGGGTTCGACTGCTGGCGTAGTGAGAATTAAAAGAAACGGCCCCTCTCACCACTGGCAAGAGGGGCCGTTCGTTATGACCGGCTGTCGATTATGCGCCTACTGGCACATTATGCGCGGTGTTTTGCAGCACCGGTCCGGTATATTTCTCGATCTGCAACTGTGACATCTGCCCGCAGTTCCCCTGCGCCAGGCTGGAGGAACCGACGTCAAAGGTCAGGCAGTTGACGTTACCGTTCTTGCACAGCGAACCAGGCTGTGACGGATCGGCCGGGTCAAACCACGCCCCTTCGCTGATCCGCACCACCCCTTCACGGACGTTATCGGTAATCACTGCCCCAACCAGGATCTGCCCGCGATCGTTAAAGGCACGAACCAGATCGCCCGCACTAATGCCACGTGCGCTGGCATCCTTCGGATGGATCCAGATAGCCTCACGGTCGGCTACTGCATACTTCTTACGTAGCGGCGTGTTGTCGAGCTGAGAGTGTAGACGGTTAATCGGGTGACCGGTATTCAGCGACAGCGGGTATTTCGCTGCTTCCGGCCCGCGATACCACTCGTGAGGCGGCATCCAGGTCGGGATCGCTTTACAGTCCTCGTAGCCCATTTTGGCAATGGCATCAGAATAGATTTCGATTTTACCGGACGGGGTACCCAGTGGATTAAGCAGCGAGTTCTCGCGGAAATCAGCAAAGCGTACCCACTGTTTATTCTCTTCCGGAATCGGGAAGCGGATATAGTTGTTGGACGCCCAGAACATATCAAACGGCGGTAGCGCCACGCGTGCGTTACGCGCCTGGGCTTTCATGTCGTCATACATGCCTTTTAACCATAACATCTCATCTTTACCTTCGGTAAAGGCGTCGTGTACGCCGAGGATCTCGGCAATACCGGCAAAGACGTCAAAGTCATTTTTCGCTTCATGCTGCGGCGGCACACACTGGCGTAGCGGGAAGACGTAAAGCTGCGAGTAGTCGCCGCCCATGTCCAAATCGTTACGTTCATAGGTCGTGGTAACCGGCAGCACGATATCGGCATGTTTCGCCGTTGCCGTCCAGTAAGGTTCGTTGACGACCACGGTCTCCGGGTTCTGCCAGGCTTTGACCAGGTTATTGGTATCCTGATGCTGGTGGAAGGTATTCCCCCCCGCCACGTAGACCATTTTAATATCCGGGTAGGTCACTTTCGTGCCGTTATAATCAATGGTCTTGCCAGGGTTCGCCAGCGCATCGGCAATACGCGCTACCGGGAACGGTGTAATGTCTTTTGCCGCCGGAGAGGTTGGGCTACCCGCCGAAATCCCGGCAAGAATGCCGCCGCGCGCGGTCGGACTACCGCCGGAAGAGTAGTGATAGCTAAAGCCGAAGCCGCCGCCAGGCAGACCAATCTGCCCCAGCATCGACGCCAGGGTCACCATCATCCAGTGCGCCTGCTCGCCGTGATGTTGGCGCTGAATGCCCCAGCCGCCCATGATCATGGTGCGGTGTTTTGCCATATCGCGCGCCAGCTGTTTGATCACCTCGGCGTCAACACCGCTGATGTCCGCCGCCCAATTGGCGTCTTTCACAATACCGTCGTCCTGACCGGTCAGATACGCTTCAAACTTATCGAAGCCGACGGTATAGGTTTTCAGGAAGTCAGCGTTATGCAGTTTTTCCACCAACAGCGTATGGGCAATCCCCGCCATCAGCGCACAGTCGGTATAGCTGTGCGGGCCAATCCACTCGGCACCCAGCATGCGGGCGCTGTCGCTGTGCACCGGATCGATACAGATCATCCGGGTGCCTTTTTTCTTCAGCGCTTCAAAACCAGTCTGGCTGACGTGATCCGGCAGGTTCCAGCTGTTTTTAAGCGTGATCATAGGGTTACAGCCAATCATCACCACCAGCTCGGTGTTTTCAATGACGTTCGGCCATGCGGTCTGCTGCTCGTAAACCTCAACAGAGCCCACTACATGCGGCATAATTACCTGTGCGGCACCGGTCGAGTAGTCGCCGGAGTAGCCGACAAAACCGCCTGCCAGGTTCATCATGCGCTGCAGTAGCGTTCTTGGGTTGTGGAACATCCCCACGCTTTTCCAGCCATAAGAGCCCGCATAGATAGAGGACGGTCCGTGCTCTTTCTGCAGACGGCTGATTTCACCGGCCACCAGATGCAGCGCCTTATCCCAGCTCACGCGCACCCACTCATCGCGGCCACGCAGCTCTGGTTTACAGTCTTTCGCGCCGCCTTCCAGCCAGCTTTTACGCACCATCGGGTACTTGATGCGGTTTTCGGCATACACCTGATAAGGTGCCATGGTAATCAGTTCGTTCGGATACGGATCGTCTTTCACCGGACGAACGTCAACCATTTTGCCATCGCGGACAATCGCTTCAAACGCGCCCCAGTGGGCGCCGGTCAGAATGCCGCTTTCCGCCTGGCGTAACGCTACAAACTGCGGCAGCGCCTGGCTTATCGCTTCGGCCAGCGCCGAGCGTGGCCACATTCCCGCCAGCAGCGGCGCCGCCATTAAAGCTCCGGCACCAGCCAGAAAACGGCGACGAGTCAGATTCATACCTGCTTCCTGGCTCTGCTGCGCCATGTCATGGTCATTATTCTTTTTCATCATGGCTCCTTATTTTTTGTCCTGATCGGCTGCTGCGGGCATGTCGCTCGCGTGTTTTTGTACGTACTGGGTCAGAAGACGAACCTGTTCCTGCGTCAGCGACGTACGACCGGACATGCCTTTAACCACCCCAATCCACTGGTTGGCGTTAAAGCGATTCAACTCGGTAAGACCGTGGCAACCGGTACAGTTGTTAGCCATGAGTTCGGAGGCGTAGCTCCAGATTTTTTGTTGATCGCCAATCAGACTTTTCGCCGGCAGCCAGACCTGCAGATCGACTTCATGCCAGACCTGTTTCGTCTCTTCATCGGTTACCGTGCTGTTCACTTTCAACGCTTTACGCGCTTCCTCACCCAGCAGGGCGCTCATGATGCGTTTACCACGCGCGGCGTAGAACGCCTCGGTGACGCCATCCTGCTGCCAGCCTTTGACGTCAGCCAGTACCATATCACCGTCACGTTTCACTACCTGCACTTCGGTGGAAGCCATCAGGTTACCGTCGTTATGATCGGTTGTTTTCTCACTAAGCCAGAACGGTTGGGTTTGAATGGTGTACAACGTGGTCGCCGTTGCCGGCGTTTTCGCTGCCGCATTCGCCAGTTCGCTCGCCCCTGCTGCCGCCAGGCCACTCATGTTCGGCAGAATGTGCGCGACCCCTTTATGACAATCGATACAGGTTTGGCCCTCTTTGATCGCTACCGGGTGCTGCTTACGGGCTTCAGGCGTTTGCGCCAGTATATCCATCGCTTTGTAGTCGTGGCAGGAACGACAGGTTGCCGAGTCGTTCTTCTTCAACCCATCCCAGACGCTCTGGGCCATCGCGAGCTTATGCGCCTCGTATTTTTCTGGGGTATCGATTTTGCCGGTCATTTCACCCCAGACATCTTTCAGGGCGCCAATTTTGGTCAGCATATAATCGATCGGTTGGTGGGGAACGTGGCAATCGGCACACTCGGCGCGAATACCTTTATTGTTCTGGAAATGCACACTGCCCTGATATTCCGCCAGAGGTTGTTGCATGGTATGACACGACACGCAGAATTCAGTGCCGCTGGTTTTATGCATGATAGTTGCCGTACCCGCCAGCAGCACGACACCAATAATGATCCCAACCAGCAGGGCGATAAATATAATTTTTCGCCTACCTGAACGTTCCAGTGAAAGTTTTCTCATCTTATTATTTAACCCTTTTCCTAAAATAAAGACGCAATAGTCCTTGCCACATGACAATCGCTATATAAAAATATTTATAGCGATTACCGTCATCTTCTACTCCAACAATGCTTATGGAAGTTTGATTCTGCGGGCTAATCATCAGAGGTTGATTAGCCGATAATTTCAGCGTGGTATCACATTGCAAATCGAACAAACCTTCGCGCAAATGTTGATATATTTTGATTATTTCAGTGTAGCGATTTGTTCTTGTTTCGCGCGGTCGATACTACGAATAATGATCTCTCGTTGGCTATCGTCCGGCGGTAACAGTTTCAGCATCAGTTGCCATGCTGCTATCGCTTTATCATATTGTTGATGCTCAAAGGCGTTAAACGCCACAAGGCTGAGTACCCGTACATCGTTATGGTTATTTTTAAGCAACGTATCAAGCAACTGCTGGGCTTCACGGCTATCATTCGGATCCGTAGAGTGCAGCAATGCTTCGGTATAGCCCAGTTGCGCATCCGCATTTCCCGGCGCCAACTGTCGCGCTTTATCAAATGCCTGTAACGCAGCCCCGGGGTTATTCAGCACCAGTTGTAGCCTACCGAGCATCGTCCAGCTTAGCTGGTCTGCCGGATATTGCTGCAGACGAGTACGTAGCCCCAGCGCCAGGCGAAACAGCTCTTCTTCCGACAGCGGTTTCCCCTGGGGATCCATCACGCGCTGCATCAGTTGCGGCGTTTGCTGCACGACCTGCTGCCACTCAATTACACGGGGGACGTAACTCGTTCGGACGAATACCCCTACGCATAAAGAGGTTAGTATAATAACCCCGAGAATATACACCCAATAGCTACTATTTTTGTTATCCGTTTTTGGCGACTCAGGCAGATCTTCCAATAAATTCAAGCGTAAATCGTCAACCAACTGCTGTTGCTGAGCCGCATTTACCGGAGAAATGTCTTCATCAAGCTCCTGAAGACGCGCACGAAAAATCATATGATTCATCGTGTTACGATCAACGCGCTGTCTGCCTGACCAGGGAATAAACAGCAGTGCCGCCGTCCCCAGCAGTAAAATCATCATGATAAGAAAAGCGACGATCATTTCAGGGTCCTTTTGTTTTCATCGAGAAGCGCTTGCAAACGCGCCTGCTCATGCGGACTGAGTTCCGTTTCCCGCGCTGCCCGCGGGCGACGGCTTAAACGGAAAATGACCAGCGCGCCGCCCAGTACAAAACAGGCGGGCAACAGCCAGAGGATCAGCGTCGCCAACGTTACCGGCGGCTCATAGGTGACGAAGTTACCGTAGCGCGCCACCATATAATCGGTAATTTGCTGATTGCTTTGTCCCTCCTCCATCAGTTGCCAGACTTTTTTACGCATATCGGCGGCAATCATCGAATTGGAGTCGGCAATACTGTTGTTTTGGCATTTCGGGCAGCGCAGTTGCGCGGTCAGTTGGCGGAACTGTTGCTCCTGAGCCTCATTTTTAAACGGATAAGTGTCAATCGCCGCCAGCGCCTGAAACGATAGCAGCGCCGTCAGCAACGTCATTAGCAAAAATCTCACGCGCTGCCCTCCCGACTGTATTTATTCCACAACGGCAGGATTTCCTGCTGCCATACCTGTTCGTTCAGATCGCCTGCATGGCGGTAGCGAATAATGCCTTTGCCGTCGATAAGAAAGGTTTCCGGCGCACCGTAGACACCGAGATCCAATCCCAGCATACCGTCACCATCAAACACCCCCTGCGCGTACGGATTACCCAGCTCCTGCAGCCAGTCCAGCGCCTTCTGGCGATCGTCTTTATAGTTAATGCCCACGATGCGAATACCCTGCGCCGCGAGGGAACGCAGGTATTGGTGCTCCGCGCGGCAGGTTGGACACCAGGTCGCCCAGACGTTAAGCAGCACCGGTTTACCGTTGATAATACTGGACGCGTCCAGCATCACGTCAGGCTTCTCCAGCGACGTCAGATGAAACGCGGGGAGCGGTTTGCCAACCAGCGCCGACTCCAGCGCCGTCGGGTCATCGCCGTCGCTATTGCGCAGCAGTTGCCACATTAGCGCTGCCACCAGAATCAGAAAGATAACCAGCGGCAGATAAAGGACTTTGCGGTTCATTGTGCGTTCTCCGGCAGCGATTTACGTAAGCGGTAGCGCGGGTCCAGAATGCACAATACGCCACCAAGCGCCATTAACATTCCGCCAAACCAGATCCAGCGAACAAACGGTTTGTAGTACAGGCGCACCGCCCAACTGCCGTCATCCAGTTCTTCACCCAGCGCGGCATACAGATCGCGCACCAACCCGCCGTCGATGGCGGCCTCGGTCATCTCCATCCGGCTGCTGCTGTAGACGCGTTTTTCTGCCCGCAGCGTGCTGATATGCCGCCCGTCCTGCGAGACGTCAATCACCGCTTCACCGCCAAAATAGTTCGGACCTGTAATGTCCTGAACGTCGCGGAAGACAAAGTGATATTGATGAATATCGACGCTATCGCCCGGCTTCATACGCACATCGCGCTCAATGCTATAGTTCTGGCTAAAGGCGATGCCAATCACCGTCACCACCAGCCCGACATGCCCAGCCACCATCCCCCAGTGGCTGCGCCCCAGGCGAGTTAGCCCGCGCCAGAAGGTATGGCGATCGGTAGCGCGTTCCACTACCTCCATCACTGTCAGAACCAACGCCCACAGCGACATCAGCAGACCAAGCACGGTCATCGCCTTAATACGGTCCTGCATCAGCCACGGCAGCACCACGGCCAGCACAATCGACACCAGCGCCGCAACCAGCAGCCGCTTACGCAGCTTATGCAATTCATCGCGCCGCCAGCGCACCAGTGGCCCAATCCCCAACAGTAGCGAGAAGGGAATCATCAGCACGATAAACAGCGAATTAAAGAATGGTTCACCAATTGAGATACTACCCAGCCCCAATAATTTATGAATCAGCGGCAGTAGTGTGCCCAACAGCACCACCAACATCGCGGCGATCAGCAGGACGTTATTCCCCAACAGCAGCGACTCGCGCGACCACAGCTCATGGCGTACCCGAGAGCGCACCTTCCCGCCTTTAATGGCAAACAACAGCAGCGAACCGCCGATGGTGATCACCAGCAGCGCCAAAATAAACAGGCCGCGCGTCGGATCGGAGGCGAATGAGTGTACAGAGATGAGCACCCCGGAACGCACCAGGAAGGTGCCGAGCAGGCAGAGCGAAAAGGCGAGGATTGCCAGCAGCACGGTCCAGGACTTGAAGCTACCCCGCTTCTCCGTTGCTGACAGTGAGTGAATCAGCGCCGTGCCGGCCAGCCACGGCATCAGCGAGGCGTTTTCGACCGGATCCCAGAACCACCAACCGCCCCAGCCCAGCTCGTAGTATGCCCAGGCAGAACCCAACACAATGCCCACCGTCAGGAAGCTCCACGCCGCCAGCGTCCACGGACGCGACCAGCGCGCCCAGGCGCTGTCCAGACGCCCGGTCATTAACGAGGCGATGGCAAAAGCAAAGGCGACGGAAAAACCCACGTACCCCATGTACAGCATCGGTGGATGAAAAATCAGTCCAATATCCTGCAGCATCGGATTCAGATCGCGGCCTTCGATCGGAAAGTCCGGCAGCGTACGTACAAACGGGTTTGAGGTCAGCAGGATGAACACCAGGAAGCAGAAGGAGATCATCCCCATCACCGCCAGCACGCGGGATGATGCTTCCAGGGGAATGTTGCGGCTAAGCGCCGCCACGGCAAAGGTCCAGCCGCTCATCAGTAGCACCCACAGCAGCAGTGACCCTTCGTGCGCCCCCCAGGTAGCCGCCACGCGATACCATACCGGCAGCAGCGTATTCGAGTTGCTGGCGACATACTGAACGGTGAAATCATTCACCACAAAAGCATAAACCAGTATCAGAAATGACCCGAGGATCGCCGCAAACATGGCGAACGACAGCGGTTTCGCCAGCGCCATCATCCGCGTATCCTGGCGCATCGCGCCCCAGGTCGGATACAGCCCGAGCAGGCAGGAAATACCCAGCGCCAGGCACAGCAGAAAATGCCCAATTTCAGGGATCATTGCGCGGCTCCTTGTTGATTCCCGGCAGAGTGATGATTTTCATCCATCGCCTCTTTAATCTCCGGAGGGGTATAGTTTTCATCGTGTTTCGCCAGCACCTCTTTGGCGCGAATATGGGTACCGTCTTGCAGTGTTCCTTGTGCCACCACTCCCTGCCCTTCTCTGAACAGCGCTGGCAGGATCCCCGTATAGCTCACCTCTACCACGCCGCGCGCATCGTAGAGCTTAAAGGTCACGTCCAGCGTTTTATCGTCACGCTTCACGCTGCCTGGCATCACCATGCCGCCAATGCGCAGGCGCTGTCCCGGTTCCGGCTTCTGGCCATTTTCCCGCTTGCCGTAAATGATTTCCCCCGGCGTATAGAAGAGATCGATATTGGCGCTGAGCGCATACATCACCAGTCCGACCGTCAGCGCCAGTCCTCCCAACACGCTACAGGCAAGCCAGAGTCGTACCTTACGCCGCGGATTCACAACGCCTCTCCTTTTTTACGCGCCGCCAGCATCCGGCGCTCGCGCGCCATTTGACGCTGTACGTCAGTCAGCAGCGCCCTGCGCTGCCAGCAGGCATGCCAGACCACAACCAGCAGCGAGAGCGCCGTCACGGCAACCGCCAGCCAGACATAAAAGGCGTAGCCGCCCATCTGCCAGAAATCACTCCAGGAGTGGAAAGCGCTGGTCATGAATTAACCTCGCTCTTGCGCCCGGAAACCAGCTGCGCCACCCATGGGCGACGACGTTCCTGCAGCAGAATCAAATTACGCATACGCATTAATGTCAGAGTAATAAAAAGGAATAAGAAGCCGAAAATCGTTAAACGCAACGGCATACGCATAGATGGATCGATGGTTTTCTGCATATTGGTCGATCCCTGATGCAGGGTGTTCCACCATTCAACGGAAAAATGAATAATCGGCAAATTGACTACCCCGACCAGAACGAGGATCCCGGCGGCGCGCCCGGCCAGGCGGCGGTCGTCAAAGGCGTGATACAAGCCAATCACGCCGACATATAAGAACAGCAGCACCAGCTCGGAGGTCAGACGCGCATCCCACACCCACCAGGTTCCCCACATTGGTTTGCCCCAGGCCGAACCGGTGACCAGCGCGATGAAGGTATAGACAGCGCCGGGAAGCGCCATCGCAATCACCGCGTTGTCCGCCATTTTCATTTGCCAAATCAGGCCCACAAAGGCGGTCACCGCCATCGAGCCATAAATCCCCATCGACCAGATAGCCGCGGGCACATGCAGATACATGATGCGATAGCTTTCGCCCTGCTGATAATCCGCTGGGGCGTAGACAAAGCCCCAGATGCAGCCCACCACCAGAAACAGCGCGCTCAGAATAGTCATTGCCGGAATAAATCGCCCGCAGACCTTATACAACCGCTCTGGAATGGCGAGTTGGTGTAACGCTTTCCACATTTTTTCTTTGCCTCATATTCCCGGAGATGACGGGAGTTATTGCACGCTGATTCGTAACGCTGCCGCAGTGGCGAACGGACTTAAGGTGGCGCTTCCTGCCAGGAAGGCCCCGAGGATCGCCAGATAGCCGTCAACCGGCAGCAGCATCTGCGCCGCGCCCACGGCGGCGGTCGCAAAAATTAATAAAGGGATCATCAACGGCAGCACCAGCAGGCTGAGCAATACGCCGCCGCGCCGCAATCCGACGGTCAGCCCGACGCCAATCGCACCAATAAAACTGAGCGTGGGCGTACCCAACAATAGCGTAAGCGCCAGCACTTGCCACTCCGCAACGGAGAGGCCGAACAGCGTGGCGATAAGCGGCGAAATGATTAACAGCGGTAGCCCGGAAACCACCCAGTGCGCGGCGACTTTCGCCAGCACCACCAGCGAAAGCGGGACTGGCATTAGCATCATCTGCTGCAACGAACCGTCCAGCCAGTCATCACGAAACAGTCGATCCATTGCCAGCAGCGAGGAGAGTAACGCCGCTACCCAGACGATGCCGGGGGCAATTTGCCGCAGCAACTGCGGCTCCGGGCCAATACTGAGTGGAAACAGCGTGACGATAATCAGGAAAAACCACAGCGGGTTGATAATTTCGGCACAGTTACGAAAGGCAAGACGCAGGTCGCGCCAGAAAATCTGCGTGATCATGCCACAGCCGCCTCATACTCATTGAGCGTAATCGTGCGCAACGGGACGCAGAGAGGCCGTAAAGGTTGATGGGTTGTCAGAATAACTGCGCCGCCATGGACGACATGCTGTTCCAGTCGTGTGGTCAGTTTTTGCACGCCAGCCACGTCCAGCGCAGTAAAAGGTTCATCTAAAATCCAGAACATTGCGCGGCTGAGCCACAGCCTGGCCAGCGCTACGCGCCGCTGCTGCCCGGCAGAAAGCTGAGCCACAGCCACATCTTCAAAACCGACCAGTCCGACCTGCTCCAGCGCTTGCCAGCGCGTCTCAAGCGACGCCTGCGGGTGATAAAAACGCAAATTTTCCTCCGCCGTCAGCCCCCCTTTTACGCCAACCTGATGGCCAAGCCACAACAGTTGACGATGCCAGTCGTCACGCATCCGATGCAGCGGTTTTCCCTGCCACAAAATCTGCCCTTCGCTCGGCGTTGATAATCCGGTTAGTAGCTGTAATAAAGAGGTTTTTCCTGCCCCATTAGGACCCGATATTTGGACAACTTCGCCGGGCTGAATAGAACATGATAGGCGGCAAAAGAGTAGACGTTCATCCCGCAGGCACGCAATATTTTTTAATTCAAGCATTAGAAGGCGGATCCAGTTCGGGAGCGCAGCGTATTCAAGGATCTATAGTATAGCGAAAGTATGCGTTTCAGTTTGCCAAATATGTTAAAAAATATAAAACGCTCATGATCTGGAACATTATCGTAATATTTATCTCATCACGAATGTTTCATGATTATTAATAATAACTCGCCGATTAAGCGATAGCCGCCATTTTTTCGCCAGCCATCAACCATGCCAACCCATCCGCCCCCCTACAAGTGTACAATTAACAGACATAAATGCTGCATATGCATTTTTAATATTAAAATTTAGGAAGGACAGTGTTGATATTAATCTTTTCTCTCCCTGGTTATATGCTACGTTAATACACTTTAAAAAAGCAGGGACAATAAAATGAGTGTTATTTATGTTGTTGTTTTAACCTATATAAAACCGTTGAAAGACGTCGATAGCCTACTTCCTGCCCACGTGGATTGGCTGCAAAAAGGCTATGCGGAAGGTTTATTCCTGGCATCAGGCCGCAAAATTCCACGTTCCGGTGGTGTGATATTGGCAAAATGTGATGACGCTGAGAAATTAGAACACTATCTGAGTCAGGATCCCTTCCAGCAGGCTGGCGTCGCGAAAGTTGAGTTGATCCCATTTGAAGCAACCATGACGGCTGCCGCCTTAAAAGATATTCTGTAATACCGCAAAACAAAGCCCGGTTTCCCGGGCCTTGAAGACGGCGTACTCATCAGTTGTAAGCGTTGAGCGTTCGCTGACAGAGCGCCGAGCGAACGCAATCATCTTTATTGAAACGAACGATCCCAACCATTTCATCTTCTTCGAAACGGGCCAGCGCATCGCTTAGCCCTGAGCGAACGTGGGCGGGTAGATCGCACTGGGTTACATCCCCATTCACAATCACCGTCACATTCTCACCGAGGCGAGTCAAAAACATCTTCATTTGTGCAGCGGTAACATTCTGAGCCTCGTCAAGAATGACCACGGCATTTTCAAATGTTCGTCCACGCATATAGGCGAACGGCGCGATTTCCACCTTACCAATCTCAGGTCGCAGGCAATATTGCATAAAGGAGGCTCCCAGACGTTTCACCAGCACGTCATACACCGGGCGGAAATAGGGAGCGAACTTCTCGGAAACATCTCCAGGTAAGAAGCCGAGATCTTCATCAGCTTGCAGAACCGGACGGGTTACAATAATCCTGTCCACATCTTTGTGGATCAGCGCCTCTGCTGCTTTTGCCGCGCTGATCCAGGTTTTACCACACCCGGCTTCACCGGTGGCGAAGATCAGCTGTTTACTCTCGATAGCATTCAGGTAGTGCGCCTGAGCCTCATTTCGCGCCGTGATTGGCGTGGCATCGCGACTATCACGCGCCATTCCGATCGCTTCTACGCCGCCCATCTGCACAAGCGAGGTGACCGATTCATCTTCACGTTGCTTATGGCTACGCGAGTCCCGCCTCAGCACCCGTTTTGCTTCGCGACGAGCTTTGATCACTGCTTTTTGTCTTCCCATGGATAGCACCTTGAGTTGTAGGTATACATCACACGCGCCGTTGGCGGCACGATTATGCGCACGAACATCTGAGGGTTGGCTTCCTTGTAAGCCATTGCTTGCTTTTGGATAAGACGCCACCCACGGCTACGCGCACCGTACAGGGCGTCAGTTACAAGGATAAAAAGTGAAAGGGGGAGAGATTTAGCGGTGACGAAGTGGCTACCGGAAGAGAAACGTCCGCGTAAGGTACTGCTGTTACTGTGAAAAACGTGTCCAGTACAGGACTTTTCCATTCGCGATCTCCATAGTGAACAACTATCACCGCCGGGAACTACCGCTGTTACTTATAAGTACATCATAATCTTTCGCTAATGCAACAATATTTTTACTTGCCATTAACTTGATTTTGACTTGTCGCTACAGACAGTCTCTTGCAGAAAGATGACAAAATTATTTCATTCACAGACCGATCATAAAAAATAATTCGTTCATTCATGAAGATGTCAGTAAAAGCCCCGCCGCGCTGCGGGGCATAGATATCAAGCTTCGAGCAGACTCTGTCCGAGATAATGATCTGCGGTTTTGACACCCGGCAACGCAAAGAAGTAACCGCCACCAATTGGTTTGACATACTCCTCAAGCGCTTCACCGTTCAGGCGTTTCTGCACCGTCAGAAAACCTTTTTCCAGATCGTGCTGATAGCAGACGAACAACAGTCCCATATCAAGTTGACCGGAATTGGTCACGCCGAGCGAATAACTATAACCGCGACGCATCATCAGGCTAGACTCGGTCTCCTTCGTACGCGGGTTTGCCAGACGGATATGGCTGTCGAGCGCAATCACCTCACCTTCTGGATCGCTGGCATAGTCAGGCACATCGTGCTCATGCTGCATACCCAGCGGCGCACCGGTGTGTTTATCGCGACCAAAAATCGTTTGCTGTTCTTTCAGCGGCGTGCGATCCCAAAACTCCACGCGGAACTGAATGAGCCGCACGGCCTGATAGCTGCCGCCTTGCGCCCACGCAGGTTCGCCCTGCCCGTCCGTAACCCACACCACGTTTTGCATCAACTTCGCATCTGTAGCGTCCGGGTTCGCGGTACCGTCCTTAAAGCCAAGCAAGTTGACCGGGGTCTCTTTCCCTTTACTGCGCGCGGCGTGATCGGAAATAAATCCTTCACGTTTCCAGCGAACGCTGAGCAGATCGGGCGTATGTTTGATGATATCGCGCAGCGCGTGGATGACGGTGTCCTGTGTGTTGGCGCAAATCTGCAACAGCAGATCGCCATGGCACAGCGCTGCATCCAGAGAATCATTCGGGAAACGCGTCATTTTTTGCAGCTTTTTCGGCATCTGCGGTGTCAGACCATAGCGCTCGTCAAACAGCGAGGAGCCGACCGACAACGTGATCGTCAAATTGTCTGGTGCGATGTATGCGCCAAGGATACCGGAATCCATCGGCGGTAACCGCGGATTCGGCGTATCCGGCGCAGGCCCACCGGTAGTCAGAAACGCAAATCGACGGGTTAGCAACCGGAACAGACGTTCAAGATCGGCCTTATCGCTGGCGAGAACATCGAACGCCACCAGCATCATGGATGCCTGCTGCGGCGTCAGGATCCCCGCCTGATGTTGGCCATAAAACGGCTGCACTTCACTGCGCGCATCAGGAGACAATGTTCCCGGCGCGCTTTGCTGTTTTTGCGCATGGGCAACCGGGCATCCGCCAGCCAACGCCAGCGCGCCGCCCAAAGCGCCCATCCCTTTCAACAAACGTCGGCGTGAAGGTTCGCTCACGCCGTTTTCATTATCTTGCTGCATAGTGCTTAATCCAGACCCAGAACACCGCGTAATTGTGACAAGTCTTCCGCCAGCGTCGTGATTGGCCCTTTCAGCGCATTGCGATCGGCATCGGTCAGTTTGTCATAGGTTTCAAAACCGTCTTTGGTACGGTACTTGCTCAGAATGGTATCGACTTTTTTGAAGTTCGCATCCACCTTCGCCAGCAGTTCAGCATTGGATTTTTGTAACTGCGGACGCAGGAGATCGACAATTTTCTGCGCGCCATCGACGTTAGCCTGGAAATCCCACAGATCGGTATGGCTGTAGCGATCTTCTTCCCCACTGATTTTGCTGGCTGCGACTTCTTCGATCAGCCCTGCCGCGCCACCTACCACTTTAGACGGTGGGAAGGCCAGCTCGCTAATACGCGTTTGCAGGTCAAGGACATCGTGGTTTAACTGGTCGGCATACTTGTCCATCCCTTTGGTGGTATTGTCACCGAACAGCGCTTTTTCCAGACGGTGGAAGCCGGTAAATTTCGGATCGGCAGCTTTTTGTTCGTAATCATCTTCCCGCGCATCAATGCTGCCATCGAGATCGGAGAACAGTTCGGCAATCGGTTCAATACGCTCGTAGTGCTGACGCGTTGGCGCATACAAGGATTTTGCTTTTTCCACATCGCCGACTTTAATCGCATCGGTGAAGGCTTTGGTACCCGCTACCAGTTGCGCGGTTTCTGCCGTCACGTAGGCTTTGTACTCGGTAATCGCGCCGCCCAGACTCAACAGAGCATCACTGTGCGCGGCATCCGCTGTAGCGCTTCCTTTTACGATCAATTTGCCTTTCGGGTTGGTCAACAAGCCACAGGTCATATCATATTCGCCAGGCTGCAGGTTGGCCGTCATTTTCTGGCTAAAGCCCGGCGCAATGTTTTCGCGCTCTTCAACCACCATAACGCCTTTGAGGATCTCCCACTCCAGCGCTTTCTGGCTGTGGTTCTGGATGATGAACTGCGTTTTCCCGGCGTTAACCGTGATCGTCATCGGCTCACACTGTTTATCGTTAACCGTGACTTTCACCTGCGGAATATCGGCGGCTTGTGCAGAAAAAACGGAAGCAAACAGCGTGGCAATACCCAACTGCAGCGCACTACGGCGAAAATGAAACGTCATAACCTGGTCCTTTGAATAAGTATGTTGTAACTAAAAAGTATTCCGCATCGCGTTGTTTTTAAGGTGCGGTACGCGATGCCGTAGTGCCTGAACGCGGCGGTAGCGCAAAAATAATGAATGCCGGAATCAGGTAGATAAACCAGACAGCCACTTCACTCACGCTTGGCGCCTCCTGATAGCCGAAGATTCCTTCCATCAACGTGCCAAACAGCGAGTGCGTCGAAAGTATGCTGCTTATGTCAAACGCCACATCCTGAAAATGATTCCATAACCCGGCTTCGTGGAAGGCGCGGATGGCTCCAGCGGCAAGTCCGGCGGCCACCAGCAAAATGAACAGACTGGTCCACTTGAAGAATGCCCCGAGATTGAGACGAATACCGCCGAGGTAAATCAGGTAACCCAGTACCACCGCGGTGGCCAGCCCCAGCATCGCGCCCAGCGGCGGCCAGATGCCGACATCCTGCTGAAACGCCGCCAGCAGAAAGAACACCGACTCCAGCCCCTCGCGGGCGACGGCAAAAAAGACCATCATCACCAGCGCCCAGCCGTGATGGTTGCCGCGCTGCAACGCGTTATCGACAGCCTGTTCAAGCTGGACTTTGACGTTACGTGAAACTTTACGCATCCAGAACACCATCCAGGTGAGGATCACCACGGCAATGACCGCCACGATGCCTTCGAACAGCTCCTGCTCTTTTTGCGGAAATTCCCCGGTGGTTTCGTTGATGAAAATCCCTAACGCCAGGCATAACGCCGCCGCCAGCAGCACACCAATCCACATCACACCAATCCAACGACCACGCTGAGTCCGTTTCAGGTAGCTGGCAATCAGGCTGACAATCAGCGCGGCCTCTAACCCTTCGCGCAACATAATTAGAAATGGAACAAACATGCGAAGAACCCTTAAACGTTATTCTCAGTCAATTGATGCAAAGAAAAGTAAATTACAGTGATAGTGATTATCATTACAGGAAAGAAAAACTCAAGCAGAATGTTTTGAGAATGATGACTGAATGTAAAAGGTTAGGCAGGTAATGGTTATAGCGAGCTTGCAGCGTAGGTAATAAAAGCCCCCCACATGCGTCAATGTCATTAAGTTAACGCCTCTATATCAGAAAGCATCAACCTTTATTCGCGAAGGTAATGAACATGCTATTTCAGAGAAAGGATTCCGTTCACCTCATGTACATCGTTTCTCTGAAACACCGATTCCTGTGAACGTGTAAAGGGCGTTCTCCGCCACGCCCTTTACAATCCCGGCTCCCGACGGGAAAATTGCCGCTCCGCGGTCCCCTCCGTTTATTCCTCCAGGCGACCGGGCCGGGCGCGAGGTAGCGTCCCTGCAAAGCGCGCCCTGAGCCAGCATCCATGCTGGCTCTCCCGGCCTTACGGAAACACGTCGGCAATTTTCAGCCGGACCAGCCACACCTGACCTCCTGTGTTTTTATTTGAATATGTTGAACAGCAAAAAAGATTTTACTGAAAGTCAGAGCGTTGAAGCGATGACCCCGGTCCGGCTGAAAATCGATGAGGCGTTGACGGCTGACCGGGTCTGTCCGCAGGGATGCGGACAGAGGGGACGGCCTGCAGGGACGCAGGCTCGGCCCCGACCCGACAGGCAGACGGCATAAGACGAATAGCTCGCGCAGCGACGATTTTCCCGCCGGGAGCCTGGGATGCAAGGGAGGCGGCGGTGAGCCTCCCTTGCACGTTCACAGGTATAGCGATATCAGAGAAGCAATGCACATAAGGTGAACGGAAACTAATTCAGGGTAAAACGTTCTCCATACATGCTTAACCGAACGGTATTGCGCACGCGGCGGGCCTGAGGACAAAGGTAGATTATTCTGCCTGTAAACGAGACGGCGGCGCAGAGTGATAATGCGCGTCAGCCTCGGCAAAACGTTGCTGCATTGCGGTTGATGGCGCTTTACCCAACAGACTAAAGACGACAATACCGATGCTGCCGAAAATAAAGCCAGGGATGATTTCATACAGACCCAGCCAGGCAAACTGCTTCCAGACGATTACCGTCACCGCGCCGATGATCATCCCTGCCAGCGCGCCGTTGCGGGTCATGCGCGACCACATTACCGAGAACAGAACCACCGGACCAAACGCCGCGCCAAAGCCTGCCCAGGCGTAGCTTACCAGACCCAGTACACGGTTCTCCGGGTTGGCCGCCAGCGCGATGGACACCAGGGCCACAACCAGCACCATGATACGACCAATCCACACCAGCTCTTTCTGGCTGGCATTTTTACGCAGGAACGCTTTGTACAAATCTTCGGTGATTGCGCTGGAACACACCAGCAACTGGCAGCTCAGGGTCGACATCACCGCCGCGAGGATCGCAGACAGCAGAATACCGGCAATCCACGGGTTGAACAGGATTTGCGCCAGTTCAATAAACACACGCTCAGCGTTCTGATTAACGGCACCTGCCAGCGATGGGTTGTTATTAAAGTAAGCGATACCGAAGAAACCAACGGCAACTGCGCCGCCCAAACACAGGATCATCCAGGTCATGCTAATACGACGTGCATGCACAATACTATGGTGAGAATCTGCCGCCATAAAGCGCGCCAGAATATGCGGCTGGCCAAAGTAGCCCAGGCCCCAACCCATCAGAGAAATGATGGCAACAAAATTCAGCCCTTTGAACATGTCTACGTTCTCAATGCTCTTTTGTTTAATCACTTCCAGCGAATCATCGAATCCACCCACGCCGATAATGACCATGACCGGCGTCAGGATCAGAGCAAAGATCATCAGGCTGGCCTGAACGGTATCAGTCCAGCTTACCGCCAGAAAACCACCGATAAAGGTATAAATGATCGTCTCAGCCGCCCCCGCCCACAGTGCTGTTTCGTAGCTCATGCCAAAGGTACTTTCAAACAGACGCGCCCCTGCCACAATCCCTGAAGCACAATAGATGGTGAAAAACAGCAGAATAACCAGCGCGGAGATAATCCGCAGAATGCGGCTTTTATCTTCAAAGCGACCGGTAAAGTAATCCGGTAACGTCAGCGCATTGTTATTGTATTCGGTGTGTACGCGTAAACGTCCGGCCACCAACTTCCAGTTGATCCATGCGCCCAAAATAAGGCCGATGGCGATCCAGCTTTCTGAAATCCCCGACAGGAAAATCGCGCCTGGCAGCCCCATCAGCAACCAGCCACTCATATCGGATGCGCCAGCGGATAACGCGGTCACGAATGGACCCAGACTGCGTCCACCAAGAATGTAATCGTCAAAGTTTTTGGTTGAACGCCATGCAATAAACCCTATCAATATCATGCCGAAAATATAGACACAGAATGTCACTAACATCGGTGTGCTAATAGCCATCAAAACTCTCCAAAATTATGTATCAGCAATGCCGTGGCTTGCCGTTTTATTACCCTGCCGGAACGTGGCAAAGATATCTATGTTTACCAGGCGACCGTATCCTGCCGGAAGCGATGGTCATTCACAATCGATTTAACACACCATTTACATCAAAATTGATCCAGAGTAGATAGCATTTTTCTGTAGGTTGCACTCTCTCACACTTTTCTTGGTTGCACCTTTGAAAAGTGTTAACTACCGCAGAGAAAAAGATTCCGTAATTTTTATTCGCCCTGTCACGAACACCAACTTTATTAACATTTCATTCATTTTCAAGCTTGCAAACCACGTCACATTTAACACGGTTGCACAAAGTTGCAACATAGTGGATATTTCTCGGTAACTATCAGACCCGTATTTCAGTACAACAGGAGTAAACGGCATGGGAACCACCACGATGGGGGTTAAGCTGGATGACGCCACTCGCGAGCGTATTAAAACAGCCGCATCACGAATCGATCGCACACCGCATTGGCTGATTAAACAAGCCATCTTTAATTATCTTGAAAGACTGGAAAATGACGATGCGCTTCCTGAACTGCCGGCACTGCTGGCAGGCGCGGCGAATGAGGGCGAGGAGTCAACCACGCCGCAGAATGAAACGCATCAGCCTTTCCTGGAATTTGCCGAACAAATTCTGCCGCAGTCCGTTTCCCGCGCGGCAATCACCGCCGCGTACCGCCGCGCCGAAACCGACGCCGTGCCGATGCTGATGGAGCAGGCACGTCTGCCGCAACCCATCGCCGAGCAGGCGCATAAGCTGGCGTACGATCTGGCCGACAAACTGCGTAACCAGAAGACCGCCAGCGGTCGCGCCGGAATGGTACAAGGTTTATTGCAGGAGTTCTCCCTTTCTTCGCAGGAAGGCGTGGCGCTGATGTGTCTGGCCGAAGCCCTGCTGCGTATTCCCGATAAGGCAACCCGCGATGCGTTGATCCGCGACAAAATCAGCAACGGTAACTGGCAGTCGCACATTGGGCGTAGCCCGTCTCTGTTCGTTAACGCGGCGACCTGGGGACTGTTGTTTACCGGTCGTCTGGTTTCTACGCATAACGAAGCCAGCCTCTCCCGCTCGCTCAACCGTATTATCGGCAAGAGCGGCGAACCTTTAGTGCGTAAAGGCGTCGACATGGCGATGCGCCTGATGGGCGAACAGTTCGTCACCGGGGAAACCATCGCCGAAGCGCTGGCTAACGCACGTAAACTGGAAGAAAAAGGTTTCCGCTACTCCTACGACATGCTGGGCGAAGCGGCGCTAACCGCCGCTGATGCTCAGGCTTATCTGGTTTCTTACCAGCAGGCGATCCACGCCATTGGTAAAGCGTCTAATGGACGCGGCATTTATGAAGGGCCCGGTATCTCTATTAAGCTGTCGGCGCTGCACCCGCGCTATAGCCGCGCGCAATATGACCGCGTGATGGATGAACTCTATCCGCGCCTGAAATCGTTGACACTGCTGTCCCGTCAGTACGACATCGGTATTAATATCGACGCCGAAGAGGCTGATCGACTGGAGATCTCCCTCGATCTGTTGGAAAAACTGTGCTTCGAACCCGAACTGGCGGGCTGGAACGGTATCGGCTTTGTTATCCAGGCCTACCAGAAGCGCTGCCCATTTGTTATCGACTATCTGATCGATCTCGCCACCCGCAGTCGCCGCCGCCTGATGATCCGTCTGGTTAAAGGCGCATACTGGGATAGCGAAATCAAACGTGCGCAAATGGACGGTCTGGAAGGCTATCCGGTTTATACCCGTAAGGTGTATACCGACGTTTCCTATCTGGCCTGTGCGAAAAAACTGCTGGCCGTACCGAATCTGATCTACCCGCAGTTCGCCACCCATAACGCCCACACGCTGGCGGCGATTTATCAGTTAGCGGGGCAAAACTATTATCCTGGTCAGTATGAGTTCCAGTGCCTGCACGGTATGGGCGAACCCCTGTACGAGCAGGTTACGGGCAAAGTCGCGGATGGCAAACTGAACCGTCCATGCCGTATTTATGCACCGGTAGGTACACACGAAACCCTGCTGGCGTACCTGGTGCGTCGTCTGCTGGAAAACGGCGCCAACACCTCGTTCGTCAACCGCATTGCTGACACCACTTTGCCGCTGGACGAACTGGTTACCGATCCGGTCGAAGCTGTGGAAAAACTGGCGCAACAGGAAGGCCAGACAGGTTTACCGCATCCGAAGATTCCCCTGCCGCGCGACCTGTACGGTAAAGGCCGGGAAAACTCAGGCGGACTGGATTTGGCTAACGAACATCGTCTGGCCTCGCTGTCCTCTGCCCTGCTCAATAGCGCGCTGCAAAAATGGCATGCCAAACCGATTCTCGAGCAGCCGGTTGCTGACGGTGAAATGACGCCGGTCGTTAACCCGGCCGAGCCAAAAGACATTGTCGGCTACGTGCGTGAAGCGACTCACAGCGAAGTGGAACAGGCATTACAAAACGCCGTTAATAATGCGCCAATCTGGTTTGCGACGCCGCCACAAGAGCGCGCCGCTATTTTGCATCGCGCTGCCGTTCTGATGGAAGGCCAGATGCAGCAATTAATTGGCATTCTGGTACGCGAAGCGGGTAAAACCTTCAGCAACGCGATTGCAGAAGTGCGCGAAGCGGTAGACTTCTTGCACTATTATGCAGGCCAGGTACGCGATGACTTCGATAATGAAACCCATCGTCCGTTAGGCCCGGTAGTTTGTATCAGCCCGTGGAACTTCCCGCTGGCCATTTTCAGCGGACAGATTGCCGCCGCGCTGGCCGCAGGCAACAGCGTACTGGCAAAACCAGCGGAACAAACCCCGCTGATTGCCGCCCAGGGTATCGCTATTTTACTCGAAGCGGGCGTACCGCCAGGTGTGGTACAACTGTTGCCAGGCCAGGGCGAAACCGTCGGGGCGCAGCTCACTTCCGATGAGCGCGTACGCGGCGTGATGTTTACCGGCTCGACGGAAGTCGCCACGCTGTTGCAACGCAATATCGCGACCCGCCTTGATGCTCAGGGCCGTCCAATCCCACTTATCGCCGAAACCGGTGGCATGAACGCGATGATCGTCGACTCCTCAGCGTTAACGGAACAGGTGGTGGTAGACGTGTTGGCTTCTGCTTTTGACAGTGCCGGACAGCGCTGCTCCGCGCTGCGCGTCCTGTGTCTGCAGGATGATATTGCCGACCACACGCTGAAAATGCTGCGCGGGGCGATGGCGGAATGCCGCATGGGTAATCCGGGTCGCCTGACTACCGATATTGGGCCGGTTATCGATGAAGAAGCCAAAGCCAATATTGAGCGCCATATTCAGGCCATGCGCGCCAAAGGACGTCCGGTATTCCAGGCCGTGCGTGAGAACAGTGACGATGCGCGGGAATGGCAAACCGGTACCTTTATCGCTCCGACGCTTATCGAGCTGGAAAGCTTCGATGAATTACAAAAAGAGGTGTTCGGTCCGGTACTGCACGTCGTGCGTTACACCCGTAACAATCTGGGCAGCCTGATTGAACAAATTAATGCCTCCGGCTATGGCCTGACGCTGGGCGTCCACACCCGTATTGATGAAACCATCGCTCAGGTCACGGGATCTGCACATGTGGGGAACCTGTACGTTAACCGTAATATGGTTGGCGCCGTTGTCGGGGTGCAGCCATTCGGTGGCGAAGGCTTGTCAGGAACCGGACCAAAAGCAGGTGGACCGCTGTACCTGTACCGCCTGCTGGCTAACCGCCCGGAGAATGCGCTGGGCATTACGCTTGCCCGTCAGGATGCAGACTATCCTGTCGATGCGCAGCTCAAAGCGGCTCTCGTGCAACCGCTGGAAGCCCTCACCGAATGGGCCGCCGATCGTCCGTCGCTGCGTGCGCTTTGCCAGCAGTTTGGTGAACTGGCGCAGGCCGGAACGCAACGTCTGCTGCCAGGACCAACCGGCGAGCGCAATACCTGGACGCTGTTACCGCGCGAGCGCGTACTGTGTATCGCTGATGACGAGCAGGATGCGCTGGTGCAGGTTGCCGCTGTGACTTCGGTGGGAAGCTTGATCCTGTGGCCGGATGATGCGTTCCATCGTGAACTGGCAAAACGTCTGCCAGTTGCAGTCTCCGGGCGGATTCAGTTTGCCAAAGCGGACAACATCGCCACGCAGCCGTTTGATGCCGTGATTTTCCATGGCGATTCCGATCAGCTTCGCGCGCTGTGTGAAGCGGTGGCGGCCCGTGAAGGAGCGATTGTGTCGGTTCAGGGCTTTGCCCGCGGCGAAAGCAATATCCTGCTTGAAAGGCTGTATATTGAACGCTCCCTGAGCGTCAATACCGCCGCCGCCGGAGGCAACGCCAGCCTGATGACAATCGGCTAAGGTTGTGGTTAATTAAGGCTCCGGTAACGGGGCCTTTTTTATAAAGTCAGAGGGAAATATGAAACGAATTTTACTGACATGTGCAGCGCTGCTGCTGAGCGGCCAGGCGCTGGCAGATGACTGCGCCAACGCGAATAATCAAGCTGAAATGAACACCTGTGCGGCAGAGCAGTATAAAGCGGCCGACGCCAAACTTAATGAAACGTATCAGAATGCGCTGAAGCGCGCCGCCCCGACCCAGCGCGATTTACTGAAAAAAGCGCAAACTTCGTGGATAACCCTGCGCGTTGCAGACTGTGCGTTAATCAGTTCCGGTACCGAAGGCGGAAGCGCCCAGGCGATGATTTCCAGCCAGTGTTTAACGGATAAGACCAACGAGCGCGAAGCGTTTCTCGCCTCGCTTTTACAGTGTGAAGAAGGCGATTTAAGCTGTCCGCTACCGCCAGCCAGCTAACGCACGCGGATCCCTTCGATAATCATCCGCTGTACGCTCTCAACGGTCTTGTTAAAAAAGGCTTCATCACGCAGCGTTGCGCCCGTTACCGCCTCTACCTGTGGGGCAAAGTCTGCATAATGCTGTGTTGAAGCCCAAATCATGAAAATCAGATGGTGCGGATCGACAGGAGCCAGTTTCCCACTGCTGACCCATCCGGCAATCAACGCCGATTTCTCATCAATCAGCGTTTTAAGATCGCCCGTTAATTCAGCCATCAACAATGGCGCGCCCGCCAGCATCTCCATGCAGAATAACCGGGAAGCCTGCGGGTAATCGCGCGACACTTCCAGCTTCAGGCGAATATATTCTTTAATGGCCACCAGCGGCGCAAAGTCTTCGCGAAACGCCTTTAGCGGTGCCAGCCAGATGTCGAGGATTTGCCGTAAAACGGCAATATAGAGCACCTCTTTTGACGGGTAGTAATAGAGCAGATTCGTTTTTGACACCCCCGCCTGCTCTGCCACCTGTTCCAGACGCGTACCATGGATCCCATATTGGGAAAAGATATTTAATGCCGCGGTTAAAATAGCCTGACGTTTTGCACTGACGGCCTGCGAGCGTTTACCGTTTTTTTTCTCTGCGCGTTGGACCATGCGCCCTCTCCTTCTTGTGAGGGCGTCAGCATACCAAATCACACGGTGAATGGTTAAATTAAAGCGATTCAGGAGGCGCCGCCTGCGGCTGCGCTTTTTTCTTCTTGAACTTCAGTTCGCTGACCAGCACGCCAACAATAATGAATGCTGCGCCTAACAAAGCCAGTAGCGGTAGGCGTTCACCCGCCAGACGACCAAAGATCCCCGCCCACACCGGCTCTCCGGTGTAGATGACCGTCGCCCGCGTCGGCGAAACGCTGCGCTGCGCCCAGTTCATGGTGACCTGAATAATCGCGCTAAAAATGCCTAAACCCAGCGCGACCACCAGCAATCCTGTCGACATCGGCGGTACAGACTCTCCTGCCGGGGCCATGGCAATAAACGCCGCCACAGAAGCGGTTGCCAGTTGCACCACCGTTACCCGACGCACATCTACTTTTCCCGCCCACGCGCTAATCAGAATAATTTCTGCCGCAATCGCCACCGCGCCCGCGAGCGTGATCCACTCACCTTCACCCAGCGCCAGTAAATTTCCCCCCGGTCCGGCAAGAAAAATCAACCCGATAAAGGCCAGTACAATCCCGACACACGGCATCAGGCCAGGCATACGCCCCAGGCACAGCCATTGCAACAGCGGCACCAGCGGTACGTACATCGCGGTAATAAACGCCGATTTACTGCTGGGAATAAACTGCAATCCCCAGGTTTGCAGGCTATAGCCCAGCGCTATCGCAATGCCAATTGCCACGCCAGCTTTAAACTCCAGCCAGGTCAGCTTATGCAGCGTTCGCCACGACAGAAGCGCAACGGCCAGCGCGGCAGTAGCAAAACGCACACCGACAAAGAAAAAGGGCCCGCTCAGAGTAACGGCATATTGCACCGCCAAAAACGTTCCACCCCAGAACATGGTGATCACAATGAGGATCGCCTCCTGAGGTTTAACCGAAAAGGAATAACGAGAAAGTAAAGACATGAGACACCCGATTAACAGAATGTCATTAGTCTGCGTTGCGTTTTGTTACAGTTCAACCTTGCTGACAAAAAAAACCGCCGGATGATCCCGGCGGCGGTGGCTTCGTGACGGCTAAGATGAAACACGAGACCGTCACGACATAACTAACAGGCAATGCAATAATTACGATTTATTGTTGCCGTGGCTATTTTTGCCCCCTTTCTTGCCTGCTTCTGAAGCGCGTTGCGGGTCATTCTTGAAGTTGCCCCCGCTGTGCTGGCCACCTTTTCGACCTGCTTCTGATGCTCTTTCGCGGTCTTCCGCAAAGTTACCGGAACCGCCTCGATGGTTTGCCATTACTGACCTCCGTCATTGATTAGACATCATATTGCATAGGTACTGAGGAGTGATACCTCAACGCAGCGTCTGGGCGAGGCCCTTGTTTTCACTGCGTGGAATTAAGCTTAGCGAAGACCGGCCTGTTGACCAGCAAACTGTAATATCCTGCAACAGGATCCGCTGCATGATCAAAATAATAACAAGAAGAAATCAATAAGCCTTTCTTATGACTACCAAATTTCGCACGGTTAAATATGTATCATTTTGCAACATAAGAGGATGTTATAAAAATTGTTATAAATCAAAGAAGTGTTTGTGAAATTTGCACTCCTGACAGTACGTCATATCTTTATAGGTAGGTAGCGAATCGCTACGGACACGGTTAACTCGAGGAGTAGTGTAAAATGGCAAAAGTTCTGGTGCTTTATTATTCCATGTACGGACACATTGAAACTATGGCCCATGCAGTTGCAGAAGGCGCAAATAAGGTAGACGGCGCGGAAGTCATCATTAAGCGTGTACCGGAAACCATGCAGCCTGAGATTTTCCTCAAGGCGGGCGGTAAAACACAAAATGCACCAGTCGCCACCCCGCAAGAACTGGCTGATTACGACGCCATCATTTTTGGTACCCCCACACGCTTTGGCAATATGTCCGGCCAGATGCGTACTTTCCTTGACCAGACTGGCGGGCTGTGGGCTTCCGGCGCGCTGTACGGCAAACTCGCCAGCGTATTCAGCTCAACGGGGACCGGCGGCGGTCAGGAACAAACCATTACCTCAACCTGGACGACGCTTGCCCATCATGGGATGGTGATTGTGCCGATCGGCTACGCAGCGCAAGAGCTGTTTGATGTCTCACAGGTTCGCGGCGGTACGCCTTACGGCGCAACCACCATCGCCGGAGGCGACGGCTCCCGTCAGCCAAGTCAGGAAGAGTTGTCTATCGCCCGCTATCAGGGTGAATATGTCGCAGGTCTGGCAGTAAAACTCAACGGCTAATCTTCAACAGGAGGATTCGAATGCCAACTCAAGAAGCGAAAGCCCATCACGTCGGTGAATGGGCAAGTCTGCGCAATACATCGCCGGAAATAGCCGAAGCCATTTTTGAAGTCGCGCATTATGACGAGAAACTGGCGGAAAAAATTTGGGAAGAAGGTAGCGATGAGGTGCTCATCAAAGCCTTTGAGAAAACAGACAAAGATTCGCTCTTTTGGGGTGAACAGACTATCGAACGCAAAAACGTCTAGCGCTCTGACTCCCCCGCTCGCACGGGGGAGTTTTTCTTTTACTTCGCCGCCTCATTCAACACACTATCGAACTTATCGATTGGGCAGAAGCCGTTCGCATCTACCGGACACCCTTTCAGCTCCAGCGTCACACGCTGCGCCGGGGATTTCAGCGTCAGGACATCCGCATTACGCAACTGCTGCGAGCTTTGATAGACATATTCGATTTTCATCAGATCACGATTCGCCTTGCTGTCATGCCAGCGCTGGAAGACAATCTTCCCGCCGATCGGCGTACGCTCGTTCTGGTCGTGAAGCTGATACGGTTTGAAATCCAGCGCGGTGAGCAGCGAAGCAATGTTTGAGTCATGCCCCACCAGCACGGTTATTTTCGGTGCTTTCATGCGTTCGGTGACCAGCGCATTATCAATATATTTCACCAGCGGTTTGGCGACGTTCTGCGCCACTTCCGGCGAGGTGAACAGGCTGTCCTGATAGCCATTTTTCAGCTTCGACAGCACCTTCCACTGTTGATCGGACTTAATTTCCCCCCAGGCGACCTGGTCCATCGGGAATCCTTCGTAATATTGCAGCGTGAAAGCATCGACCAGCGAGTTCCCCACCTTTAATGGTCCTGACACCCCCGGCTCCTGTTGGTATTTGGCGCTGAACGTATCTTTGGCGTCGGTCAGGGAACACTGCTGTTTTTCTTTGCAGGATGGCGAGTCTTTGTAGTCTGTCATTTGCTCAAGCAATTGATAGCTGTCGCTGAGCTGCATTTTGCTGCGCTCTTTTTCCATCGCCTGGACAGCCTGCTGGCTGAAGGCGGCAGAATCATCGGTGATCACCGGGTTAAAGGTGGGATCCATAGTGCCCATTTTTTCCTGATGATGAACTGGAACGTCGCACCCCGGGAATGCGCCGGTGACAAAGAACTGCGCCGTAGCAACCGTACGCTGTAGGCTATTCGCATAGGTATAGACCGTGTCCGGAGCCGGACATTCGCCCGTTTTTACCATCCCTTGCTCTGCCAGCCACTCACGCATGTAGTGACCCATATAGACTTCCAGCACGCCGCCTTTGGTGGTGAGTTGCCCGCCAGGAACATCCCATTCCGGCCATTGTTTAGGCGTGGACTGCTCAAGAACGCTGCCGTTATTGGCTAAAGGTGCACGTAAGTTATGCCGACTCATCATCAATACTTGCTGAAGCTGGTAGCCTTCCGGCGCGGTCTGCGCGTACGCGGCGCCTGACACTAATACAGCCCCTGCCACGGCTGCGGCGATTAACGATTTATTCATCCCTACGACCTCTTGTTGTTATCAATCACAACAGAGTGTGACAGAAACAGGACATTTTTCCGGGAACGCTTTCGCAAAACAGGGCATCTACCGTGTTGTTTTAATACCGAACTCGCTATTGAGTTTGCGGATCCCTGGTGGGGTAAAGGTGACATGGCGACTACCGGTCTGCGTTTTAATCCACTTTTGTTCGGTAAACCAACGTAGCAGCGTTGCGCCAAGCACGCCGCCAGGATGGTAACGTCGCTCACTCCAGTCCAGACAACCGCAGGCTAATTTCCGCCGTGACGAGCCGGTAAAGAGGACGATCCCCATTTCCGTCAGCTTTTCCTGCCCGAGTTCAGTTAGCGTTTCACCATCCGGCGTTAACCACTGACGGGAAACGAACGTATCAAACAGTCTCACCGCCACTTCTCCGGCGAGATGGTCGTAGCAGGTGCGGGCATGCCGCAAACTTAGGGGCGTGGTGATTTTTCGAGGGGTAGATGTCGCCCACGCCACCCCCATCAGTCGTTCCAGCAGTTCAGCAATCTCCGCGCTTGCGAGGCGAAAATAACGATGCCTTCCCTGAGCGAGCGCCACCACAAAATGTTGTTCGCACAAACGCGCCAGATGCGCGCTGGCGGTCGAAGCGGATACATCCGCTACGGCGCTAAGTTCGGTCGCGGTCCAGGCGCGGCCATCCATCAGCGCACACAGCATACGCGAGCGCGATTTATCGGCCATGACTGCCGCAGTGAGCGCCATGCGCGACTCCAGCTCGCCCTCTTCTTCCTTTAACATCACGGATACCATAGTGACCTCGTTGGCGCTAAATATCTGAATTAACGATGCCATGAAAACGCGCTAAAGTCACCGAAGGGTCACGCCGCACGCACCATCATCTCCGCACCCAGTCCAAGCAAACACAACAGAAAACAGCGTTTAAAAACCAGCGGAGATATAACCCGTCGCACACGAGTCCCCATCCACTGACCAATCAGCGCAGGCACAATGGCCAACGCCGATAAGCTCAGCGACTGTGCGGGCAGCGCATTGTGCCACCACAGTCCGAGCGCCAGCGCCAGCGTTGAAAATGTGAAAGAGATCCCCAGCGCCTGCACCAGTTCATCTTTCTCAAAACCCAGGGATTGGATCCAGGGCACCGCAGGCATCACAAATACGCCGGTTCCGCCGGTCAGCAAGCCGGTAACGAATCCAACAACAAGGGAGTATGGCTTTTCACGGTGCGCGGCCACCGCGATCGTCTTACCCGCCAACGTCCAGATGGCGTAAGCCACCAGCGCTACGCCGAGCGCAAACTGGGTACGGGCCGTGTCGCCGCCGGTAATCCAGGCGCTGGCAAGCAGAGTCGCTACCACTACCGTCAACAGCATAGGCCACAGCCGTTTGAGCAATCTGCGTGTATTACCGCCGCCGCCAAACTGGAACAAATTACTTATAAGCGAGGGTAAGAGCAGCATTGCCGCCGCGGCAACCGGCGAAATAAGCGATCCGAGGATCCCCATCGCCACGGTGGGTAACCCCATACCGGTGACCCCTTTCACCATGCCGGCGAGGACAAATGTGGCGGCAATCATTATTACCAGAGAAGGTCCAAACGCTACAGAACTCGTCATATTGCACTTTCCTGCAAAGAGAAGGTGACTCATTCTGAACATCAATCACCCTGCTTGCTTCGCCAGACAACGAAATATGTCCTCCCGTTTTAGCGGCGGCAGCATAAAAAATGCCGGGTTTCCCCGGCACGAATATCAGAACGTTTTCGCCCACCACAACCGAAGCTTCATGCCCCAGTAACTGGTCCAGCCGCTGGTTGTAGACACCACCCGGCCTTGCGACATTACCACCAGCGTGGGCGTGACGCTGATTGCCCAACTGCGGGAAATTGCCCCGTTTGCATCATTGATGACCGGAAAGTCCACGCCTTTTCGCGACAGCCAGCGGGATACCTCGGCTTCATTGCCGGAGCGTAGCGCAATGGTCATCACGTTTTCCCCTTGCGAACGTAGCCTGGCGACTTCCGGCGTCGTGAAGCGACACACGCCGCACCAGCTGGCCCAGAAATAGAGCAATACTGGCTCGTGTTGACTCAGCGCCACCAGCGTGACGGTTTCACCATCCAGCGTTTGTAAAGGTGTGCTGTCAAAAGAGGCAGGGAGCTGCGGGGCACGCCAGGCATCCATCAGCAACATCACACCGGCCAACAACGCCAGTAAGATCAGCCCTTCGCGCAGCCAGCGGCGTAGCTTACTGACCATTGGCTGCCGCCAGTTTTTCTTTTACGACGTCCTCAAGCGTTTCCCATGGTACTGCGCCCGGAATGAGTTCATCGCCAATAATCGTTGCAGGGGTACCTTGCACCCCGACCAGTCGCGCCAGTTGCAGATTCGTACTCAGCGTTTCCGCACTTTGCGCGTCCAGCGTCACCGGAGTGGCACCCGCTTTTTCCTGGGCCTGCTTGATACTCACGTCAGTATGATAGCCCTTCTTCTGCATCAGCTTTTCATGCAGCGCCAGAAACTGCTGCGGATGCTGATGCCAGGTGGTCAGCACGGTCCGCGCCGCCAGTTCCGAACTTTTCCCTTTAAATGGCAGCGGTTTAATGACCACCGCCACGTCAGGGTATTTCTGCACAATTTTCTCCAGCATCGGATCGAGCTGTTTGCAGTATGGACAGTTGTAATCGGTAAAGTTTATCAGCGTCAGTTTCGCCTGCTTTGCACCAATTCGTGGGCTGTTGGGATCGTTAAACAGGGCTTCCTGAATAAGCGCTTCGATTTGTTTTTCCTGCTCCGGGGTAAATGGCGCAGGCTCTTTCGCCACGCTGACGGCGGAAAACAGGCTTAACAACAGAACAATCATCATCTTCATGGGGTGACTCCTTTAGCATCATTCAACATTTGCAGTACCGCATCGCGGGTTAACAACGTTGGCAACGCCTGACCTTCCGGCAGACCGGGGCCATAAATTTGGTTATACGGCACAGCAACCTGGCCGCGTTTTTTCAAAAATTCGGTGATGGCTTCAGAAGGGAGCGTCCAGTCGCCGCGCAGCGCCACAACATCCGGCTGCTGCAGCGCGGCCTGGACGTCATCTTTATGCAAGACGTTGTATTTATTTACCTTACAGGTAATACACCAGTCCGCCGTGACGTCAATAAACACACGCTTGTGTTGCGCCAGCGCCTCTTCAATCGCCTGCTCGCTAAGCGGTTGCCAGTTCACGCTCTCTTGAGCGCTACTTTGCCCTGCCAGCCCTAAATGCGGGAGCAGCAATGTCGCAAGCCAGATAGCCGAACCCAGCATCATCACGCCGAGCAAACGCCGCAGGATATTCATCCAGCGCCCCGGCCGCGGCAGGCGCAGCGCCAGACCGGGACGCAGGGCCACCAGCAGCCACGGCAGACTCATCCCCAGACCTAGCGCGATAAACAGTCCCCACAGCGTCGGCAATGAGGCCGTCAGCGCCACCGCCACCGCCGTGCCCAGAAACGGGGCGCTGCATGGCGTGGCGAGCAGGGTCGCAAATGCGCCTTGCCAGAAATGTCCCGCCAGGCCGTTACCGCCATGAGTCGCCAGCGTGGTGGTCATCGCCGAAGGCAGACGGAATTCAAACCACCCGAACAGGCTGGCGCTGAACGTCAGCATCACCAGTACCATGACACCGATGAACCACGGATTCTGGAACTGGATCCCCCAGCCAAGCGCCTGATTGGTTAACCGCAGTACCGTCATCAATAGCGCCAGAGCCATAAAGGAGACCAGTATTCCGGCTACCGATGCGAGGAATTGACGGCGAATCTGGCGGCGGCTTTTTTCCTCAACCAGTAAAATCGAACCCAGCTTCATACCCAGCACCGGTAACACGCAGGGCATCAGGTTGAGAATCAACCCGCCCAGTAACGCCATTAGCGCCACCTGCCACAGCGGAAGCGAAGCGTTATCGATGGCTGGCGCTTCGCCAATCGCAAGACGGCTTTCCTGCGCCACGCCATTATCAGCCAAAACCAGCGTGACCGACTTACCGCGTAGATCCGGCGCACCTTCCCCCCAGCCATCATGTACAGGTACCGTGGCGCGTAGCGTTTCCCCGTCAACCTGGATTTGCGGCATACCAAAATCCGCATCATCTACGGCATCCAGATACAGCCCTGGTGCAGTCCAGCCTCCGGCGCGCTGCGCCTCAACGACCAGTTCTCCAGCACGCGCCCCGGCATGAAGAGAATCAGTCAGGCCACTGGCGAGCGGGATCTGCCCCATCGCCTGAGCATAGTCATGCGCAAAAGTCGGATCCTCGGCGGTGGGCGTCACGGAAAAAGGAAAATCCGTCAACAGGCAAACGTTGCTACAGGTGGATAGTGTCAACACGCCGCTAAGCGTGGCGGGCGATCTGCCGCGCACCATCATCGGGAACGTCACCCGATCGTGATACCCCTGGGTGGTGATATTGGCGACCTCAAAACGCGCAGGGGTTGGCCAGAACCAGTCGACCGTCGGCATTTCGCCCTTCCAGGCGATAGACGGCGCAACGCCCCCCTCCCCCGGCGAACGCCAGTAGGTTTTCCAGCCATCTTCCAGTTTAACATCCAGCAGCAGACGGGTTTCACCGGCGGCTGAGGTATCGGCGCGTAATCGCACGCTGGCGTGATCGTTATCGGGTGAACGTAGCCAGCCGGGGTCAGCCGCCCAGGATACGGGCAGCCAGAGTAATAACAGACAGAGCAGCGCCTGCCTGAAAACAGTCATCATAGTTTTTCTCCGTGAATAATTATCTAACAGTCAGCAACGGCTGCTCTGTCATTCACGGAAGACGCAAAATCGGAGATGTACCCTGAGAGTGGGCGACGAGATGGCTCGCGGTGGGAAAAAAGGTAAACGAAACGCCCGCACTGGCGCCAGTAGCGACAGCAGCAGACACAGCGCCAGAATAATGCCCTCAAACAGTACCGGCGGCGCAGCCAGTAACGACTTCGCGCTCAGTTCACAAGGGGTAACCGGGGCAGCCTCATCAGGTTGCGCTTGTTCGCTTGTGACAACGCTGGTGGCAACGGTGTTCATCTGCAACGCGTGCAGGCCCGCCATGCGTTGCGCGGTGCAAACCATCACCACAACACATGCCAGACAGAGGAACCACCATCCCAGCCGTTGACGTTTCGCCATTCTACCCTCACTGATTGATGCGGGTTATCTTAACCACTCGCCAGGTTTTAGCAACCTTTACGCTGTAAAGTTATGTCCTGTTATTTGAAGGTTATACACGCCCTCGCGCAATAAAAACGCTATATGTGAAATGATTATTCATCATATTTTCAGCATTCCTTATTACAATATAACATTGCGGATTAAATACCCCCTTAAAATGTTACGCCAGTTATTATTCATTATTTATAAAGGGTACCCGATAATATTTAACACCAGCACAAAAAAGACACGTCGAATGTACTGCCATGTATTGATGCGTAAATGAAAGTAAGGTTCAGCACATTTTCAATGCGAGTATCGTATTATAGCGTAACGTAATGGACACCCGTTCATTTCAAGAACAACATGTTTAATAAATGTTATTTAGAGTATATGGAAATGAAAAAATATTTATTACCCCTGATTGGATTACTTTTCACAGTCAGCGCTCAGGCCGCAACATTTACCGACGGCAAAGAATTTATCTCACTGGAAAAACCCGTCGCTACAGCACCGGCGGCGCTGAAGTTTTTCTCGTTTTACTGCCCTTCATGCTATCAATATGATGAAGTGTTTAAAGTGACTGATAACGTAAAAAAAGTTCTGCCTGCTGATGTCAAACTCACCGAGTATCACGTCGATTTTTTAGGCCCTTTGGGGCAAGACATGACGCATGCCTGGTCCGTCGCCATTCTCCTGAACGTGCAGGACAAAGTGAAACCATTGCTTTTTGATGCCGTGCAGAAAAAACAAACGATTAAGACAGCAGACGATATTCGTAACGTATTTATCAACGCCGGCGTTAGCGCCAGCGATTATGATGCCGCGTGGAATAGCTTTGCCGTGAAATCACTCACCGCCAAACAACAGGAAATGGCTAAAGCTGTGGATTTAAAAGGTGTGCCTGCCATTTTTATTAACGGTAAATATATGATCAATCCGAAGGGACTGAAATCAGATGACCTTAATTCTTTCGTACAGAACTATGCAGACACGGTCCGCTTCCTGATGACCAAATCCTGATATTTCGCTAATCCGACTATTCGCACCACACAACAGACGCCACCACCTTGCAACGCGCTGTTGGTGGTGCGACGACAGCATCGTTTATACCGATATCCTTTCTTCCCGGTTGGCATTCGCCGTTATCAGGATTACCCTAAACTTAGCGGTGACACCTTTTGTCAGGGTTCACCTTCTGCAAGTGTTGATTTACACGAGAGAACGCTATGGAATTAAAGGATTATTACGCCATTATGGGCGTGAAACCGACAGACGATCTCAAGACAATCAAGACCGCCTATCGTCGACTCGCCCGTAAATACCATCCTGATGTCAGCAAAGAGCCTGACGCAGAGGCCCGGTTCAAAGAGGTCGCTGAAGCCTGGGAAGTACTGAGTGATGAACAGCGACGCGCCGAGTACGACCAGTTGTGGCAGCACCGCAACGACCCTCAGTTCAACCGTCAATTCCAGCAAGGAGAGAATCAAAACTACAGCGCCGAAGATTTCGACGATATTTTCTCCTCCATTTTTGGTCAGCATGCACACCACACGCGACAGCGCCATGCCAGCCGCGGACACGATATTGAAATTGAAGTTGCCGTATTCCTTGAAGAAACGCTCACTGAGCACAGCCGCACTATCAGTTACAACCTGCCGGTTTACAATGCCTTCGGCATGGTTGAACGGGAAATTCCCAAAACGCTCAACGTGAAAATCCCGGCAGGCGTGGGCAACGGTCAGCGTATCCGTTTGAAAGGCCAGGGTACCCCTGGTGAAAACGGAGGGCCGAACGGTGATTTGTGGTTGGTGATTCATATCGCACCGCACCCACTGTTTGATATCGTCAATCAGGATCTGGAAGTTGTCGTTCCCGTAGCACCGTGGGAAGCCGCTTTGGGCGCGAAAGTGACCGTACCTACGCTGAAAGAAAGCATCCTGTTAACCATCCCTGCGGGCAGTCAGGCCGGGCAGCGGTTACGCATTAAAGGCAAAGGTCTGGTGAGTAAAAAACATACCGGCGATTTGTACGCGGTGATCAAAATCGTGATGCCGCCGAAACCTGACGACAACACAGCCACCCTGTGGCAACAGCTGGCAGATGCACAAAAGACCTTTGATCCGCGCAAAGAGTGGGGAAAGCATAATGGCTAACGTCACCGTCACCTTTAGCATTACCGAATTTTGTCTGTACACCGGTGTATCAGAAGAGGAACTGCATGAGATTGTCGGCTTAGGGGTGATTGAACCCCATGAAGACGAGACCTTTGACGATCATGCCCTGACCGTAATGCGACGCGCAATGCGCCTGCGCCAGGAGCTGGAGCTTGACTGGCCGGGAATCGCCGTTGCGCTGACATTGTTAGAAGAGAACGCGCAGTTGCGTCAGGAAAACCGCGTGTTGCGCCAACGGCTGTCTCGCTTTATCAGCCATCCTTAATACGTCGGGGTCAGCATCGCGCTGGCCCTGCTCACGTTTAATGACATTACTCAACAGATGGCATACAGTCAGAACAAGAAATATCTCAAACCATAAGACGTTAGACCATGCAGCTAAAACCCCTTACCAAAGGTCGTTTTCACAATATCTGGCAGCAGGATGATGCCTTAATCGAGAAAATATTCCTGGAGTTGCTCTCTGAAACCCAGATTATCCAGGAAGATGAATATCTCTATCGCCAGGGACAAATTGTTGATCGCCTGATTATGGTGCAGTCGGGCAGAATTTCTTTGCGCTACAGCGCTGAGAATGGGCGTCGTTTTCAACTGGGCGCAATGGAATGCGATGAGCAACTGTTTGGAGAAATGGAGTTTTTTACCGGCTACCGCTGCCAACTTGATATCGTAGCCGAAGAGCCGCTGACCGTTGCGGTGTGCAGCTGTGAACGCCTGGAAGAGGCGCTGAACCAACACCCCAGACTGGCAATATTTTTCGCCAGCGCGATGGCCGTTGACTATCAGGATATGTTAGAAATTTTCCTGCACCGGATGCTCTACCCGATCGTACACAACGTCGCGTACGACCTGTATCGCCAGCATCAGAACAAGCAACCGATGGATGGTTTTCATAAAAAATATCAGGAAGCGGAACGATTCGGCACCACCGACAGGGTATATCGACGGGCGGTAAAAGCGTTGACGGATGCCGGGCTGGTAACGCGCACGAAACAAGGTCTGGAAATTAAGGATCTGGAAGGTTTACGCCAGTTTCTCGGCAACGACATCATTGACTGACACACCAACCATTCTGAGTGTTGGTGTGCCGTCGGGTCGCTATCAGAACTTATAGGTGAGATTGAAATAGTGACCAAGACCGGTGGTGCGCCCTGCTCCACCATGGTTTTCCATCAATGCCATATTGCGGAAATACTTCAATCCATAACCTACCGCGTAGTGCTCTGAATGCCAGTAAATGCCGTTATACCATTCAATCGCGTTATTACTGTATAGCGGCTGGTTAGCTATCTTGTTAGCGGCAAACTGATAGTCAAAGTATCCCTGATAATTGAGATAACTGCCGTTGGCGAAGGTATAGAACGGCGTCGACCAGTTGGTCGAGAACATGTAACCATCCCACTTACCTTCGTTATCCGCGCCGTAGTTTTCGCGAACGTAGTGTGCATAGATGTTCATTCCCATCATACCAAACCATGGAACCTTAACATCCGTACCTAAACCAACGTAATGTTCAAACAATTCCCGATCGCCAATGTTATTCACCGTCGCGATATAGAATTCGTTAAACGGCCCCACGGATAAATCTTTATTAAAAATAGCATCCAGGGAAAACCGCGGGGATATCTTGGCGAAGAAGTTATCGCCACCGTGACGGTCGTCCTGCTTGCTGTCTAAAATATCAAAGAAATCGACATAACCATACAGATCGATAATCCCGGAACGTGCACCGAACTCCAGTTCCAGATAGGTGTCATTACGAATACCATACGGTACTTTCGCATCCACACTTTGCATTAAATTTAATTGCATCCAGTTAAAATCATTTTTGCGAATATTGCCATCAGTATAATCAGCCGCAAGGGCTTGCGTGCAGCTGATAGCAAATACAGTACCCAGAACTGTTTTTTTAAGCATTGATATATTTTTCTTCAGCATTTTCAATTCCTTTGAGTAAGGTTGTGAGTCGCCCCACCCGAGAAAGGGTGTGGCGGCTGGCTATCTAATTAAGGAGGTAAGCGTTATTACTGTATTTATTTACGTTTGAGTTTGAGTGTCCCCATCAGCATGACGAAGATAATTAAATACAACACCGGTATTGCATACATAATTTTCTGCAGTCCCATCGTTTTTTCCATCAGGGCGCTGATCGCCGGACTAAACATGGCCCCGGCACTACCACTAATTAAAATATATGAAACGTTCTGACTACTCGCGCGCTTCACAAAAGAAACACCATAAGCAATAAAGGAGTTATACAATGCCGCACAGACAAACCCATAACTGTAGGCAAGATAATCAAGCCCAGAGATCTGTTCTTTCGTAACGATAATAGTGGTAATCACACACGCCAGCAGAATAATACTGAGCAGGAAATAATGGATCTTCACCCGGGCAACAATCACGGTAGAGACTAACGCCCCCACCAGCGCAGCCCCCCAGTATTGGGTAATAATATTCCCGGCCTCTTCAAACGGAATACCAAACTTGTTCTTCACAAATAACGGTGCCCAGGTGAGGAAGGTGTACAGCGCCAGCATGCCTAAAAACAGACCTATACCGCCGCTAATAATCCCAGGATTCCACTCTGATTTCACTGCGTCTGTGCGATCCGCCTCAGGAGCCGTTTCACAGGCATTGAAGCGGGTTAGCATCACAACTCCCAGCGTGAGTAAGGCCACTATGCCAACGCTAAGGTAGCTATAACTCCACGACATATTATGCGTCAGGGCAAAGGTAGTGATCAGCGGAAAAACCACGCCCGCGACGTTAAAGGTGGCATCCTGTACCACCAGCATTGTGCTCTGAATGCGATCCTGCCAAACCGAAACCACGATCGTTCCCGCCACGCACAGGCCAATCCCCCCACAGAATCCCACTAAGGCCATGGCGACCATCACCGGCCATAAGCCGGGGCTTACGTGCATCGCCAGCGCGCAGAGGAACACTATCGAGTAGATAATGAGCGTCATACGCTTCACACCAATTTTTTCTATCAGGAAAAAGGCGGCGATAGTCCCGGCTAATGCTCCGCCATTGAGTAACGAAAATATCGAGGCGACAGTATTTACATCGGCACTGTAGCGTACTGCAATCGGTTCAATCAGCATGCCGAACTGACTGGCAAACCCTGCCATTATAAAATTTGCCAGAAAACTAATCAGCGTAAGTGCTATTTTATTCTTCATATAATGCCATCTCTGATTGGTTCAATTAGAAGTCAGGGCTAAGCCGTAACGGCAGTATTTAGCGCCAGCTCAATCATATTTTTAAAGGTTAACTGTCGTTCTTCTGCCGTCGTTTCTTCTCCTGTCAGGCAATGATCGGATACGGTTAAAATAGCCAGTGCTTCAATACTAAACTGATGCGCCAGGGCATAGAGTCCTGCCACTTCCATATCCACCCCCAGTACACCGAAGTTTTCCAGTGCCGGAATTAAATTTTCGTCAGGGTCATAATAAAGATCGCCACTGAAGACGTTACCGACCTTAATATCGATTCCGGCCTTTTGTGCCAACATCCACGCCTGCTGTAATAGTGGAAAATGCGCAGACGTCGCCATTGCGTAGCCCGCGCTACGTTTTAAATTTGTAACGGAATCCGTTCCGGCAGCGACGGCAAGGATAATATCGCGCATTTTGACATGATGTTGAGTTGCCCCCAGGCTACCGACGCGAATAATTCTCTGCACGCCAAAGTCATGTATCAGTTCATGGGCATAAAGCGTCATTGAAGGAATGCCCATTCCGTGCCCCATTACCGAAACGGGTTGTCCAAAATAAAGACCGGTATAGCCCAACATATTGCGCACATTGGTAACTTCGCGGTAATCCATTAAATAGTTTTCGGCAATAAATTTCGCGCGTAGCGGATCGCCCGGCATAATCACAGTTGGCGCAAAATCACCCGGTTTAGCATTAATATGTGCAGTCATAACAATTCCTGAATTATGGGTATTGAAAATATGCAGGGATTGTAACCAGACGTTTGCAGGGGATTGAGGACAAAAGTCCTGCTCAGAGGATCGGCCTCTCATTTCTGAGAGTTAGTGTTGCAGTCTTGTGGCTCAGCGGAAAACCGCGCCCCCGGCACAGTCGCTCGGAGGTATCGCAAAACAAGCCTCTGCGAAAGGTCAAAGTCGAGGTGTCGATCTCGTTTTGCATCAATGTTAAACTCGCACACTTTCTATTAGACCTTTCTTAATTATGATAAAGCTACTTTCACGCTACATTTCCGTTGGGATTGTAAACACGGCATTACATTGGGCGGTGTTCGGCATCATGGTATACATCATGAAAAATGACCAGGCCGTGAGCAACGTGGTGGCGTTTTTGATAGCTGTGACATTTTCATTTTTTGCCAACGCAAAATTTACATTTAGTGCAAAAGCCACCAGCCGGGGGTATGTGCTATTTGTTGGATTTATGGGGCTACTGAGCTTTATCTCTGGTCAGGTATCCGATCACTACAACATTTCCCCTCTCATAACGTTGATAGAGTTCTCCTGTATCAGCCTGGTATGTGGCTTCTTATACTCAAGGTTCATTGTTTTTAGGGATCCGAAATGAAAATCTCTCTGATTGTGCCGGTGTTCAATGAAGAAGATACAATACCTATTTTCTACAACACGGTGCGTGGGCATGAAGAACTAAAAAAATATGATGTCGAAATTGTGTTTATCAACGACGGTAGCAAAGACGCTACAGAATCAATCATTAATGCTCTCGCCGTATCTGATAAGCTCGTCGTCCCCATTTCATTTACGCGCAACTTTGGAAAAGAACCAGCAATTTTTGCAGGCCTTGAGCGTTCCTCTGGTGAAGCAGTTATTCCGATCGATGTTGACCTACAGGATCCAATCGAAATAATTCCATTGATGGTCGATAAGTGGCTTGCGGGTGCAGATATTGTGCTGGCAAAGCGTGCAGACCGCTCCACGGATGGAAAACTGAAGCGTAAAACCGCTGAGTGGTTCTATAAATTACACAATAAAATAAGCGATCCGAAGATCGAAGAAAACGTTGGTGACTTTAGACTTATGTCCCGCGATGTAGTTGATAACATCAAACTCATGCCGGAACGTAATCTCTTTATGAAAGGTGTGCTTAGCTGGGTCGGTGGCAGTACTGATGTTGTTGAGTACACACGAGCAGGACGCATTGCTGGTAAATCAAAATTTAATGGCTGGAAATTGTGGAATCTTGCCCTGGAGGGTATTACCAGTTTTTCAACGTTCCCATTGCGGATATGGACCTACATTGGTTTTTTTGTAGCCGCCGTATCCTTCTTGTTCGGTGCATGGATGATTATAGACAAGATTTTTTGGGGAAATCCGGTTGCGGGATATCCATCAATTATTGTTTCAATCCTTTTCCTGGGTGGTATTCAGTTAATTGGTATCGGTGTGCTCGGTGAGTACATAGGTAGAATCTACATCGAAACCAAACAACGGCCACGCTATATAGTTAAAAAACAAGACAGGATTTAAAATGTTCTCCAGATACGATAAAAAAGCATTGTTTATTTACTCAGGATTAGCCCTGTTGTTTATCTATCCCTTAATCCAGGCAGGCATATATTATAGAGATGACTTAGATAGATCTATAACTGGATATTACGGCTGGCGTGGTTTAGGTCGACCTTTTGCAGATATTTTAACAAGGTTTTTTTCTGCCAGTGGGCACTATAACCTTGACCTGTTTCCTTATACAATGCTCGCATCATGTATTTTCTTAGGTGCATCTTCGCTTGCGCTCAGTAAGCATCTGTTTAAATCAGACATTCCGAACGCAAATATGGTGGCAGCACTTTTAATATTCAATCCATTCATTTTGCAGAATATTGCGTACAGATATGATAGTCTCGGAATGTCGATTGCCTTTTTCCTTGCGGTGATTGCATATACCTATAAAAATAAAAACCAGAGGATAGAGATTGCAACAAAATTAGTAGCTGGCGTATTATCTTTAACCTTATATCAACCATGTGCCAATATTTTTATTGGCTTGCTTGCAATTGATGTAATCATCATCGCAACAAAAAAAGATATAAAGATCAAGGAATCGATATTTTTCTTATGCAAGAAAACAATTTTATTCGTATCATTTTTTCTTATCTATATGCTTTTCTTCTCGCCCAAAAATAACTCTCGAGCAGAATTAATACATCCAGACCAGAGTGGATTGGAGCATCTGGCCAAAACATTAATTGCCTTAAAAGAAATGGTTCTTTCTTATCTCTATCACCCGGTTTACATTTACTTCGCAATCCCAATACTTATCAGTTGCGTGTTTATGCTCATTGCTTACCGTACTAATATTAAGCAAATGGCAACATTTATTTTGTATGGAACTATCTCCTTTTTAATATTCATTATTTCACTTATGGGACCAACATTATTGCTTCAGGACGCACCAGTACTTCCCCGTACTTTAGTCTCGTTTTCAGTTATACTGGTTATAATTGCTATACCGATTATGCGTTTCGCTCCTCGTTTTAAATACGCTGCACTGATCCCAGTCATTGCTTCGCTTGCTTTTAGCGCTCAATTAAGCAACGCTATGAAGTCACAACAAGAATATGAAGATTTTGTTTTTAACATGATTGCGCAAGACATTGCCTCTCATAAAGACATCGCCTCCATTGGTACTGTAGGCCAATTGAATAAAAATGAAAGAGCAAAGTTATTAATAGATAATAAACCACTTATAGGCTATTTCGTTTTTCCCGCCACTGAGTTTTTAGCGTCATATCAATTGGTCAACAAAGGGTTCACGCAAACCCTTCATGGTTATGGGGATGAGCAAGAAAATAAAAACAGACTATCTGATATGATAAAAAAAGGTATTAAACCGGTATCATCAAATGAATATTATACATTATTCATTTCGGACAACAACGCCATCGTATTTTTAGGAAAATATAACAATTAATTATTACCAGCCCTCACACTTAATGTTGAGGGCTTTATTTTCGAAGAGTCAGCAGCAATCATATCCAGCGAAAAAGAAGTTACCCTGGGCTCGCCTGGGCTGAAGTGGTAAGTATGATGGTTACTCGGTTATTCCATTCCCTTGCCAATTTCAGGGAACGTAACAGCACGTACTCTCACAACAACAGGTTCAAATTTTCCTTATAAGCAAAAAGGGGTTGCCTTTCGGCAACCCCTTTTCATGTTTGGCGGAAGCGTAGAGATTCGAACTCTAGAACCCTTTCGGGTCGCCGGTTTTCAAGACCGGTGCCTTCAACCGCTCGGCCACGCTTCCAATGAGGCGCACTATAAACATCCCGAACGGACCTGTAAAGTACCAATGTGTTCATTTGCCTGAAAAACAGCCAAAACAGTGTTAATCGACTGAAATAAAACCAAATTGGCCATTTATTCAGCACAAATAGCGGCTGCCACGCTTAATGTTTTTTGATGTACATATCTTTGGTGTAGTAATTTCCGCGGTTATCCGGCGCAAATCCTCCTACCCACGGCTTCACCAGATGTGTGCGAACATAGTGATAAATCGGAATAGCAGGTACATCCTCACCTAACAGATCTTCAGCCTGCTGGTAGTCTTTACCTCGCTCTTCCAGTGAACTTGCTTTCGCTGCATTATGCATCGCTTCATCAAAGGCGGGGCTACTGTACCCGGTGGTATTCTCACTGTCCCCGGTGCGGAAAATATTGAGGAAACTAGAGGCATCGTCATAGTCGGCTATCCACGCATAGCGCACAATGTCAAAATTACCGGTGTGCATAGTATCCAGCATGGTTTTCCATTCCTGATTTTGCAGCTTCACCTCAACGCCAAGATTTTTCTTCCACATTGACGATGCGGCAATCGCAATACGCTGGTGCGTTTCGAAGGTGTTGTAGAGCAGATTTAAGCTCAGCGGATGGTCAGGACCATACCCGGCCTCAGTGAGCAGTTTTTTAGCTTCAGCAATGCGTTTGTCGAGTGGCCACGACGCATACTCTGGCGCATGCAGTTGTACCCCACCTATTTCAGGCTGGCTGATAACCCACGCCGCACGTTGCCCCTGGCCCATTACCTTTTGCGCAATGATGTCTTTATCCAACGCCATATTCAGCGCCCGACGCACGCGCGGGTCATTAAAGGGCGCTCTGGTCGTATTGAACTGATAGTAATAGGTTGAAAGCTGAGGCGAGACATGGAGTTCATCGCCCATGGTCTTTTTCAACTGTGCAAACTGATTGACCGGTACGCTATACACAATGTCAATCTCACCCGCCTTATAGCGGTTCACGTCAGCAGACTCTGAACTAATGGGCAGGTAAGTGACTTTATTAATGACCGTGTGCCGATCGTCCCAGTAATGCGGGTTACGCTCGGCAACAATGCGCTCATTGACCACCCACTGCGATAATTTGTACGCTCCGCTGCTGACAATATGCTCTGGGCGGGTCCACTTATCGCCAAAACGGCCAATCAGCACTTTATCGAGCGGGACCAACGACGGGTGCGCCAGCATCGCCAGAAATGCCGCCGTCGGTTGCGTTAGGGTAATTTCCAGCGTGGTATCATCCAGGGCCTTGACCCCTAGCGTAGCGGGATCTTTGTTACCCTGAGCAATATCGACCGCGTTCGCCACGTGCATATTGCCCAGATAGGAGGCATATGGTGAAGCCGTTTGCGGCGAGACCAGGCGCTGCCAGCTCCAGACGACATCCTGTGCGGTGATAGCCGATCCATCCGACCAGGTTATGCCCGGACGTAAATGAAAGGTCCAGACGGTGTTACCTTTATTCTCCCAGGAGGCGGCAAGACGGGGTTCAATAGACCCATCCGGCTTAACTGCCACCAGACCGTCGAACATATCGCTGATTAAATTAAACTCCACGTTGCTTTCGACTTTATGCGGATCCAACGACGCCGGTTCGCTGCCGTTGTTTCTGACCAGCTCCTGTTTTTCTGCAAGTACTGCTCCTGCCGGAACATTTGCCGCCCTCGCCGCGCCGTTTACCGACATCAAACAGACAGCCAACAGCGTAAATGTAAATCTCTTCGTTTTATCTTGAGTCATTCCCTTTACCTTATTGCTCTGTTTATGATGACACCGCTGTCACTGTCAGAGAGAAACGGGAATTACGCAATATTTTTCAGTAACCTGGCCGATATCTAACAGGCATTTTTACACATACAGTGCTAACATCTGATTCGGGAGCTTTTGCTGAAATAATATGCTTAAGCCTGGCGGGTTAAACTGCGTAAAGATGGGTAAAACCGCTGTGTCATTCCCCTTGATTTCATTATCCTTCATCATTAATTACATCTGTCATAAGAGAGTGACTCATGGATCGTATTATTAGTTCTTCGCGCGATCGTACATCGCTACTCAGCACACATAAGGTGCTGCGCAACACCTATTTCCTGCTCAGCCTGACGCTGGCGTTTTCAGCGATCACCGCGACCGCCAGTACGGTGCTGATGCTGCCTTCTCCGGGACTGATCCTGACGCTGGTGGGTATGTATGGTCTGATGTTCCTGACCTATAAAACGGCGGATAAACCCGTTGGTATTCTGTCAGCCTTCGCTTTTACCGGCTTCCTGGGCTACATTCTGGGGCCGATGCTGAATACCTACCTGTCTGCAGGTATGGGTGACGTTATCGGCATGGCGCTGGGTGGTACGGCGCTGGTCTTCTTCAGTTGCTCTGCGTATGTGCTGACCACACGGAAAGATATGTCCTTCCTCGGCGGGATGCTGATGGCAGGTATCGTGGTTGTGCTGATCGGTATGGTTGCGAATATCTTCCTGCAACTGCCGGCACTGCATCTGGCGATTAGCGCGGTGTTTATTCTGATTTCTTCAGGCGCAATCCTGTTTGAAACCAGCAATATCATCCGTGGCGGTGAAACCAACTACATCCGCGCCACTGTTAGCCTGTACGTTTCGCTGTACAATATCTTCGTCAGCCTGCTGAGCATTCTGGGCTTCGCCAGCCGCGATTAAGCAGCATCACTGATACGAAAAAAGAGAATGCCAATGGCATTCTCTTTTTTTATACCTTATTCACTCCGACAGATATAGGTAGGATAACGCCGGTCCTGAATCAGCCACACGGCGGGTGAAAGTTCAGAAATCGTCAGGTAGTAGCGAGCGGTCGGCCAGGCAAAGCTTCCCCACTGGGCATCGGGGGTGTTGTCATTGTGTCGACGCCAGGTTTTGGTGTAACTCAATACAATGACGTTGTCATCGTCCCGCCGCTCCCACGTAAAGTCTACATCCCTGTCAATAATCAAATTTTGCCCCCCAGCTCTTGCCGCACCTTTGTAGGTGGTCAAGCCTGTACCGTCCCGATGAAAATAGAACTGGGCTATGGTATTGACCTTCACTTCACTTGTTTTTCCCTCATTGCGCGTAAAGTTAAATTCAGTGCTGCAGGCCAGCACATCGCTTTTGCCGACCGCGCCGCAATAGTAGAACAGCGCCAGCGCGCCACCAACCACAGCACCGCCCAATCCAAAAAGAAGCCTTATTTTCATTTTTCGGCCCCACTTTTATAGCGAATAGTCTTGCACAGGCTGGTTTTACTGACCGGGCAGGCACCGATGAACATTTCATCGGCGGTGGCGAGCGAAAAACGAGCGCTGAAATAATAAATATCGTATTCCTCGCGCTCACAAGCCACGTTATTGGCCTCCAGTCGCTCAGCTAATTTCGAGAGCACTAACGGTCGTCCATGATCGTTGATAATCCAGACACTACAACGTGCGATTTTTTCCTCGACCGGCTTTAATTTCGCCGGAACGGTTATCTCCTGCGGGCGGCTAAGGTAAATGCCCGCCCCCAACGCTGCGACGATCAATGTCGCTATAATCAACCACCTTTTCAGGTAAGTGCGCCGGGGCTGTATGTCTGGTTGCATGGAAGGGGATTGCGGCTCAGCGGTTTGAATGTTCTCATCAGGCTGAAAAATCACATCGGCATCAAAACGGAATCCATAGCGCGGGACAGTGACGATAAATTCGTGCCCCTCTCCCAGAGACTGGAAGCTTTTACGCAGTTCGCTTACCGCTTTATTAAGATTATTTCCGGATGGCGTAAAGCCAAACTCTTCCCATACGCGAGTGATCAATTCCTCCCGGCTCAGGTCGCGTCCTCGGTGTTTAATAAATTCCTGTAAAAGACGAACGGCTGGCGCCGAAAGTGTTAATACAGTCTCAGGTTGTCCAACAAGGCTTATTGCATGTGCTTCAGGATCAAATAACAACGAATTATTGCATATAAAAAACATCTTTTATTCTCGGCTGTAACCGCATGCTTTTTATTCCCTGGTACATCGACATGAAAACCACCTCCTGATCTGCTTGTTTTTTCATCAGAAGGAATTTTCTTCCCATCCTTGGCCGCGGTATTTTCGCTTAACTATACAACCTTAAAGCCAAAAAAGCAGGATAAAAAACTGTATATAACGAGTTAACTAATACAAATTTTCACAAACCGCTGTTCTGGTTAAAGTTTCCCTGCCCTGAAGCGATACGAAAGCAGACGGTGTCCTGGTGTTAACGCGCCGCCTTTAAACTCAGAGCAGGCAGACTGATTGTGAAACAGAAAAAAAGAGTGAGCATGACAACCGCCTTTTATGTCGCCGCGCTGTCATTGCCATTTTTCTCAGAAATGACAATGGCCAATATGAGCGTGTATCCCATGGAACTGAATGTAGACAGTTCCGGTGCGGCGCAAATTAAGGTGGCTTCAAAAACGGATGATATTCAGTTCATTCGGGTGAGGCAAAAGAAAATTCTTAATCCCGGCACAGCTCAGGAAAAAGAAATTGACGTGGCGTCATGGAAAGAAGATGGCGTGGTGGTTACGCCCGAAAAATTTGCCCTCGCGGCCGGCGCGATGCGCGTAGTTCGTCTGGTATCACTTATGCCTCCGAAAAAAGAGACCACCTGGCGCGTCTATTTTGAAGGGGTAAAACAACCTGACAGCATTATTCCGGGCAAGGCAGAAAGCCCTGCCGCGATGGCGACATTGGGCGTCAACGTGATTTGGGGCGCACTGGTCCATATTGCTCCAGAAGAAAACGTAATTTCACTGTCGTTCGACCCTCGCCGCGGGACGTTAAAAAACAATGGCACGCTGCGTGTACCGCTCAGAGAGATTGGTATTTGTGATGCAAATTCATCGTGTAAATGGATAAAAGAAGACGCGACGATTTATCCGGACACTGAACGGAAATTAAAAACACTCACAATGAGCCATGGCCAGAAATATAAATTCCGCTACTTCAACTGGGTAAATAAAACCGCTGAAGAAGCTGACTTACCCGTCGTGCAATAACACGACATCACAGTAAAAACCCACGTAGTTCGTTGAAAGAGCCAAGGTGCTCATTTGTAAATATGGAGATATCAATGCGTAAGTATATTAAACCTCTGATGATCGTTGCCGCGATGACCTCGTCCTTTAGCGCGCTGGCAATTCAAAAAGATATTACCGTTAACGCCAGCGTTGACTCACAGTTGGATATGACCCAGGCCGATAACACGCCGCTGCCGGCCAGCATCGACATGCAGTACCTGCCTGGTCGTGGTCTGGAAAGCTACCGTCTTAACACCAAGGTGTGGTCTAACTCCGCCACCAGCAACGTCAAAGTGCGCCTCGTTAGTGCGGCAAAACTCACCAACACGGATGGTGACCAGATTGTACCGATGACGGTCATTCTGGGTGATAAAACACTGTCTACCACCGATGCTGAATTTACCGGAACTGAACTGTTCCCTGGCAGCATTGAAAACGGTTCCGCAGTACTGCCACTGACCATTTCGCAAACCACCAAAGGCATTCTGAAAACCGGTCAGTACAGCGGCGTTGTCAGCCTGATGCTGACGCAGGCGACAACCACGGAAGGCGGTGCGTAACACCACAGTACCTAAGGAATAACGTCAGAGGGTGCCCACCCTCTGACGTCAGGATGATGTCGAGGCTCGGTCATGGCGTTTCACAGAAATACTCTCCTCTTAGTTGCTTTGTTACCCGCATCCATCCAACTCGCCTGCGCAGAGATGGCCGTCCCGGCAGGTTTTGAAGATCTGGCGAAAACACAGCGCCTGTGGACAGAAGTCAATCTCTATGGCGAGTCGCTTGGCCTTTTTGAAACGGATATCACGCTTGAAACAGTAAGTTTTGTCACGCCTGAAACCGTGGTCACGGCCATCAAACGGCAGTTTAATGACGATCCTGCCCTCATTGCCACCGTGTCTGCAGCCCTGGCCGTTCCACTGGCCCGTAACGGCAATCTGGCATGCAGCAGCAATGGCTCCGCAACGGGATGCGATTACCTTGATACCCAGCGCGCGGCCATTATCTATGATGAAAATAACGCCCGTATTAATCTTTTTTTCGACAAGAAATTTCTGCCTAAACAAACCACTGAAAGCCAGTGGTATCAGCCCACGCAGGACACCGAGAATGCGTTAATCCATCAGCAGAATATCAATTTTGTTGCCGACAGGGATTACCAGTCAGCCACCGTTCAGGGCAATGGCGCGCTGGCACTCACCCAGGACGGCTACTTCAACCTCGACTGGACCTGGATGGGGCAACGTTCGAAGCACCAGCAGCAACAGGAGATAACCGTCAACAATGCCTGGTTTCGTCAGGATATCTGGCGCCAATACTATGTTCAGTTGGGCGAGATGGACACTCGCGATCTGTTCAGCAATGCCGGCGGGAATATCAATCTCAGCCAACTGCCGCTGGGTAAAATTCGCGGCTTGCGCACAGGCTCAACAAGGGCATGGATCAATCCGGTTCAGCAGTCAAAGGGTACGCCTATCACCGTATTGCTTTCTCATGATGCGCGTATTGACGCCCGCCGGGGTAATCAACTGCTGGCCAGTTTTTATCTGAATGCCGGGGCGCAAACCCTGGACACCCGTTCGTTCCCGGACGGGAGCTATACCGTGACGTTGTCCGTCTATGAAAATAACCGGCTGACGCGCACCGAGCAGGTACCGTTTACCCGAACCGGCATTACACCTTTCGATCGCGTCGAGTGGTTCCTGCAGGCAGGCGAAACTGACAATAACGATCAAAACGACGAACGCAGCGCGGTCGCGCAAGCGGGCATCCGCCTGCCCGTCACTCCGACGCTGGCGCTGACCAGCGGCGCAACAATAAAAAAAAACCAGCGTTTTCTGGAAAATGCGCTCGACTGGAGCCGTGGTTTCAACACCGGCCCGATCGATGGCGTGCTAAGTACCCGCTTTAGCTACCTATACGGCAGCGAAGGTCAACGCGGCAATATTCAGCAAATCAGCTATAACGACGGTTTTTCACTGAGCTTCTATCGCAACGCGTTATCAGCAGAAAACTGCAATACCCGAAGCGCAGGGGTTGACGCCGTGAATGGCTGTTACCGAAGCCTGTCGGTCATGTTCTCCGTCCCTGTCGGCACCTGGTACGCGAGTCTGGGGTATTCAGATAACCGCAACGAAGGACGTTACGTTGCTCGTCGGGAACTCCCGGACAGTGACGATCGCCACGATGCAGGCTTGCCATGGGACTCGGTTTATATGACCCGCTCGCGCACGCGGGCCTGGCAGGGCGGCTTAAGTACAGCTTTCAACGCTCGCGGCCTGAACATCAACAGCAGCATTAACCTTTTCATGCGAAACGATGACTCCCGCGCAGGTAGGGATAAAGGCGGCTACCTGAGCGTAAGCCTGTCAATGGCGCATAACCGTCAGGGCGATGCGACGAGTTATACCTCGCTTGGCGCGACGTGGCAGCACCAGCAGCATGAAAAAAACCAGCTGAGCTACAACGTGGCGCACAACTGGTATGCCGATGCACGTGGTGAAAATGAGTATGGACTGAGCGCGTCAGGCATTAACAGCGATTCGCTCAATGCCTCTGCCTATACGCGCCAGGGCGGACGCTATGGCAACGGTAGTCTGACCGTCAGCGACGCCTGGGATCGTCAGGATGGGCGTCATACTCTGAGCAGCAGCGGCAATTACAGTTCAACGCTCGCGCTATCTCGCTCTGGCCTGTGGCTGGGCCGTTGGAGCGACGGACGCCCTGCTTCAGCCATCGCGGTTAACGTTGCCACGCCGGAAGATTCCCAGGATCCGCGCGTCGCTGTGTCGCTGGATAACGGCGGCAGTGCAGATATCCCAGGCAATAGCCGCGCCCTCTTCGCCGTGCCTGGCTATCAGCAGACGACGTTGACGATTAACGAATCGCTGGATGTCTCCCGAGGTGCCAGCAGTGAAATCACACAAGGTTCCGGCAGTAGAACATTGTTTATGGTGCCAGGCAAACTGCTCCGTCGGCACGTGCAAACCACCGCAAGCTACACATGGCTCGGCCAGTTAACCGACGAACAACATTCGCCGTTTATTGGCGGCGTGCCCCTGAACGTAAACGGCTGGAGCGACCTTGGCAACGGCGGGTTTAGCGCCCAAAGCAATGCTCTGCTGCATAACCTCTACCTGGTGCGTCAGCAGCAGTTTTATCAGTGCGCGCTAAACGTGAAGAGTATGCGCGACGTCGTGCGTTATGTCGGGTCGATCCCTTGCCGGGAATTAACCTTTTCTGCCCTGCCGGATACGGTCCAGCAACAGGCGCAGCTAATGCTCGCCGGACGTAGCGTGCCAACAGGACCAACTGCCATGAACGCAGACAACCTCACTAAAGGGAAATGATGTGAACAAAAGCCTTATTATTTTACTTTTCCTGCTCCTGTGGGCTGGCCAGACGCTGGCCGGCGCCCCTGCCGGAAGAAACTCCAGCGTCGGTATAAGCTACGATCGCATGGCACCGCCCGCGCGTTTCGATATCTGGCTTCATGAATCAGGCGGCTATGATGCCGCCGATCCGCAAAAGTGGGGACGCAATACCCTGACCTGCTTATCCCGTACCGATAGCACCTATGGCGCCTGTATGACTGCCCCGGTGTGGTTCTCGGTGAATCCGGCGGCGCCTTACGCCATCAATTTACGTTTTACGCATACCCTTACCAACAAAACGGTGGATATCAAGGTGTATGGCGATCACTACCTGTTTGTCAATAACAAAGTCTTTACCTTTGCCAGTTTTGTCGCGGGAGGAACAAAAGTTATTGCGGACTGGAACAGAGAGCCCTATTTCGATTTCTATATCGTGAAAAGCGAGCTGGAAAAGCTCGCTCTGCCGGGTATCTGGACCGCCACCCTGAAGCAGAACCTGCGTGAGTGGGGGAGCGCCGACTGTGGCGGGAACTTCAATGACGTGAATGTCGGATGTCCTGGCTATCTCACCATCGCCAACTGGCAGGCAAATATTCGCATTGAGGTGGTCGATCCGGGTAATCAGCAGATTTATCTGCCCGCATTTCCACACTCAACGCCTATCGTTAACCTCAACCTGACCAACTTCCCGGGGCGGCCCGGCGGCAGCGAGATCCAGGGGGAAAACACGCTGGATATGTGCTTGTACGACGGCAAAAACAGTACCAGCACTCGCACTTATCTGCGGTTTGAGGACAACGAGCTCAACGCTTCAGGCCGTGCCGAAGGCGCGTTTTCAATCCGGCGACGTGGCGGAAGCCAGACCGATGCGCGGGATCGTCTCGACTATCAGGTTTTTGTCACTAATCCCATTACTGGCGCAACTGAAATTGTCGCCAACGGTAAAACCGTGGTCTGGCAAGGCACCAACGATCCGCAGTATCTGCGTCAGGTCGTGCTGCCCGGCGGGCGCGAGGGCGTACTGTGCGTACCCGCCCCTATTATCCTGAAAACGCCTGCCTTTGCCGCCAGCAGTAAAAATGCCGGGGATTACACCGGTACGCTACGCATTATTTACACGCCCAGTACGTTATAAAGAGGCCGCCGTGAATTACGTCATTCTTGATAATAATCGTTTTTATGCCGAAGGGTTGCGCTATGCCCTTCTGCGTCGTAACGCGCCGACTCAGGTGAAGTGCGGCACGGTAAAGTGGCGTCGTTCGCTGTTGGCCTGCGACACCCTCGTTGTACGTTGCCGCTTTTCCGTCACGAGAACGCATCTGGCGCTGGTCGACATTCTGCTGCAACTGGAAACCAGGCGCTGGGAGGGAACCGTTTATCTGGTGTGCAATGAAAAAGGCTGGGCACTGGCCACGCATTTGCGAAAGCGTTTTACCACGCTGACCTTGCATATCATTGATGACCGAATTGCCGTCGTGGATGCGGCGTATATGTTCGCAAAAGAGCCCCGTCGGGTACGCAGCCTGAACTGTTGTCTGACAGGCATGGAGTTCAATGTTCTCGACAGGCTGGTTAACGGACAATCGGTAAAACATGTTGCGCATATGACGCAGATTAGCGAAAAGCAGGTATCGACGTATAAATGTAACGCGCTGAAGAAGCTTAATGCCAACAATCTGCTACAGCTTCTTCTGTAGGGCAAGGTTTCTCACGCCGCCCCTTATTTGCTAGACTAGGGGCGGTTTTTACTTTATCGACAGAGCACTATGTTCATTTTTGCAGGCCAGGAAATTGAGACCGATAGCGAAGGCTATCTGAAAGATACCACGCTGTGGAGCGAGCCGCTGGCGGAGAAAATCGCCGAAAACGAAGGTATCGACCTCTCCCCTGAACACTGGGAAGTGGTGCGTTTCGTACGCGAGTTTTATCTGGAGTTTAATACTTCCCCCGCTATCCGCATGCTGGTAAAAGCGATGGCCAACAAGTTTGGCGAAGAGAAAGGCAACAGCCGTTATCTTTACCGTCTGTTCCCAAAAGGTCCGGCCAAGCAGGCGACTAAAATTGCCGGCCTGCCGAAACCGGTCAAATGTATTTAATAGCGGATACTAAATCCCTTTAGCTCGTCGCCAGGGCGGTGTGGTTCACTGAGAACCCGTTCTACCCTGGCGCTGCTCGGGCCTCCGGCTTTTAACCACTTCATTAGCTGTTCCACCCGATCGCTTTCGCCGCAGGCGACAACCTCTACGCTGCCATCATCCATATTTTTAGCGTATCCGGTCAATCCCAGTCGTTGCGCTTCATGCTGCGTGGTGTAGCGAAATCCTACCCCCTGAACCCGACCATAGACCCAGGCGATTATGCAGACTTTCGACATTGCGGTTCTCCTAATCAACATAAATGAAGGAACAGTTACAAGGCCTCAGCGCACCTGTTTCGGCAGGCATCCGTAATGCTGGCGGAATCTTGCGGTAAATCGTGAGCCTGACAGATAGCCACAGCGTAACGCAATTTCGCCAATCGGCAGCGTGGTCGATTGTAGTTGAGAGAGCGCACAGGACATGCGCACCTCTTCGACTATCTGCCGGTAACTCTGCGATTCCATCTGTAATCGTCGGCGTAATGTTGAAGTACCGATGGACAAGTGACCGGCAATCTCCTGAGCTGTCCATAGCTTAGCAGGGGATAACATAATAAGTTGTCGCACCTGTTCAGTCAGATTAAACCGTCGCTCGATAAGCAGAGGCCCCGCCACACCATCATGCAGTAGCGCCAGCAATAATCCCATCGCCTGATGCTCCTGCAATTTTGCAGGTAAGTCCTGGCGTACAGCATCCAGCAGGCTTTCCCACATAAATGCCAGTCCGTTACTCATGGGCGTGCATAGCGACGTCAATTTTGCCGGAGGGAAATCCTTGACCCAGTTATTTTTAAACGTGCTAATGATGCTCGCCGACAGCAACAGCAAATCCGAACGAAATGCTCCCTGCTCCGGCTGATTAATAATCTCCAGAGGCGTATTCGCCGGGATGATAATCAGCTCACCCGGCCCTGCAACCAGACGATTGTCATCCTGAATAATGACCTTACTTCCCTGCGTAATATGGCAAATAGCAGCAGAAAACAGTTTAACCTGGTGCAGGCGGTGCAGATGGCCGGAACGCACCTCAGCGGTGGTAAGGTTGTTATGGCGAAAATGGACATCCTGCACCAGTGTATCCTCTTTATTTTCTTGCGTAAGTGGCGGTTAATTCCGCTTTGGCAATCACGTGGCTATTCAGCATAAAACCGACCAGCGCACCGCTGGCGTTACTGTCAATTGGCAACGCGTCGGTATTTAACGCCCACACGGTAAACTGATAGCGATGAGGTTTATCGCCCGGTGGTGGACAGGCGCCGCCGAATCCAGCATAACCGAAATCATTGCGTCCCTGAACTGCTCCAGCGGGTAACTTATCCATGCTGGCTCCGCCAGGAAGCGAGTGGACCTGAGCCGGAATATTTACGATGGTCCAGTGCCACCAGCCGCTTCCCGTTGGCGCATCAGGATCAAACAGCGTAATGGCAAAACTTTTGGCATCAGTTGGCGGATTTTGCCAGCTCAGCTGCGGGGAAATATTGTCACCACTGCAGCCAAACCCTTTAAACACTTGTTTTTGCGTTAATTGCAGGTTAGCGGGTATATCGGCGCTGGTGAGGCGAAATGTCGAGGCGGCAGAGGCATCAAAACTCAACGCGACAATAGCGGCGGTAGCCAGAGAGTAGACAGCTTTCATTACATTTCCTTTTTCTGATTAAGAAATAGCAATGTAAACGGTGGGTATAAAAGAAACTGTGCCTCTGTGATAGCGTTTTGTGCCGAAACGCCCAGCGCCATACGCTGATGATTGACCTCATCATCTGTGCTACTCTACGCGCCATTTTATTTTAATGGTTTCAGGTTGGTACTTTACTCCAGCCCGCGTCACTGTTTGTGAGAGGTTGCTCCGCATGACTGAATCTACAATTCCACATTATCCTCGTTTAGTGTTAGCCAAAGGGCGCGATAAATCATTACTGCGCCGCCATCCGTGGGTATTTTCCGGTGCTGTCGCACGTATGGAAGGTAAAGCCAACCTCGGTGAAACCATCGATATTGTTGACCATCAGGGTAAATGGTTAGCACGCGGCGCGTACTCACCTGCGTCGCAGATCCGTGCCCGCGTCTGGACATTCGACAAGTCTGAATCCATCGATATTGATTTCTTCACCCGTCGTCTGCAACAGGCGCAAACATGGCGCGACTGGCTAGCGAAAAAAGACGGGTTGAACAGCTATCGTCTGATCGCAGGAGAATCCGATGGTCTGCCGGGCATCACCATTGACCGCTTTGGCAACTTTCTGGTATTGCAACTGCTCAGCGCCGGTGCTGAATTTCAACGCGCCGCGCTGATTAGCGCTCTGCAAGTTGTGTTCCCGGACTGCGCTATTTATGACCGTAGCGACGTGGCCGTGCGTAAAAAAGAAGGTATGGAGCTGACCCAAGGGCCAGTAACGGGCGAACTGCCGCCAGCCCTGCTGCCTATCGAAGAGCACGGGATGAAGCTGCTGGTTGATATTCAGCACGGTCACAAAACCGGTTATTACCTTGATCAACGCGACAGCCGTCTGGCCACACGTCGTTATGTAGAAAATCAACGGGTTCTGAACTGTTTCTCTTATACTGGCGGCTTTGCGGTCTCGGCATTAATGGGCGGATGCCGTCAGGTAGTCAGCGTCGATACCTCTCAGGAAGCGCTTGATATTGCCCGCCAGAACGTAGAACTGAACAAGCTGGATCTGAGCAAAGCCGAATTTGTGCGTGATGACGTATTCAAACTGCTGCGCGCTTACCGCGATCGCGGTGAGAAATTTGATGTCATTGTGATGGATCCGCCGAAGTTCGTCGAAAACAAAAGCCAGTTAATGGGCGCCTGCCGCGGCTATAAGGACATCAATATGCTGGCTATTCAGTTGCTCAACCCCGGCGGCGTATTGCTGACATTCTCCTGCTCCGGTCTGATGACCACCGATTTATTTCAGAAAATCATCGCTGATGCCGCAATAGATGCTGGTCGTGATGTACAATTTATAGAGCAGTTCCGTCAGGCCGCCGATCACCCGGTGATCGCTACCTACCCGGAAGGGCTGTATCTGAAAGGGTTTGCCTGTCGCATCATGTAACTTGAAAAGTGGAATATTACCCTTACATAGAGGGTATCTATTTCCCGGGAGGTGACTATGATTGCCAGCAAATTCGGTATCGGCCAGCAGGTCCGCCATTCCCTGTTAGGTTACCTCGGAGTGGTCGTGGATATCGACCCGGAATATTCGCTTGATGAACCGTCAGCCGATGAGCTGGCGGTTAACGACGAACTTCGCGCCGCTCCCTGGTATCACGTGGTGATGGAAGACGATAATGGTCTGCCGGTGCATACGTATCTGGCCGAAGCACAGCTGAGTGGCGAGCTACAGGAAGAACATCCGGAGCAACCGTCGATGGATGAACTGGCGCGAACAATCCGCAAACAGCTTCAGGCTCCGCGTCTGCGTAATTGATGCGAACACAAGCCCGATGGCAATTCGCGTATCGGGTTTATGTTGCTCATCCGGCCAGCAACACGGGCCGGATAAGCAACGTGCCTAAGGCAACAACACAACCTTACTTCGCCAGTCCCAGCCGCGGGATCTCAATCGCCGGACAGCGATCCATGACCACCGCCAGCCCCGCGTCACGTGCCAGTACGGCTGCCTGCTCGTTAATTACGCCAAGCTGCATCCATAAGGTCTTCGCACCGATGGCGATAGCCTCCTGAGCAACGCCCCACGCCGCTTCAGAATTACGAAAGACATCAACCATATCCACTTTCTCCGGCACATCCGCCAGCGTCGCGTACCCCTGCTGCCCCAACAGCGTTTTCCCGGCAACTTTTGGCGAAACGGGGATAACGTGATAGCCCTGATCGAGTAAATACTTCATTACCCGATAGCTTGGACGATCGGGTTTATCGCTTGCACCAACCAGTGCAATCGTACGGGTAGATGTCAAAATGCCAGCAATATCGGTCTCTTTCATCGTCTTCCTCCAGGCTGTTTAACAAAGTGTACGACAAACCTGGCCTTGCAACCATTCATCCCATACTGGCGCATGAGAGCTAAACTCAAAAATATGTCTATATGTTAGTAAACGTGACCAGTGAAAAAATTAGATACATCTGATGCAGATATTTTCTGGATAGGAGAAACCTATGAAAGCCGGCATTATGACAGCCTTGATTGCTCTGTGTTTGCCGGTAACTGTTTTTGCCACCTCTTTGCGTCTGTCGAGTGAAATTGATCTTCTGGTGCTGGATGGAAAAAAAGTCTCCAGCTCATTACTGCGTGGCGCCGACAGTATTGAGCTGGAAAATGGTCGGCACCAGCTTGTATTTCGCGTAGAAAAAACCCTTCGCCTGTCCAGCCACGAAGAACGTCTGTATATTTCCCCTCCGCTGGTTATCAGCTTTGATACCCAGCTCGTCAGCCAGGTTAATTTTCACCTTCCGCGTCTGAACAATGAGCGGGACGCATCACATTTCGATGATGCACCGCGTGTGGAACTGCTGGATGGGGACGCCATGCCCATCCCCGTTAAGCTGGATATTCTGTCAATCACCTCCACGGCGAAAATCGTGGATTATGAAATGGAAACTGAGCGCTATAACAAAGCGGCTAAACATGCGTCATTGCCACAATTCGCCACCATGATGGCCGACGACAGCTCGCTGCTTTCTGGGGTGTCTGAACTGGATCGGGTGCCGCCTCAGTCGCAAACGCTGACCGAGCAACGATTAAAATTTTGGTTTGAGCAGGCCGACGCCCAAACGCGAAGTAACTTTCTGCAATGGGCCCAGAAACAGCCTTCTTCATGACATTTATGTTCACAGACGCATTTTTTTTGTCTTTCTCTTGCAGCGTCAAGTGCTTCCAGTACTCTGTAACAAGGTTAACTTGGGAGCTGTACTATGGAATTAACGACTCGCACATTGCCAGCGCGTAAGCATATTGCGCTGGTGGCACACGATCACTGTAAAAAGATGTTGATGAGCTGGGTGGAACGCCACCAGCCGTTACTGGAAAAACACGTTCTGTATGCCACGGGAACAACAGGAAACTTAATTCAACGCGCGACAGGAATGGACGTCAACGCAATGCTGAGCGGTCCAATGGGGGGTGATCAGCAGGTGGGCGCGCTGATTTCAGAAGGGAAAATAGATGTGCTGATCTTCTTCTGGGATCCGCTCAACGCCGTTCCCCACGATCCTGATGTCAAAGCCCTGCTGCGCCTTGCCACAGTCTGGAACATTCCGGTCGCCACCAACGTGTCGACGGCAGATTTTATTATCCAGTCGCCAAACTTCAACGATGAGACGGACATACTGATCCCGGATTACGCCCGTTATCTGGCAGAACGCCTCAAATAATGCCCAGGCAGGCGGCAACTACCGCCTGCGTTTCAGGGTTTTCTCGTCACCGGGACATCCAGTCGCTTAAGCTCATCAACAAAACACGATGGTGTTTCTTTATTGAACAGCAACCACACCCGGTGACGTGCGCGCGTTAGTGCCACATACAGCAACCTTCGCTCTTCGGCATCCGGAAAATCTTCAACCGCCGGGAGCAGCGCCTCTTCCATAATCGACTCGCGGGCTGGCGCGGGAAAGCCATCATTACCCTCATGAAGACCGACGACAATAACGTAGTCCGCTTGCTGTCCTTTACTGGCATGGATAGTCATAAAATCCAGCTGTAGCTTAGGCCAGCGGGTAGCCGCTTTCTCCAGACTGGCCGGTTTCAGATGATGGTATCGCGCCAGGACCAGAATTCTCTCTTCTGTTTTCACAAAACCCGACAGTTTATCCAGCAACAGATCCAACTGGTTTTCATCAAGCAAGGTGACGGCTTTTTTATCCCCTGTCATCAGGCTGTTGAGCGGTTTCGTAAGCTGATGGGGATTCTGCTGAATAAACTGATTTGCGACTTCACCAATACGGCTATTGAAACGGTAAGTCGTATCCAGATTACAGCGATCGCCCTCGCCAAAGTTTTGCTGGAATGCCGTGGTCAGCGAAAGTTGCGCCCCGCTAAACCGGTAAATGGCCTGCCAGTCATCGCCTACGGCAAACAGCGTAGTCTGCGAGTTTTGCTTGCGTAGCGCGGCCAACAAGGCGGCACGCTGAGGAGAAATATCCTGAAATTCATCGACCAGAATATGCTTCCAGGGACTGATAAACCGCCCTTTTTCCAGAATAACAATGGCCTGATGGATTAACCCGGAAAAATCGACGGCATTCTCGTCCTTCAGGGCGCTCTTCCAGGCTTTGAGCAGGGGCGCCATGAGCTTTATGCGTTTACTGAACAGGTCGCGGATCTCCTCCGGAGCATTGGCAATCATCTCCGCCTGCGCTCCGCCATGCATACGCATCAGGCTAACCCAGCGATCGAGCCGGGAGGCCAAACGCCGCTGTAACTTTTCGTCGTCCCAGAAGTTACCTTCGGGTACGGGCCACTGCATCTCTTCTTCTAACCATTGTCGCCAACCTTTGGCCTGCGCTTTTTTCTCGCTGCACTGCTGACGCCAGGTAGTAATGAAGAGTTTGCTGCGCGCAACGGCGTCATTTTCCATCTTGCTAACCGTCGGAACTTTTTTGCTGCCCTGCGAAATGATATGCAGCGCCAGTGAATGAAACGTCCGCGCGGTGACCTCATCCGTATGCAGACGTTCACGGATGCGGTCATCCATCTCCTGAGCAGCTTTACGACCGAACGCCAGCAACAGAATTTGTTCTGCCGCCGCCTCGCCTCGCGCCAACAGCCAGCCCGCACGGGCAACCAGAACCGATGTTTTGCCGCTTCCCGCCCCGGCAAGTACCAATAAGGCTTGCTCACCATTCACCACTGCGCGCGCCTGGGCAGGATTCAGCGGCGAAGATTCAATGTGCTGGAAAAACTCGGCATGCTCTGCCAGCATCGCATCGGTATAGGCCTGATTGTGCTGTAAACGACAGGCCTCAATATCCTGCAACCATGCCTGGCATTGGCGTAACGCTTCACGACAATTTTCAAATTCTTGCAGCCGCTTCACCGGTAGCGGCAACGCCGCAAAGGCACGGAGGATCTGCTGTTGCAATCCTGAGGTTTGGCTACGTGTCAGCCATTTATTTTCACTTGTCCGGGCCGCAATCGCATCCAATTGTTGCTGTAACACTCCAGCAGCCACCTCACTCATTTCCTGGCTCCACTGCTGCCAGAGCGTATTTAAATGGTGATGGAAGCGTTGGGTTTCCGCCCATTCTGTGCCGTGAAGCCGTACCACCTTATCATCCGGAAGCACGAACTCCAGCTCTCCCCACACCAGGCCGCGTTTGCAATGAATAGCCAATAACTGGTTGAAGGGAATAAGATACTCGTGACGATCGCCGGAAACTTTAATCCCGGCATTGAGAATAACAGCCCGATCGTAAGGGTGTTGCGCCAGACGTTTTCCAAGAGAAGTTGCTTTCAGTTCCATAAGACTCAAGCGGATCCACACGAAGAGGTTTGCATATCAGTGTAACCGCCAGAGAAAACGTGCTCCAGCCCAAAAAAACGTTACAATTGCCGAATTCACAGAAAACCAGAGTTAATCGAGGGTTTATGCGTACTGTTCTGAATATTTTAAATTTTGTGCTAGGTGGGTTCGCCACCACCTTAGCCTGGTTATTGGCTACGCTGGTCAGTATTGTGCTTATTTTTACTTTACCCTTGACCCGGTCATGCTGGGAAATAACCCGACTCTCGCTATTTCCCTATGGCAACGAAGCGATTCATGTCGATGAACTTAATCCGGCAGGGAAAAATGTGCTTCTTAATACCGGTGGCACATTGCTCAATATTTTCTGGCTGATTTTCTTCGGTTGGTGGCTGTGCCTGATGCACATTGTCTCCGGCATTGCCCAGTGCATTTCGATTATCGGTATTCCGGTGGGCATTGCGAACTTTAAAATTGCCGCAATTGCGCTCTGGCCGGTGGGGCGTCGGGTGGTTTCAGTCGAAGTTGCCCGCGCTGCGCGTGAAGCCAATGCGCGCCGTCGCTTTGAATAATCAGGACTGATGGCCTTTATGTTAAGTCCGCTGCTTAAACGCTATACCTGGAACAGCACCTGGCTGTACTACGTAAGAATTTTTATCGCGCTTTGTGGCACAACAGCGCTACCCTGGTGGCTGGGCGATGTTAAGCTGACCATCCCGCTCACGCTGGGTATGGTCGCTGCCGCGCTGACCGATCTGGACGATCGCCTCGCTGGCCGACTGCGCAATTTGATCATTACGTTGATCTGCTTTTTTATTGCCTCAGCCTCCGTAGAACTGCTCTTCCCATGGCCATGGCTGTTTGCCATTGGGTTAACGCTTTCCACCAGCGGCTTCATTCTGCTGGGGGGCTTGGGCCAGCGCTATGCAACCATCGCCTTTGGTGCGTTGTTGATTGCCATTTATACCATGCTGGGAACGTCGCTTTACGATCAGTGGTATCAGCAGCCGATCCTGTTGCTCGCTGGCGCTATCTGGTACAACCTTCTGACGCTAACCGGGCATCTTCTGTTCCCCATCCGCCCACTGCAGGACAATCTGGCGCGTAGCTACGAACAGTTAGCGCACTACCTGGAACTGAAATCACGCCTTTTTGATCCCGACATTGAAGATGAAAGCCAAGCGCCGTTGTATGATTTGGCCCTCGCTAATGGGCAATTGATGGCGACGCTAAACCAGACAAAGGTATCGTTACTGACTCGCCTGCGCGGCGACCGCGGTCAGCGCGGAACGCGTCGCACGCTACATTACTATTTTGTAGCGCAGGATATTCACGAACGCGCCAGCTCCTCCCATATTCAGTATCAAACGCTACGCGACCATTTCCGTCACAGCGACGTGATGTTTCGCTTCCAGCGCTTGATGTCGATGCAGGGGCAAGCCTGCACCCAGTTGTCCCGCTGTATTTTATTACGTACGCCTTACCAGCACGATCCGCACTTTGAGCGCGTCTTCACGCATATAGATGCCGCCCTGGAGCGTATGCGTGCGAGCGGTGCGCCTGCAGACCTGCTCAACACGCTGGGATTTTTACTCTCAAACCTGCGAGCTATCGACGCCCAACTGGCCACCATCGAGTCAGAGCAGGCTCAGGTACTCTCGCGTAATGAGTCTGAAAATCAGCTTGCCGATGACAGTCCGCATGGGTTCAGCGATATCTGGTTACGGCTGAGCCGTAATTTTACGCCTGAGTCAGCCCTGTTTCGCCATGCAGTACGCATGTCGCTGGTGCTTTGTGTCGGCTATGCCATCATCCAGATTACCGGCATGAACCACGGATACTGGATCCTGCTGACCAGTCTGTTTGTCTGTCAGCCGAACTACAACGCCACCCGACATCGCCTGGCGCTAAGGATTATCGGTACATTGGTAGGAATCGCCATTGGTTTACCTATCCTGTGGTTCGTTCCCTCTCTGGAAGGTCAGTTGATACTTTTGGTGATCACTGGCGTACTGTTTTTTGCCTTTCGCAACGTCCAGTATGCGCACGCCACGATGTTTATCACGCTGCTGGTACTGCTGTGCTTTAATCTGCTCGGTGAAGGTTTCGAAGTTGCGCTGCCGCGCGTTATCGATACGCTGATAGGGTGTGCCATCGCATGGGCTGCCGTGAGTTTCATCTGGCCGGACTGGCGTTTTCGTAACCTGCCGCGTGTCATTGAGCGGGCCACTGACGCAAACTGTCGTTACCTCGATGCTATTCTCGAACAATATCATCAGGGTCGTGATAATCGTATGGCATACCGTATCGCCCGTCGTGACGCGCACAATCGTGATGCAGAGCTTGCCTCCGTGGTGTCGAACATGTCGAGTGAACCGGATGTCACGGCCCAAACGCGAGAAACAGCATTTCGCTTGCTGTGCCTCAATCATACGTTTACCAGTTACATTTCCGCCCTTGGCGCACACCGCGAACAGTTAACCAACCCGGAAGTTCTGGCATTACTGGATGATGCCGTCTGCTACGTTGATGACGCGCTTCACTATCAACCCGCAGACGAACAGCGCGTCTACCAGGCGCTGGAGGGGCTGAAGCATCGAATTCAGCATCTTGAGCCACGTCCGGATAGTAAAGAACCGCTTGTTATACAGCAGGTTGGGCTATTGATCGCCCTGCTACCGGAAATCCGGCGATTACAACAGCAAATTGCCATGCTGCCTTCTAATACCCCGGCTCCGGCGTAAGAGAACTGACCCACTCCACCAGCTCCTGGCGACGGACCGCCGGGAGCGCAGCTTCATGCATGCCACTGACCGCGCCTTCAAGGGCATAAAGTATTTTTACCGTCAGGGCTGGATTGTTTTGCCGCAGTTTCAGCCAGCACATTTGGGCGCCCAACGTTCGCAATGTTCCCTCATCTTTAATCCCTGCTTCATTTAGCAGGGTCTCCAGATGAAACGTCATATTTGGTAGTTCCCGCAGACGATGTTGAGCAAAGCGACTCTGTTTTTCCTTAACAGCAGCATCCAATGAGTACCGCGATAACGACACCAACTGCTGCTGGTTTTGCCACAGCGCATCATTCACCTGATAGTAGTTGAGTACCACCGGACGCCCGCGCTTTATAAAAGTCAGCCAGACAGGCGAATTTTTTGCACAGTACTGTACGCTCTGTTCGCAGGCCCGAAGATATAACTCACCGTTGGCGACCATAGCAAAGACCGTATCCCCAACCGTCAGACTGTAACTGCCAAATAATGAGCGATAGTGAATTGTTCCCAGAGACGCCAGATATTCTTGTGATTTATAGATCTTTGCATAAGAAAGTTCTTTCATAAAAATCCTTTTAAATCATAACGTAAGCAAATGATTTTCAATAACAGATCCGTTAATGACGAAAATAGGCAACTTATTCGCACGGGGCAAGATGAATTTTATTTTTCCCGTAACTACGACTAAAAATTGCGAACCTGTTTCCGAAAATAAGGTTGATCTTTGTTGATAGCAGGGTTACTGTATATCCATACAGTAACTCACAGGGCTGGATTGATTATGTACACTTCAGGCTATGCAAATCGTTCTTCGTCGTTCTCTTCCACATCAAGCAACATTGCGCGCGTTTCATCAGAGAACGCAACCGCTGGGCTTATCAGTGAAGTGGTCTATCGCGAGGACCAGCCCATGATGACGCAACTACTGCTGCTTCCCCTGCTGCAGCAATTAGGGCAGCAATCGCGCTGGCAGTTGTGGCTGACGCCTCAGCAAAAATTAAGCCGGGAGTGGGTACAGTCAGCCGGGCTTCCATTGACAAAAGTGATGCAGATTCGCCAACTCTCCCCCTGCAATACGCTGGAATCGATGATCCGTGCGCTGCGCACAGGTAATTACAGCGTCGTTATCGGCTGGCTGGGAGAAGAGTTAACGGAAGACGAACACGCTGAACTCGTTAAAGCGGCTGAAGAAGGAAATGCTATGGGATTTATCATGCGTCCTGTTCGCGCACAGTCACTTGCGGGGAGACAGCATTCCGGGCTAAAAATTCACTCGAATTTGTATCATTGAGTAAAATTAGGATTTATCCTGGAATTTTTTTTCATGCTTCAATTTGCCTTTGAGCTTTAACGCGTTTTTCGTGCGAACGCCTGTCTCAAGCGGTTTTCAGGAAATCTCCAGTGCATTTAGACATCAATAAATGTTAAATATTATGTATACAAGCCTTTTTTTTTCATATGCCTGACGGACTTCACACTTGTAAGTTTTCAACTACGTTGTAGACTTTACATCGCCAGGGGTGCTCGGCGTAAGCCGCAGATATCGGTAGAGTAACTATTGAACTGGTCCCCGGGTGAAGGATTTAACCGTGTTATCTCTCTTCGGAGATATTCATGGCGAATTTTGGATGATAACGAGGCGCAAAAAATGAAAAAGACAGCTATCGCAATTGCAGTGGCACTGGCTGGTTTCGCTACCGTGGCGCAGGCCGCTCCGAAAGATAACACCTGGTACGCTGGTGCTAAACTGGGCTGGTCTCAGTACCATGATATTGGCAACAACCAGATCAACAACGCCGGCCCTACCCACGAAAGCCAACTGGGTGCTGGTGCGTTCGGTGGTTATCAGGTTAACCCGTACGTTGGTTTCGAAATGGGTTATGACTGGTTAGGCCGTATGCCGTACAAAGGCTACACTGACCAGACTCACAACAACGGCGCTTTCAAAGCTCAGGGCGTTCAGCTGACCGCTAAACTGGGTTACCCAATCACTGACGATCTGGACGTTTATACCCGTCTGGGTGGTATGGTTTGGCGTGCAGACGCTAAAAACAACACCGGCTTCAAAGACCACGACACTGGTGTATCCCCAGTATTCGCTGGTGGCGTAGAGTATGCAATTACTCCTGAAATCGCTACCCGTCTGGAATACCAGTGGACCAACAACATCGGTGACGCGAACACCGTTGGTGGTCGTCCGGATAACGGTCTGTTAAGCGTTGGTGTTTCTTATCGTTTCGGCCAGCAGGAAGAAGCAGCTCCAGTAGTTGTTGCTCCGGCTCCGGCTCCAGAAGTACAGACCAAGCACTTCACTCTGAAGTCTGACGTTCTGTTCAACTTCAACAAAGCAACTCTGAAACCAGAAGGCCAGCAGGCTCTGGACCAGATGTACAGCCAGCTGAGCAACCTGGATCCGAAAGACGGTTCCGTAGTGGTTCTGGGCTTCACTGACCGCATCGGTTCTGACGCTTACAACCAGGGTCTGTCCGAGAAACGTGCTCAGTCCGTTGTTGATTACCTGATCTCTAAAGGTATTCCTTCTGACAAAATCTCTGCACGTGGCATGGGCGAATCTAACCCGGTTACTGGCAACACCTGTGACAACGTGAAAGCTCGCGCTGCACTGATCGACTGCCTGGCTCCGGATCGTCGTGTTGAGATCGAAGTTAAAGGTATCAAAGACGTTGTAACTCAGCCTCAGGCTTAAGTTATCGTCTTATAAAAAAACCCCGCATCGCGGGGTTTTTTTTCATCTGTGTTTTAATCAAAGCACACGACTACGTCACCCATTAAACCACCCTGCCACTACTCTTTTCCCAGCAGTGCCTGTAAATCCTGTTTTAAGGTTGACATTTTATTCGCGTACTTCTCTTTATGTTCCGCATCTTCAATCAGTTGCACAATGGTTTCAGAAAGCGTTTTACTGCGCCGCTGGGCAAGGCCTGCTAAGCGTTGCCAAACCATGAATTCCAGATCGATAGATTTCTTTCGTGTATGCTGATGCTCAGCATTAAAATGCCGCTTGCGCCTCGCCCGTATGGTCTGTTTCATACGATTGAGTAGCGCAGGGTTCATGTGTTCTTCAATCCAGGCATTGACCCGAACCGGTTCATTTTCGAGGGTTAGCAATAAATCAACGGCTTCTTTGGCAGCGCTGGCCTCTACGTAACGGGTTATTAATTCCCCCTCACGATGCTTCTTCACCAGGTACTTCCACTTCCAGCCGCTTTCAAGATTTTCAAGTTGTTGATATTTCATTGCGATCTCAATGTTACCGTGTAACTCTTATCAGAATATCAGCTTTTTGAGCAACTGAAGAAAAGAATATCCAGCCTGTGAACTGCCGCGCGTCATCACTTCCGTTTCGCCGTGCTTTCCAGGTGTGTAGTGATGAGGGTTACGGTATAATCTCGTTTTTAACAACAGACTAAAAAACATCAACTTTGACCATTACGAAACTTGCATGGCGTGATCTGGTTCCTGATACCGACAGTTATCAGGAAGTATTTGCACAGCCGCACGTCACTGACGACACCGATACCTTACTTAGTGATACTCAGCCACGTTTACAATTCGCGCTAGAGCAGCTTCTGCAGCACTGGACGACGTCCTCGTTCATGCTGGTAAAAGCACCGGAAGAGCTTGAATACCTTAACCTTATTGCAACTGCTGCACATACACTGCACACGGACGCAGGACGCCTGACTGGGGGTCATTATGATATCTCTGGTCACACTATCCGCTATCGTACAGCGGAAAAAGCAGAAGACAATTTTGCGACGCTAACTCAGGTGGTCAACGCTGACTGGGTTGAAGCCGAGCAACTGTTTGGCTGCCTGCGTCAGTTCAATGGCGATATTTCCCTGCAACCAGGTCTGGTACATCAGGCGAATGGTGGGGTGTTGGTTATCTCATTACGCACTCTGCTGGCCCAACCGCTGTTGTGGATGCGTCTGAAAGCCATTGTCAGCCACGAGCGCTTTGACTGGGTAGCTTTTGATGAGTCTCGCCCATTGCCCGTTTCCGTTCCGCCTATGCCGCTTAAACTGAAAGTGATTTTAGTCGGGGAGCGTGAATCACTGGCAGATTTTCAGGACATGGAGCCAGAACTGGCTGAGCAGGCCATCTACAGCGAATTTGAAGACAACCTGCAGATAGTCGATGCCGAAACCATGACACAGTGGTGCCAGTGGGTAACGCATACCGCCACGCGCAACAATTTGCCCAACCCCGCGCCTGATGCCTGGCAGGTTCTAATCCGCGAAGCTGTGCGCTATACCGGCGAACAGGATACGTTGCCGCTTAACCCCTTGTGGATCATCCGACAGTTCAAAGAAGTGGCCTCGCTATGCGAGAGCGAAACCTGCACGGCTGAGCAGTTCAGCCTGATGCTGGCGCAGCGCGAATGGCGGGAAGGATTCCTGGCCGAACGTATGCAGGATGAGATTCTGCAAGAGCAAATCCTTATTGAAACGGAAGGCGAGCGAATTGGTCAGATCAACGCCCTGTCGGTCATTGAGTTTCCGGGTCATCCTCGCGCGTTTGGAGAACCATCACGTATCAGCTGCGTGGTGCATATTGGCGATGGCGAATTCACAGATATTGAGCGCAAAGCCGAGCTGGGAGGAAATATTCATGCCAAGGGGATGATGATTATGCAGGCGTTCCTGATGTCTGAACTCCAGCTTGAGCAGCAAATTCCCTTCTCGGCCTCGCTGACCTTTGAACAATCATACAGCGAAGTTGATGGTGACAGCGCGTCCATGGCGGAATTGTGCGCATTGATTAGCGCCCTCGCCGACGTCCCTGTGAATCAAAGCATCGCCATTACGGGTTCTGTCGATCAATTTGGTCGGGCGCAACCTGTCGGCGGTCTTAACGAGAAAATTGAAGGTTTCTTCGCCATCTGCCAGCAGCGTGAGCTGACAGGTACTCAGGGCGTTATCATTCCATCAGCTAATGTCAGACACCTGAGCCTGCAACCGGCCCTGCTACAGGCCATAGAAGAAGAAAAATTCACTATCTGGGCGGTGGACGACGTAACCGATGCATTGCCGCTATTACTAAATCTGGTGTGGGATGGCGAAGGCCAGACAACGCTGATGCAAACCATCCAGGAACGTATTGCGACAGCAACGCAACAGGAAGGCCGTCACCGTTTTCCATGGCCGCTACGTTGGCTGAACTGGATTATTCCGAACTGATCGGACTTGTTCAGCGTACACGTGTTAGCTATCCTGCGTGCTTCAATAAAATAAGGCTTACAGAGAACATGGTAGATAAACGCGAATCCTATACAAAAGAAGACCTTCTTGCCTCTGGTCGCGGTGAGCTGTTTGGCGCAAAAGGCCCGCAACTGCCTGCACCAAGCATGCTGATGATGGACCGTGTCATTAAGATGACCGAAACCGGTGGCAACTTTGACAAAGGTTATGTTGAAGCTGAACTGGATATTAACCCGGACCTGTGGTTCTTCGGATGCCACTTCATCGGCGATCCGGTAATGCCAGGCTGCCTGGGTCTGGATGCCATGTGGCAGCTGGTTGGATTCTATCTCGGCTGGCTGGGCGGCGAAGGTAAAGGCCGCGCGCTGGGCGTAGGCGAAGTGAAATTCACCGGTCAGGTTCTGCCGACTGCGAAGAAAGTCACTTACCGCATTCACTTCAAACGCATCGTTAACCGTCGCCTGATCATGGGCCTGGCTGATGGCGAAGTGCTGGTTGATGGTCGTCTGATCTACACCGCAAACGATCTGAAAGTGGGTCTTTTCCAGGACACTTCCGCGTTCTAATCGCAGAGATCAGGCGTTGCGTCGTTGTCGGATGACAGCGTAAACGCCTTATCCGGTCTGCAAAAAGGCGAAACCTCCGCTCTGCGGAGGTTTCTTTTATCTAAAGAGACAGAATCAGGCCATTAAAACCCTATCCCCCATGGCTTCTCGCCAGCCTCCCAGCCAGTATGATCTCTGATTCAGCGCCTGATAGGGACACATTTCTTTTGAGCGTCCGGCAATGCCGGCCTGATATCCACGTTGATGTGCCCGTTCCAGGCGATCTCGTTTTTGTCTCTTCATGCCTCGTTTCCCTCATCTTTAGTTCTGGTGGAAAAGAAAACAGTGATTACTAAGTGTGCAATCACACTAAACGAATACCCCTAAACATCAGGCTCGTCAATGCGCAAAATTCACGCCAGTGTCATATTTGTGAGCTACCCGCGAAATCATTTGTACAAAAAAAATCAGACAGAACAGTTATCTCCACGGCTAAAAAATAAAAAAAACCGCCCCGGGCAATGAACCTGGGGCGGCATAATTTACAATTATTTAAGCTTAAGGGATGCGTTTCAGCTCTTGAGCTATGGCCGTCGCTTCCTGACTCCAGGCGCTGGCGAGAACCTTCACCATCTCATCGTAGCCGTCCCTGGTCTGCACTGCTTCGATGTGGAACGGACGCTTGATCAACTGCCCCTGGTGATTCAGTAACCATTCGCCGCTGACAATAACCTTCCCATCGTACCTACCGTGGAAGCCGGTCACAGTGACGTTCAGCGTGTCCTGCGTGCTTCCCAGCGGCTGCGAAGCGACAACCCAGCCAGGTAATTGCATACTGAGGTTCGTCACCAGCGTATTGCGCAATTGCTGATCTAAAGGACTGGCCCAGAGATTATTATTCGCTATCACATATTGCACATCGCTGGTCTGGTAAACCACCCCATTACCCGCCAGATAGTCCGGCACCGCAATCTGCTCAACCCACAGCAGCCGGTTACCCTGGTTGGCGGAGCTTTGGACGCCCCCTTGCGCGATAGGAAGCTGGTAATAGCTTTTATTTTCTCCGCTGGAGCTGCATGACGTCAGCCAGACCGCCATCATCACCACTAGCCACTTTTTCATTGTTTCGCCCTCTTCGGCTCTGGATCTTTTTTGTCCTTCGCTTCAAATACCAGCGCATTGCTCTTATCGTTCAACGTTTTCAGTACCGGTTGCAGTTCGCGCAGTACCTGATCAAGACGCTGCATATCCGCCACCATCTTGTTGTAGGCTGCCGAGCCCGGCTGGAAGCCCTGCATGCTACGATTAAGTTCACGCAACGTATTTTGCATATCCGCCGGAAGATCCTGCATTGACTGGCTGGATGTGATCTTATTCATATTATCCAGCGTGGTTTGCAGATGCTTCATCGTACGCTGGCTTTCTGACAACGTATTGGTCGCCTGCTCAATCATCGGGTTCAACGGCAGATTATTAATCTTATCCAGCGCTTCCATCAGGCGCTGCTGGATCTGCGCTAAACCGCCACTCACCGTCGGGATAATCTGATAACCATTAAATTCTCGTACACCGCTAATCGGTGGTTCTTTCGGGTAGAAGTCGAGATCGACATACAGCGCGCCGGTCACCAGATTCCCGGTTTTCAGCGATGCGCGTAATCCGCGTTTGAGCAATTGCTCCAGATGAGCGCCAACATCAGTGTCCTCGCCCAGCTGTGCTTTCAGGCGCTCAGGCTCGATGCGTACCAACACCGGAATGCGGTAATCATTGTTAAATACCTGACGCATGTTCGGTGAGAAGAAAGGGACTTTACTCACCGTCCCCAGACGAATACCGCGGAATTCCAGCGGCGCGCCTGGCTGCAGGCCACGAATCGAATCCTTAAAGAACATCAGGTAGTCAATATGATCGGTATACAGGGAATCCTGAATACTTTTTTGATCGTCATAAAGATTAAACGCGGACTGTTGCCCAACCGGCTCACCTTGTTCTAAACCTTCTGGCACATCAAAACTTACGCCACCGCCAAACAACGTGGAGAGCGATCCCATTTCCACACGCATACCTGCGGAGGTAAGATCCACGGCGATCCCACTGTCTTTCCAGAAACGCACATTGCTGGTCACCAGACGATCGTTAGGCGCATTAATGAAAAGCTGGTAGCTGATAGTACGCTTTTGCGCATCGAAGGTGCTGGTCTCAACCGACCCCACACGATATCCACGGAACAATACCGGATCGCCCGGGCTTAACTGCCCGGCTTTTTTACTGTCCAGTATCACGCGGATCCCTTTCGCATCTGGCGGTGCCAGCGGCGGTGAATCCAGTAGTTGGTAATTTTCCAGCTTATTACCTTTATTGCCGGGCTGCAGTTCAATATATGCCCCGGATAATAGCGTGCCCAGACCGCTGATACCTTCACGACCAACCTGCGGCTTCACCACCCAAAAAACAGAGTCTTTATGCAGCAGCTTTTCCATTCCGGAGTTAAGACGAGCTTTAATCTCCACATGGGTCAAATCATCCGTCAGAGTCGCGCTCTCGACGATGCCGACATCCACGCTGCGGCTTTTAATCGTCGTTTTGCCGCCTTCAATCCCTTCGGCATTGGTGGTAATCAGCGTGACTTCCGGCCCCTGATGGCTGTAATGATAAAACAGGACCCATGCGCCAATAAGCGCAGTAACGATCGGGAATATCCACACGGGCGACCAGTTTTTCACCTTCTGCACTTTGGCTTCCCCACTTTTAGATTCCATGCTGTCAGGACTCCTCATGATCTGGTTCTGGTTCACGGTCCCACGACAGACGCGGATCAAATGTCATCGCAGAAAACATTGTCATAATGACGACTAAAGCAAACATCAAAGCACCCATTGCAGGATAAATGTTCATTAACCCTCCCATGCGCACCAGCGCAGAGAGTACCGCAATCACAAAAACGTCGATCATTGACCAGCGACCGACAAATTCCACCACTTCATAAATCAAGTGCATACGTTCACTGTCACGTTTGCCGTGACCCTTGGCATCCCAACATAGCCAGGCAATGGCAATCATTTTCAACGTCGGCACCATAATACTGGCGATAAAGATAACCGCCGCCACCGGATAAGAGCCCTCACTCCAAATCAAAACCACGCCTTCAAGAATCGTTGACGGCAATTTGGATCCGAGCAAATCGGTAATCATGATCGGCAGGATGTTGGCAGGAAGATAAAGCATGATTGACGTGAACAATAACGCCATCGTCCATTGCAGACTGTTTTTGCGACGCACGTAGCCTTTCGTCTCGCAGCGCGGGCACACCCGTTCGTCAGCGGGAAGAATCGCGGTGCAGCAGGAACAAGAACGCAACCCCTGCCGGATGCCGGGTACGCCTGGCTTTAATTCCTGGTTAATGACAGGCATTGGCGCAATATCATCCCACAGCCAACGGCGGTCAACGCACTGGAACGCCCGTAGCTGTAGTACACAAAAGAAGCACCATGGGATGAAACTGCTGCCCACGCCGATATCACCATAAGCCATTAGCTTAACGAAACTGACCAGCACTCCGGCGAGGAAGATTTCCGCCATCCCCCAGCTTTTCAACTGGAACAGGACGCGCGCAAGCCTGGCCTTTAGCCAGCCAGGCATTTCGGCACGGTTCACCAGCAGCAGAATAGTCAGTAAACAAAACGCGGGAACCAACTGGACGAATAATAAAAAAAACGTGCCGAGGCTGGCGTAATCTTCAGAGAAGAGCACGCTGGGGATTTCCAGCAACGTCACTTCGCTGCTTACCCCTGCGACGTTCATATTCACAAAAGGGAAGAGGTTTGATAAAAGCAGCATGAACAGCGCTGCTAAAACATAGGCAGTAGGACGCTGCCTCGGCGCGTCCCACTCAACCGTTAACGTAGTGCCACATCGTGGACATGCCGCTTTCTGACCATGCTCAAGGCGCGGTAACGCCACCAGCATGTCACACTGCGAACACAAAATATGCTTCGCGGCATGGTGATGTTCGCACATATGTGCTCCTTTAAATTATGCGCCATTCTTCAAAGATTCAAGATACTCCCAGCGCTCAAAGGCTTGCTCAAGTTCTTGTTCCGCTTCGTTCAGATTAGCTAAAACTTGTTGCGTTTGCTCGTGCGGCTGACTGAAAAAAGCGGCGTCAGCAACCTGAGCTTGTAATGTTTCCAGCTTAGCTTCCAGTTCTTCAAGCAATGCGGGGAGCTGCTCCAGTTCGCGCTGCAGTTTATAGCTTAGTTTGCTCGTGCCACGTTTGACAATTTCTGCTTTAGGAGCAACAGCTTCCTCTGTTTTTTTCACAACGGGCTGTTTAAACGCTACATGCTGCGATTGCTGGCTGCGCGCGTCATGGTAACCGCCGACATAACGACCAATTTTACCACCGCCTTCGAAGATCCAACATTCCGTGACGGTATTATCCATAAACTGACGGTCGTGGCTCACCAGCAGCACGGTGCCCTGATAGCTGTCAATCAGCTCTTCAAGCAGTTCCAGCGTTTCGACGTCAAGATCGTTCGTTGGTTCATCGAGAATTAAAAGATTACTGGGCTTCAGAAACAAACGCGCCAGCAACAGACGATTTCGTTCCCCACCGGAGAGCGCGCGTACTGGCGTCATCGCCCGTTTCGGGTGGAACAGGAAGTCCTGCAGGTAGCCCAGCACATGGCGGGGTTTACCGTTAACCATCACCTCTTGCTTACCTTCGGCCAGATTGTCCATCACGGTTTTATCCGGATCCAGTTCAGCCCGGTGCTGATCGAAATAAGCCACTTCCAGCCTGGTCCCAACATGAATACGTCCACTGTCAGCCTGCAGTTGGCCTAGCATCAGTTTGAGCAGCGTCGTCTTGCCGCAACCGTTAGGGCCAATTAACGCAATTTTGTCGCTGCGCTGCACCTGCGCGGAGAAATCTTTTACCAGTTGTTTACCATCAACCTGATAATCCACATTCTCCATTTCGAAGACAATCTTGCCCGAACGGCTCGCCTCTTCAACCTGCATCTTCGCCGTGCCCATCACTTCGCGACGTTCCCCGCGCTCGCGACGCATCGCTTTCAGGGCGCGCACACGGCCTTCGTTACGGGTACGACGCGCTTTGATACCCTGGCGGATCCAAACCTCTTCCTGCGCCAGCTTGCGATCAAACTCCGCGTTTTGTAACTCTTCTACCCGCAGCGCTTCTTCTTTCTCCAGCAGATACTGATCGTAGTTCCCCGGATAGGTCACCAGTTTGCCGCGGTCAAGATCAACAATACGCGTCGCCATGTTGCGAATAAATGAACGGTCGTGGGAAATGAAAATGATTGTCCCGTTGAAGGATTTCAGGAACCCTTCCAGCCAGTCGATTGTTTCAATGTCCAGATGGTTCGTCGGTTCATCGAGCAGCAATACGCGCGGATTACTCACCAACGCGCGGCCCAGCGCCGCTTTACGCAGCCAACCACCAGACAGCGACGAAAGCGCGGCGTTGGGATCCAGCCCCAGTTGCGCCAACACTTCATTAATGCGACTTTCGAGTTGCCACAGATTGTGGTGATCGAGCATTTCCTGAACCCGCGCCATCTCATTCAGATTTCTGTCACTGGGATCGGTCATGACAAGGCGCGAAATATCATGATACCGCTTCAGGTATTCAGCCTGTTCCTCAATACCTTCGGCAACGAAGTCATACACGCTGCCCTCGACGTTACGCGGCGGATCCTGTTGCAGACGCGCGACGACCAGATCCTGCTCATAAATAATACGCCCGTCGTCAAGACCCTGTTCACGGTTCAGGATCTTCATCAGCGTCGATTTGCCCGCGCCGTTACGGCCTACCAGACAGACGCGTTCGTTATCCTCGATATGCAGTTCCGCATTATCAAGAAGGGGCGCATCGCTGAACGACAGCCATGCACCATGCATACTGATCAATGACATTTACTTATCCTTTCAGGCTGCGGTAATCAGCCAGCAATTGTGGATCTGACGGTTACGGGCAAAGTCCTGGGAAAGCGTTTTTTGGGTAATTTCTTGTGCTTTCAATCCCAGCTCAGTCAGCCCCTCGAGATCCATACGGAATCCACGTTTGTTGTTGGAGAACATGATCGTCCCGTCTTTACGTAACAGACGTTTCAGATCTTTCATCAGCGCCAGATGATCGCGCTGCACATCAAACGAATCTTCCATGCGTTTAGAGTTAGAGAACGTTGGCGGATCGATGAAAATCAGATCGAACTGTTCATTGGCATCGCGCAGCCAGCCCAGACAATCGGCCTGAATTAAACGGTGAGCGCGACCACTCAGGCCGTTCAAACGCAGGTTGCGTTCAGCCCATTCCAGGTAGGTACGCGACATATCAACCGTCGTGGTGCTCCGCGCGCCGCCCAGTCCGGCATGAACGCTGGCGCTACCGGTGTAGGAGAACAGATTGAGGAAATCCTTACCTTTACTCATCTGACCCAGCATGCGACGCGCAATGCGGTGATCGAGGAACAAACCGGTATCAAGATAGTCAGTCAGGTTCACCCACAGACGAGCGTTGTACTCGCTTACCTCAATGAATTCACCCTTCTCATTCATCTTCTGATACTGGTTCTTGCCTTTTTGACGTTCACGGGTTTTCAGCACCAGTTTATTCGGGGCAATCTCAAGTACCGAGAGCGTAGCGGCAATGATGTCGAACAGGCGTTGACGCGCTTTCTGCGTATCGACCGTTTTTGGCGGCGCGTATTCCTGCACCACGACCCAGTCACCGTAGCGATCTACCGCCACGTTGTATTCCGGCAGGTCGGCATCGTACAGGCGATAGCATTCAATACCTTCCTGACGCGCCCATTTTTCCAGCTTCTTAAGATTCTTACGCAGGCGGTTGGCATAATCTTCCGCGACCGTGGCAGGCTTACTGTCGGCGGTGGTTTCTGCAACGTGATAGTTCTTCTGCACGCAATCCAGCGGACCATTTTTCGCTTTAAACTGCTTATCAGCACGTAATTGCAGGCTGCTGAGCAAATCCGGCGAGGCGCTAAACAGGGACAGATTCCAGCCGCCAAACTGGTTTTTCATTGTGCGCCCCAGCAGGCTGTGCAGGGCAATCAGCGCCGGTTCGCTATCCAGACGTTCGCCGTACGGCGGGTTGCTGATAACCGTCCCGTACGGTCCTTTCGGTAACGGGTTGCTCAGTTTGGCGACATCTTTAACTTCAAACGTCATCAGATCGGCAATTCCGGCGCGACGGGCGTTACTGCGTGCTTTTTCAATTACGCGAGCATCGCTGTCAGATCCATAGAAGTGCGAGGTGTAGTCTGCGAGACCCTTACGCGCGCGCACCTGCGCTTCGGCTTTAACCTCTTGCCACACAGCGTCATCGTGCTGCGCCCAACCGCTAAAGCCCCAATAACCACGGTGCAGACCAGGCGCACGATCGGTTGCCCACATCGCCGCTTCAATCAGCAGTGTACCGGAGCCACACATCGGATCGAGTAACGGCGTGCCCGGTTGCCAACCTGAACGCATCACAATGGCGGCAGCCAGCGTTTCTTTAATCGGCGCCTGACCTGCGCGATCGCGATACCCACGCTGATGCAGGCCATCACCGCTCAGATCGAGCGCAATACTGGCGGTATCTTTATTCAGCCACACGTTAATGCGCAGATCCGGAGATTCACGATCCACATTCGGACGCGGCAGATTTTTACGGGTAAAGGCGTCGACAATCGCATCCTTTACCTTCAGCGCCCCGTACTGACTATTACGAATGGTTTCGTTCAGGCCGCTAAAATGCACCGCAAATGTAGCGCCCGGATTAAATATCTCTGTCCAGTCGATTGCCTGAACACCGAGGTACAGATCAAGATCGCTGTAGACCTTGCACTCTCCCATCGGCAGGATAATGCGCGAGGCCAGGCGGCTCCACATCAGGCTCTGGTAAACAAGCCGCGTGTCGCCCTTAAAATGGACCCCACCCTGAACGACCTGACACTCCAGCGCGCCAAGGTTTTCCAGTTCAGTTTTTAACAGCTCTTCCAGCCCGCGGGCCGTACTGGCAAACAGAGAATTCATAATGTCACTTTTACTCCGAGAAAATTGCTGCGCATTATAGCTAATATGGGCGGTATGTCATAAAGTTGAAGGCTTATTTTCGCTCGAGGGGCTGTACAGTGGTCACGTTAACCCGACTTTTTATTCATCCGGTTAAATCAATGCGCGGTATTGGGCTTACCCACGCTCTGGCAGACGTTAGTGGTCTCGCCTTTGATCGCATATTTATGATTACCGAACCCGACGGGACGTTCATTACCGCCCGACAGTTCCCACAGATGGTGCGTTTTACCCCTTCCCCTTTCCACGATGGATTGCATCTTACGGCGCCAGACGGTAGCAGCGCGCTTGTGCGATTTGCCGACTTCGCCCTGCAGGATGCGCCGACGGAAGTGTGGGGCAACCATTTTACCGCGCGTATTGCGCCAGCGGCTATCAACCAGTGGCTGAGCGGTTTTTTCTCCCGTGACGTGCAGCTTCGCTGGGTTGGTCCGCAGCTGACACGCCGGGTGAAGCGCCGCGATGATGTTCCGTTATCCTTTGCCGATGGTTATCCCTACCTTTTAACTAACGAAGCGTCATTGCGCGATTTGCAGCAGCGCTGCCCGGCAAGCGTAAAAATGGAGCAGTTTCGCCCCAATCTGGTGGTTTCAGGCGCTGCCGCCTGGGAAGAAGATACCTGGAAAGTGATCCGCATTGGCGAGGTTATTTTTGACGTGGCTAAACCTTGTAGCCGCTGCATTTTCACCACCGTCAGCCCTGAAAAAGGTCAGAAGCATCCGTCCGGCGAACCGCTGGCCACGCTGCAAAGCTTTCGCACTGCGACGGATAACGGCGATGTCGATTTTGGTCAGAATCTCATTGCGCGTAACAGTGGCGTGATTCGCGTCGGCGACGAGGTTGAAATTCTGTCCACCGGTCCGGCCAGAGTATATGGCGCGGCAGAAACCGATGATACTGCCCCGGTGCAACAACCCGATGCCACGGTGCTTATCGAGTGGCAGGGACAGACCTTTCGCGGAAATAATCAGCAGGTATTGCTTGAACAGCTGGAAAACCAGGGTATCCGGGTTCCCTACTCATGTCGGGCGGGAATTTGCGGATGCTGTCGAATTCGGTTGGTAGAAGGCGAAGTGAGCCCGCTGAAAAAATCAGCGATGGGAGATGACGGGACAATTCTGTGCTGCAGTTGTGTGCCCAAAACGGCAATCAGGCTGGAAAGTTAAACCGCCTGCTCAAGGCTGAAACTGTCAACCATTGTCTGCGGTTTCAGTCTGTCATTCATGATTTTAATTGCGTCGCCAAGCTGCATGGTGCGTCCGGCAATCACCACGCCCGGTTGCGCCAGCAGACAAAGCGCGGCGTTTTCACCCGGCTCAACCACTAACAGGTTTACCTGTTCATCGGTATCGCTTAAATCGACACAGGCAGCGTCCCCTGGCACTGGCGTCCAGTTAATGCCGTGGGCGACAAAGTGCCAACTTTTTGGCATCTGCGGCTTAAGATAACGAATAGCCACCAGCGCATTGAGCACCAGTTCCGCTTTTTGTTCTTTCGCTAAATCCAGATAGCGGCATTTTTCTTCAAAGGAAAAATAAAGCGCGGCGTCATCAACGCAAAATCCGGAAGGAGTAAAGGCATCAGGCGTGAGCATTTTACGAGCAAAACGCGAACGGAATAACATACCATTGGCTAAATCGAGCATCATACGATCGTGCTCTTCATCATAATACCAGCGCCAGTTATCGTCGGGTTTAATTCGCATCAGTTTCTCTCCTTTCCTTAATCATCGCCGTTACGACAGTATCCTTTTGCCGCTTCGTTTATTGCCCTAATAATAAAAGCTCAGAATGTTTAAATAAGCAACAGTAAAGGAATATAAAACAACCAGGGCTAGAAATAAAGCCCTGGATTGTGATTAAGGTAGCATTCAGATATTGGTGACGATTTCTTTAATCAACGGCGGGCCTTTAAAAATAAAGCCCGAATAAATCTGTACGAGGGTTGCGCCGGCGGCTATTTTCTCGCGCGCGGCAATCACCGAGTCAATACCGCCAACGCCAATAATCGGTAACTGACCATTTAATTCCTGAGACAACTGGCGAATAATTTCTGTACTTTTTAATTGTAACGGACGACCGCTCAGTCCCCCCATTTGATCGCAATTTTTCATTCCCTGTACGAGAGAACGATCGAGAGTGGTGTTAGTTGCAATTACACCATCAATATTATGCCGAACTAAACTGTCGGCAACCTGGATCAGTTCTTCGACGGAAAGATCCGGCGCGATCTTTACGGCCACCGGAACATATTTATGGTGGATCGCTTGCAGATCGTTTTGCTTATTTTTAATTGCCGTCAGCAGATCATCCAGCGCTTCACCGTATTGCAGCGTGCGTAATCCCGGCGTATTCGGTGAAGAGATATTAATCGCGATATAACCGGCATAAGCATAGACTTTTTCCATACAAATCAGATAGTCATCTTTGCCGTTTTCTACCGGAGTATCTTTATTCTTACCAATATTAATGCCGAGAATGCCGTCAAAATGTGATTTCTTAACGTTCTCTACCAGGTTATCAACACCCAGGTTATTGAATCCCATGCGGTTGATCAAACCTTCCGCATCCACCAGACGGAACAGACGTGGTTTATCGTTCCCGGGCTGGGGGCGTGGCGTCACGGTACCAATCTCAATTGAACCGAATCCCATCGCACCGAGCGCATCAATGCACTCCCCGTCTTTATCCAGTCCGGCAGCAAGCCCGAGCGGATTTTTAAACGTCAGCCCCATACAGGTAACCGGTTTTGCGGGTACTTTCTGGCGGACAAGCGCTTCGAGCGGCGTGCCGGTAATGCGACGTAACTGCTGGAATGTCAATTCATGAGCGCGCTCAGGATCGAGCTGGAAAAGGGCTTTACGAACGAAGGGGTAGTACATGAACTCTCCTGGATTCCCGGTGTGCAAACCGGGGGCGTATTATGTGCGATCGCGAGCAAAAAGGGAATTGACCTGCGGCAATAAATAGCAATCGTTTTCCTGCTTCTGCCGTTTTATTCATTTTTCAACTTTTCTATCCCGTATAAATCATTTCGATAAACAAAATCTCTCTGCCAGACTGCACGAATTGTTATCAATGTTAAATAAAAGCGAACAATTAGTTATAAGGGGAGATTGAAATTATGCGCGTCATTACTCTGGCGGGAAGTCCACGCTTCCCCTCTCGCTCCAGCGCCTTACTGGAATACGCCCGGGAAAAACTGAACGGCCAGGATGTCGAAGTCTGTCACTGGAATCTGCACAACTTTGCCCCAGAAGACCTGATCTATGCGCGCTTCGACAGCCCGGCGCTGAAAACCTTTGTCGAACAACTGCACGACGCCGACGGATTGATTGTTGCAACGCCGGTCTACAAAGCAGCTTACTCCGGCGCGTTGAAAACGTTGCTCGATCTGCTTCCCGAACGCGCACTGGAAGGAAAAGTGGTTTTGCCGCTGGCAACAGGCGGTACCGTGGCGCATTTACTGGCCGTTGATTACGCGCTTAAGCCGGTGCTGAGCGCGTTAAAAGCCCAGGAAATCCTGCACGGTGTTTTTGCTGATGATTCACAGGTCATTGATTATCAGCATAAACCGCAGTTTACGCCCAACCTGCAACTGCGTCTGGACAATGCGCTCGACACCTTCTGGCTGGCGTTGCATCGTCGTGATGTCCAACTTCCTCAATTGAATGCTCTGCGAGGTGCCGCCCATGCTTAATCTGCTCAAGCGTCACACGCCGTGGTTGGCGTTGACCGGATTGCTGTCACTTTCTACGCTCGTCCATGCCGCAGAGTCTGCACCAGACGCGCTGCGCATAGGTTACCAGAAAGGAAGCGTCAGTATGGTGCTGGCAAAAAGCCATCAGCTACTGGAGAAACGCTACCCACAGACCAAAATCTCGTGGATTGAGTTTCCGGCAGGGCCGCAAATGCTGGAAGCACTCAATATTGGCAGTATCGATCTCGGCAGTACCGGTGACATTCCGCCGATTTTCGCCCAGGCCGCCGGAGCCGATCTGGTTTACGTTGGCGTCGAGCCGCCCAAACCAAAAGCCGAAGTGATTCTGGTGCCCAAAAACAGCCCGATCCAGAGCGTTGCGCAGCTCAAAGGGCATAAAGTCGCCTTCCAGAAAGGTTCCAGCGCCCACAATTTACTGCTGCGAGCCTTACAACAGGCCGGGCTGAAATTTACCGATATTCAACCAACATATCTGACACCCGCAGATGCCAGAGCAGCCTTCCAGCAACGTAACGTTGATGCGTGGGCTATCTGGGATCCTTACTATTCCGCCGCGTTGCTGCAGGGTGATGTGCGCGTGCTGAAAGACGGCTCAGACCTCAAACAGACCGGCTCCTTTTATCTCGCCGCGCGTCCTTATGCCGAGAAAAATGGCGCGTTTGTTCTTGGCGTGCTGGATACCTTTAGCCAGGCTGATGCGTTAACCCTCAGCCAGCGCCAGCAAAGTATTACCCTGCTGGCCAAAACCATGGGACTGCCAGAGCCGGTGATTGCGTCTTATCTTGATCACCGGCCGCCAACGACCATCTCACCCGTCAGCGCCTCGGTTGCCGCCCTGCAACAACAAACCGCCGATCTGTTTTATGACAATCGTCTGGTGCCGAAAAAAATCGATATTCGCCAGCGTATCTGGCAACCCACTCAGCAGACAGGAGCAAAATTATGAGTCTGAACATGTTCTGGTTTTTACCCACCCACGGGGATGGCCACTATCTGGGGACGGAAGAAGGCTCGCGTCCGGTCGATCACAGTTATCTGCAGCAAATCGCGCAGGCTGCCGATCGCCTGGGATTTACCGGCGTTTTGATCCCAACCGGTCGCTCCTGTGAAGATGCCTGGCTGGTAGCCGCCTCCATGATCCCTGTTACTCAGCGGCTCAAGTTTTTGGTCGCGCTGCGTCCAAGCGTAACCTCGCCAACGGTTGCAGCACGCCAGGCTGCAACGCTCGACAGACTCTCTAACGGCCGGGCGCTGTTTAACCTGGTGACCGGCAGCGATCCGCAGGAGCTGGCTGGCGACGGCGTGTTTCTTGATCACACCGAGCGCTATGAAGCTTCTGCTGAATTCACCCAGATCTGGCGTCGGCTGTTACAGGGGGAAACGGTGGATTTCAACGGCAAACATATGCACGTCCGCGGCGCGAAGCTGTTTTTTCCTCCCGTACAACAACCCTGGCCGCCGCTTTATTTCGGCGGTTCTTCCGATGTCGCGCAAGACCTGGCTGCCGAGCAGGTTGATCTCTATCTGACCTGGGGCGAACCGCCTGAACAGGTGAAAGAGAAGATTGAGCAAGTGCGAGCCAAAGCAGCAGCGCTTGGACGCAAGATCCGCTTTGGTATTCGTTTGCATGTGATCGTGCGGGAGACGACGGATGAGGCGTGGCAGGCAGCGGAGCGTCTGATTTCGCATCTTGATGACGACACGATTGCCAAAGCCCAGGCCGCCTTCTCAAGAACAGATTCGGTTGGCCAACAGCGGATGGCCGCGCTGCACAACGGTAAACGCGACAAACTGGAAATAAGCCCGAACCTGTGGGCAGGCGTTGGGCTGGTGCGTGGCGGCGCCGGAACCGCGCTGGTCGGCGACGGCCCGACCGTCGCAGCGCGCATAAACGAGTACGCCGCGCTGGGTATCGACAGCTTTGTGCTGTCGGGGTATCCGCATCTGGAAGAGGCGTACAAAGTTGGCGAGCTACTGTTCCCGCATCTGGATGTTTCGATACCTGAAATTCCACAGCCACCGCGTCTGCACCAACAAGGCGAAGCGGTGGCTAACGAATTTATTCCCCGTAAGGTCGCGCAAAGCTAAGGAGCACGCTGATGACAACACCGAAAAACAGGTGGCTATTGCGCCTCGCACCCTGGTTTTTGCCGGTAGGTCTGGTGGCGCTCTGGCAGATAGCCTCGTCAATGGGCTGGCTATCCACTCGCATCCTGCCCTCCCCGGAAGGCGTTGTCGAAGCCTTCTGGACGCTCTCCGCCAGCGGCGAGCTTTGGCAGCATCTGGCGATCAGTTCCTGGCGGGCGCTGATCGGATTCTCGATCGGTGGATCGTTGGGTTTGACGCTGGGACTCATCAGCGGTCTTTCACGCTGGGGGGAACGCCTGCTGGATACGTCGATACAGATGCTGCGCAACGTTCCCCATCTGGCGCTGATCCCGCTGGTGATTTTGTGGTTCGGCATTGATGAATCGGCGAAGATCTTTCTCGTCGCCTTGGGCACACTGTTCCCGATTTACATCAACACCTGGCACGGGATCCGCAATATCGATCGCGGCCTGGTGGAAATGGCGCGCAGCTATGGGTTGTCCGGCTTTTCACTGTTTATCCATGTGATCCTGCCCGGCGCCCTGCCCTCGATTATGGTTGGCGTACGTTTTGCTCTCGGACTGATGTGGCTGACGTTGATCGTTGCAGAAACCATTTCCGCCAATGCCGGCATTGGTTATCTGGCGATGAATGCCCGAGAATTTCTGCAAACCGACGTGGTGGTAGTGGCCATCATTCTCTACGCCCTGCTCGGCAAACTTGCCGATGTCAGCGCCCAACTGCTGGAGCGAGTCTGGCTGCGCTGGAACCCGGCTTACCATGTGAAGGAGGCTACTGTATGAATACCGCTCGCTTGAATCAGGGTACGCCGCTTTTGCTGAGCGCCGTGACCAAACAGTACGCCGCCAATACGGTACTGAATCAATTAGATCTGCATATTCCGGCAGGGCAATTTGTTGCCGTAGTGGGCCGCAGCGGCGGTGGCAAAAGCACCTTGCTGCGCCTGCTGGCTGGGCTGGAATCGCCCACTTCAGGCGCATTACTTGCCGGAACTACCCCGCTGGCAGAGATTCAGGATGATACGCGCATGATGTTTCAGGATGCGCGTCTGCTGCCATGGAAAACGGTTATTGATAACGTTGGTCTGGGGCTGAAAGGTCAATGGCGCGATGCGGCCCGTAATGCGTTGGCCGCTGTTGGCCTCGAAAACCGGGCACAGGAGTGGCCTGCCGCCCTGTCTGGCGGCCAAAAACAGCGCGTGGCCCTGGCGCGGGCATTAATTCACCGCCCTGGCCTGCTGTTACTGGATGAACCGCTCGGCGCGCTGGATGCGTTAACCCGTCTTGAGATGCAGGATCTGATCGTCTCGCTATGGCAGGACCTCGGCTTTACGGTGCTGCTGGTGACGCACGATGTCAGTGAGGCCGTCGCAATGGCAGACCGCGTGCTATTGATCGAAGAGGGTAAAATCGGGCTGGATCTGACGGTGGATATTCAGCGCCCCCGCCGTTTGGGATCGGTGCGGTTAGCCGAGCTGGAAGCGGAAGTGTTGAACCGGGTGATGAAGCGTGGCGAAAATGAAGTTCAGCTACGCAAGCAGGGTTAAAAACGCCGGATGGCGCTACCGCTTATCCGGCCTACGCGTGAATGGTAGGCCGGATCCATCCGGCAATATTATCAGGCTAACGCTTTGTCAATCTTCTCGAACAGATCGCCGGAGAGATTCTCGAGGCCTTTCAACTGTTCCAGCGCCGCACGCATCTTCGCCTGACGTTTGGCATCATAGCGTTTCAAACGAATCAACGGCTCAATCAGACGTGACGCCACCTGCGGATTGCGGCTGTTCAGCTCAGTCAGCATATCGACCAGGAACTGATAGCCGCTGCCATCTTCCGCATGGAAAGCCGCCGGGTTGCTACCCGCAAAAGCACCAATCAGGGAACGAATACGGTTCGGGTTACTCATACTGAAGGAACGATGCTCCAGCAGACCGCGTACCGTTTCCAGCACGTTTCTCGCCGGGCTGGTGGATTGCAGGATAAACCATTTATCCATCACCAGACCGTCATGATGCCATTTATCGTCATACTCCTGCATCAATGCGTCACGGCATGGCAGTTGCGCCGCCACCGCAGCGGACAGCGCCGCCAGGGCGTCAGTCATATTGTTCGCTTCGCGGTACTGCTTGCTAACCAACGTGTCAGCCAGATGGGTTTCGCCAAAGGCCAGGAAGCGCAGGCAGGCATTGCGCAGCGTACGCTTACCAATATCAGCATGCTCAACGCGGTACTCGTCAAGATGATTAGCGTTATAGATAGCGAGGAATTCATCCGCCAGCTCAGCCGCCAGCGTGCGGGTCAATGCTTCGCGAACTTCCGTTATCGCGACCGGATCGATGATATCGAACAGTTCGGCGATTTCATTTACCGAAGGCAACGTCAGGATCTCTGCCGCCAGCGCCGGATCGATTTTCTCATCGAGCAAAATCGCGCGGAAAGCATCGGCCACATGTACCGGCAGCGACAACGGCTGGCCCTGCTGATGACGGGCAATGTTGAGCTTAATATAGGTCGCCAGCAGACTTTGCGCCGCATCCCAACGAGAGAAATCGTTACGCGCATGACGCATCAGGAAGGTCAGTTGCTGATCGCTCCATTTGTATTCCAGTTTTACCGGTGCGGAGAATTCGCACAGCAGTGCCGGAACCGGCTGGAAGTAGACGTTATCGAAGACAAATGTCTGTTCTGCCTGGGTCACGTTGAGCACGGCATTCACCGGATGCCCGCCTTTTTGTAGCGGGATCACTTTCCCTTCGTTGTCATACAACTCGAGGGCGAAAGGAATATGCAGCGGTTGTTTCTCGGCCTGATCCGGCGTGGCTGGCGTACGCTGGCTGATAGTCAGCGTGTATTGTTCCGTTGACGGATTGTAGTCATCACGCACGGTCAGAATCGGCGTACCGGACTGACTGTACCAACGGCGGAAATGAGAGAGATCGACATTGGACGCATCTTCCATCGCCTGCACGAAATCATCACAGGTAGCAGCGCTGCCGTCATGACGCTCAAAGTACAGCTGCATCCCTTTCTGGAAGTTAGCCTCACCCAGCAGAGTGTGGATCATACGAATGACTTCAGCGCCCTTTTCATACACGGTCAGGGTATAGAAGTTGTTCATTTCGATGACCATATCCGGGCGGATCGGGTGCGCCATCGGGCTGGCGTCTTCGGCAAACTGCAGGCCGCGCATGGTACGTACATTGCTGATACGGTTTACCGCACGTGAGCCGAGATCGGAACTGAACTCCTGATCGCGGAACACGGTTAAACCTTCTTTCAGGCTCAACTGGAACCAGTCGCGACAGGTCACACGGTTGCCGGTCCAGTTATGGAAATATTCGTGACCAATAACGCGTTCAATATCGAGATAGTCTTTGTCGGTGGCCGTATCGGTGCGGGCCAGCACATATTTGGAGTTAAAGATGTTCAGACCTTTATTCTCCATCGCGCCCATATTGAAGAAGTCGACGGCGACAATCATATAGATGTCGAGGTCATACTCGAGGCCGAAACGCTCCTCATCCCATTTCATGGAGTTTTTCAGTGAGGTCATTGCCCACGGCGCACGGTCCAGATTGCCGCGATCGACATACAGTTCCAGCGCCACTTCACGTCCTGAGCGGGTGGTAAAGGTGTCACGCAGGACGTCGAAATCACCGGCTACCAGCGCAAACAGATAGCATGGTTTCGGGAACGGATCCTGCCACTGTACCCAGTGACGACCGTTTTCCAGTTCACCCTGCGCCACGCGGTTGCCGTTAGAGAGCAGGAACGGATATTGGGTTTTATCGGCGATAATTTTGGTGGTAAAACGCGCCAGAACATCGGGTCTGTCGAGATACCAGGTAATATGGCGGAACCCTTCTGCTTCACACTGGGTGCACAGCGCATCGCCAGACTTATACAGTCCTTCCAGCGCGGTATTGGCCGCCGGGCTAATTTCATTCACGATACGCAGCGTAAAACGTTCCGGCAGTTGACTGATGACCAGAGCGCCCTCTTCTTCTTTATACTCTGTCCACGGCTCGTCGTTAACGTGGATTGACACCAGGGTCAGATCTTCGCCATCCAGGCGCAGCGGCGCACTGGACGCACCATGACGGACAGCCTGGCTCACGGCGGTGACCACGGTTTTTTCAGCATCCAGGTCAAAGGTCAAGTCAATATCAGTAATCTGGTAATCCGGCGCACGATAGTCGTGACGGTATTTGGCTTGTGGCTGTTGTGTCATAAAAAAACCTTTAGCATCTTTGGTAGAGTCTCGGCTTCAGTCTATTCCTGTTGCGTAAATCGCGCTACGCAGAATGTTCATCTTTTCAGGCACAAACGCCCTTTTTGCTACATTTTCATAACACGCGGCACGAATTGCCCTCGACCAGAAAGACAGCTTATGGTGTGATCGGGGTTCAATAAATCGCTAAACAGGGTATACTCCAGCGGTTTTCTTAGTTGTTTATTGTACTAAACGCTCCCGTGAGAGGATGCTACTGCGCACCTATGACACAATTCGCTTCTCCTGTTCTGCACTCGCTGCTGGATACAGACGCTTATAAGTTGCATATGCAGCAAGCCGTTTTTCACCACTACTATGATGTACAAGTAGCGGCTGAATTTCGTTGCCGTGGCGATGACCTGCTCGGTATTTATGCCGATGCTATTCGTGAGCAGGTGAATGCCATGCAGCACCTGCGACTGCAGGAGGACGAGTACCAGTGGCTCTCCGGCCTGCCTTTCTTTAAAGCTGATTACCTCGCCTGGTTACGTGATTTCCGCTATAACCCGGAACAGGTGTGCGTCACCAACGATAACGGCAAGCTGAACATCCGCTTAACCGGTCCATGGCGTGAAGTGATCATGTGGGAAGTCCCGCTGCTGGCGGTTATCAGCGAACTGGTGCACCGTTACCGTTCGCCCGAATCAGGCGTCCCACAGGCACTCCATGAGCTGGAAAGCAAACTAGTCGAATTCTCTGCTTTAACGAAAGATGTCGATATGTCCCGCTTCCATCTGATGGATTTCGGTACGCGCCGTCGTTTTTCACGCGAAGTACAGCAGGCCATTGTTAAACGCCTGCAGCAAGAATCCTGGTTTGTCGGCACCAGCAACTACGATCTCGCCCGTCGTCTGTCATTAACCCCGATGGGTACGCAAGCGCATGAGTGGTTCCAGGCTCATCAGCAAATCAGCCCGGAGCTTGCCACCAGCCAGCGCGTTGCGCTGGCCGCATGGTTAAATGAATATCCTGATCAACTCGGGATTGCGCTGACGGACTGCATCACCATGGACGCGTTTTTACGCGACTTTGGCGTTGAATTTGCGACCCGTTACCAGGGCTTACGTCACGACTCTGGCGATCCGGTTGAATGGGGTGAAAAAGCCATTGCCCACTATGAAAAACTGGGGATTGATCCGCTGAGCAAAACGCTGGTGTTCTCCGATAACCTCGATCTGAAAAAAGCGATTGAGCTCTACCGCCACTTCTCTTCTCGCGTACAGTTGAGTTTTGGCATTGGTACACGGCTAACGTGTGATATTCCGCAGGTTAAGCCGCTCAATATTGTTATCAAGCTGGTGGAATGTAACGGCAAACCGGTAGCGAAGTTATCTGATAGCCCCGGTAAAACCATCTGCCACGATAAAGCGTTTGTTCGTGCGTTGCGCAAAGCTTTCGATTTGCCGCATATTAAAAAAGCCAGTTAATCTTCACAGGGAGCCACATCGGCTCCCTTTTCGCGTTTATTTCCGAAATCTTTCACTCCAGCAACGAATTCTGCTTGTCTGATTGCAGATGCCAGGTAACATAGGTATCCCCCCATTACGGGTGGACATGTGTTTATATATCCGACTATTAACAGAGAGAATATTATGAGCGTTGTGCCTGTAGCCGACGTACTCCAGGGCCGCGTAGCCGTTGACAGCGAAGTCACCGTGCGCGGATGGGTACGTACCCGCCGAGATTCAAAAGCTGGCATCTCCTTCCTCGCCGTTTATGACGGTTCCTGCTTTGATCCTGTACAGGCCGTCATCAATAATTCTCTGCCCAATTACAATCAGGACGTATTGCGCCTGACAACCGGCTGTTCAGTTATCGTAACGGGTAAAGTCGTTGCGTCGCCTGGACAGGGACAGAGCTTTGAAATTCAGGCCACTGAGGTTGAAGTCGCGGGCTGGGTTGAAGATCCTGACACCTACCCGATGGCGGCCAAGCGTCACAGCATTGAGTATCTGCGTGAAGTGGCGCACATGCGTCCGCGTACCAACATGATTGGTGCAGTAGCGCGTGTACGTCATACGCTGGCGCAAGCGCTGCATCGCTTCTTCCATGAGCAGGGTTTCTTTTGGGTATCCACGCCGCTGATCACCGCTTCCGATACGGAAGGCGCTGGTGAGATGTTCCGTGTTTCTACGCTGGATCTGGAAAACCTGCCGCGTAACGATCAGGGAAAAGTCGACTTCGATAAGGACTTCTTCGGTAAAGAAGCCTTCCTGACCGTTTCTGGTCAGTTGAACGGCGAAACCTACGCCTGCGCCCTGTCCAAAATTTATACCTTTGGCCCGACGTTCCGTGCGGAAAACTCTAACACCAGCCGTCACCTGGCGGAGTTCTGGATGCTGGAGCCAGAAGTGGCTTTCGCTAACCTGGACGACGTGGCTGGCCTCGCTGAAGCCATGCTGAAGTATGCTTTCAAGGCCGTACTGGCAGAGCGTGCGGATGATATGAAATTCTTCGCTGAACGCGTCGACAAAGACGCGATTTCACGCCTGGAACGTTTCATTGACGCCGACTTCGCGCAGGTGGACTACACCGACGCGGTAAGCATTCTCGAAAAATGCGGCAAACAGTTTGAAAACCCGGTTTACTGGGGTGTGGATCTCTCTTCCGAGCACGAACGTTATCTTGCTGAAGAGCACTTTAAAGCGCCGGTCGTGGTTAAAAACTACCCGAAAGATATCAAAGCGTTTTATATGCGCCTTAACGAAGACGGTAAAACCGTTGCGGCAATGGACGTACTGGCTCCGGGAATCGGTGAAATCATCGGTGGTTCTCAGCGTGAAGAGCGTCTGGACGTGCTGGATGCCCGTATGCTGGAGATGGGTCTGAATAAAGAAGATTACTGGTGGTATCGCGACCTGCGCCGCTACGGTACCGTTCCGCATTCCGGCTTCGGCTTAGGCTTCGAGCGTCTGATTGCCTACGTTACTGGCGTGCAGAACGTCCGTGATGTCATTCCGTTCCCGCGTACTCCGCGTAACGCCAGCTTCTAAAGCTGAATTTTTAATCCAAAGGCCAGCATTCATTGCTGGCCTTTTTTGTAACCGCGCCACGTTACAGGGATCCCCATAACACGTTAAATACAACCCTTCGCCTCCCCTCTTCCTGTTACGTAATATTTCACAGCAACACATTCGAACAAAAAATAATCAGCAGTTTTATTGTGGATTAGCATTTTCTGATTAAATAGTACATTTTTTAACCTTTCACACGGCTGTCCAGATGTCCATAAATCACCTTCAGTTAAATCAGTTCTTTTAGTCATCGCGAAGAAAAAGCGGTCTTAGCAAAATTAAATATAAGAAAATCATATAAATAGAAATAACAGGGGTGATTTTTAGCGCGGAGGCATCTGAAGTTTGAAGTTGTTCACAAAGTTGCACAAAAATAACATTTTGTTACACATTTTTTCTTTTTGAAACTAAATCTTTATATTTGTAGCACTTTGAGAGTAGCGAAACGATAGTTTGAATGGAAAGATGCCTGTCAGACACATAAAGACACCAAACTCTCATCAATAGTTCCGTAAATTTTTATTGACGGAATTTATTGGCGGCAGTGGCAGGTGTCATATAAAAACCGATGAGGGTAATAAATAATGATGAAGCGCAATATTCTGGCAGTGGTTATCCCTGCTCTGCTGGTAGCCGGGGCAGCTAACGCTGCAGAAGTTTATAACAAAGATGGCAACAAAGTAGACATTTACGGTAAAGCTGTGGGTCTGCACTATTTTTCCAAGCACAACGGTGAAAATGCCTACGCTGCTAACGGCGATCAGACATACGCCCGTCTTGGTTTCAAAGGGGAAACTCAGATTAACGACCAACTGACCGGTTACGGCCAGTGGGAATACAACTTTGCCGGCAACAATGCTGAAGGCTCAAACGCGCAGGACGGTAACAAAACTCGTCTGGCGTTTGCCGGTCTGAAATTCGGCGACGCGGGCTCCTTCGACTACGGTCGTAACTACGGCGTCGTATACGATGCGCTGGGTTACACCGATATGCTGCCAGAATTCGGTGGTGATACCGCTGCTTCTGACCAGTTCTTCTCCCAGCGTAACGGCGGTCTCGCAACCTACCGTAACTCCAACTTCTTCGGTCTGGTTGAAGGCCTGAACTTCGCCGTTCAGTACCTGGGCAAAAATGAGCGTGATGACGTTCGTCGCTCTAACGGTGATGGCGTTGGCGGTTCTATCAGCTACGAATTCGACGGCTTCGGTATCGTAGGCGCTTACGGTGCGGCTGACCGTACCGATGCTCAACAAAACCCGGCTCTGCGCGGCCATGGCGACAAAGCTGAGCAGTGGGCGACCGGCGTTAAGTACGATGCGAACAACATCTACCTGGCAGCTAACTATAGCGAAACCCACAACGCAACCCGTATCGCTAACGGTTATGCCAACAAAACTGAAGACGTGCTGTTGGTTGCCCAGTATCAGTTCGACTTCGGCCTGCGTCCGTCCCTCGCCTATACCAAATCTAAAGGTAAGGACATTGAAGGCATCGGTGACGTAGATCTGGTGAACTACTTCGAAGTGGGTGCGACTTACTACTTCAACAAAAACATGTCCACCTATGTTGATTACATCATCAACCAGATCGATTCTGACAACAAACTGGGCGTAGGCTCTGACGACACCGTCGCAGTAGGTATCGTTTACCAGTTCTAATAGCAGACCTCTTTGTTAAATGCCTAAAAAACAGGACTTCGGTCCTGTTTTTTTATCTCTGCTAGCGGATTCTTGCGTCTTAAAAAAACACCTCAGCTTTTCGTCAGTAACGGTTGGCATTTTGTAAATCTACCGTTAACCTGATAGCGGACTTCCCTTCTGTAATCACTATGGAACCTCGTCATGTTTGAGAACATTACCGCCGCTCCTGCCGACCCTATTTTGGGTCTGGCTGATTTGTTTCGTGCCGATGACCGCCCAGGAAAAATAAACCTCGGGATCGGTGTATATAAAGATGAGACAGGCAAAACGCCGGTACTGACCAGCGTTAAAAAAGCCGAGCAATATATACTGGAAAATGAAACCACCAAAAACTACCTTGGCATTGACGGTATTCCAGAGTTTGGTCGCTGCACTCAGGAATTACTGTTTGGTAAAGAGAGTTCGCTTATCAACGACAAACGCGCACGTACAGCACAGACCCCTGGTGGTACTGGCGCACTGCGTGTAGCAGCTGATTTCCTGGCAAAAAACACCTCGGCTAAACGCGTTTGGGTGAGCAATCCAAGCTGGCCGAACCATAAGAGCGTCTTTAACTCTGCCGGTCTGGAAGTTCGTGAATACAATTATTACGATGCGGCAAACCATTCTTTAGACTTTGATGCGATGCTGGCAAGCCTCAGCGAAGCGCAGGCCGGCGACGTGGTGTTATTCCACGGCTGCTGCCATAACCCAACCGGTATCGATCCAACACTGGAGCAGTGGCAAACGCTGGCTCAGCTTTCCGTCGATAAAGGTTGGTTGCCGCTGTTTGACTTCGCTTACCAGGGTTTTGCCCGTGGTCTGGAAGAAGATGCGGAAGGTCTGCGCGCATTCGCGGCGCTGCACAAAGAGCTGATCGTCGCCAGCTCCTACTCCAAGAACTTTGGTCTGTACAATGAGCGCGTAGGCGCCTGTACGCTGGTTGCAGCCGATGCTGAAACCGTTGACCGCGCGTTTAGCCAGATGAAATCAGCCATTCGTGCTAACTATTCCAACCCGCCGGCGCACGGTGCATCCGTAGTCGCTACGATTCTGAGCAACGACGCGCTGCGCGCCATCTGGGAACAAGAGCTGACTGATATGCGCCAACGCATTCAGCGCATGCGTTTACTGTTCGTGAATACGCTGCAGGAGAAAGGTGCAAGCCGCGACTTCAGCTTTATCATTAAACAGAACGGCATGTTCTCATTCAGCGGCCTGACTAAAGAACAGGTTCTGCGTCTGCGTGAAGAGTTTGGTGTCTATGCCGTCGCTTCCGGACGTGTAAACGTAGCCGGAATGACGCCAGATAACATGGCGCCGCTGTGCGAAGCGATTGTCGCAGTACTGTAATCAATAGCGCACAAAAAAAGGCCGCAATCGCGGCCTTTTTATTTATCTGCGCTTTTACCAGACAGGCATTTCATCCTGCAGGAACGGGTTATGCAACCGTTCGTGACCCAGCGTAGAAAGTGGACCGTGGCCCGGAATAAACGTCACGTCATCGCCCAACGGCAACAGTTTACGTTTAATCGAATCAATCAATTGGCTGTGATCGCCGCGCGGGAAGTCGCTGCGTCCTACGCCGCCTTTGAAAATCACGTCACCCGAAATCAGTAATTTTGACTGCTCATCAAAGAAGACCACATGCCCCGGCGTGTGGCCCGGACAATGCAGTACGTGTAACGTCACATTGCCCACGCTTATCCGGTCGCCTTCATTCAACCAGCGATCGGGCGTCAGCGGCTCACAATCTCCCAGGCCAAACATCCTGCTCTGAGCAGGCAGCCCCTGTAGCCAGAACTCATCTTCTTTTTCCGGGCCAATAACCGGGACACCATAATGCTGTGCCAGTTCAGCCGCCGCCCCAACGTGGTCAAGATGACCATGAGTGAGCAGGATCTGCATAAGCGTCAGACCGCTGGCATCCACTTCCTGTTTGATTTTCCCGGCATCGCCGCCGGGATCGACCAGCGCGGCCAGACGAGTCTGCTCACACCAGATTAACGAGCAGTTCTGGGCAAATGCAGTGACCGGAATAATACGATAGTTCATACAGCTCCTGTTTCATTAAGCTTACGGATCACCAGTGCCGTGCAGGTCCGGTGTCAATATGCACAAAGTTACTGCTGGGGTAGTATCCTACACCACCTGCGCGCATAGATAACGCAGCTTTGCGAATATTACTTAATGCGATGCCTTCAATATGGAAATCCATAGCCTGGCCTTTCGTGTGGTAGCTTTTCTTAGCGACACCACGGCTGCGCGCACGGAGTTCATTATTGGTATCGATTGAGCGATAGCCAGAGATCAGCTGTACGGGTTTACGCGTGCCCAGCAGGCCCTGCAGACGGAAGAGTTGGTCAAACAATCCCGGGTCAATGGATTTCACTTTATTGGCCCGAAAATCACGGAAAAAGTGGTTAAGTTTAGCTAATTCGTCCTGAATATAGCCCCTGCCATCGAAAAACTCTGCTTTTATTGACTCACCGGTATGCAGGTTATTCAGAGTCAAGATACGCGGACGTGGGGTAGAGAGTGTGGCAAACGCGGGCGTAGGCAGGATGGCAGCGCCGAGGGCAATGCCACCAAGCGCCAGCAGTTTGCGGCGATTAGCGTCAAATTTGTCCATGGTATTAAGATCTACAAGGTCAATGTTATCGTATGTATGCTCTAGCGCACGCGGGAAACCTTATCTGGCTAAGTAGTCCACGTCAAGGCTCCCAACCCCAGGAAATACGGGGCTTACAGCCATTTTGCCCCGTTTCCGACATAACTTACGACAATCATTTTCCTCGAACTGCTTCATTTATCTGATTAATTGTTCGGCTTTTGACACAATTTGTGCGCTGGATCGCGCTGTCAGATCGTAATTGTAAATATCTGTACGATACTGCGTCCGACCATCCGCTCCCACAAACGCGGTCAGGTAGTAGAGATTGACCGGAATATTCTGGCGAATATTCACGTACCGTGTATCCCCTTGCTTCAGGGCGTCCGAGATGCGCGAATCATTCCATCCCGCATCCTGTAACAGCATATTCGCCAGCTCAGATGCCTTATTCACACGCACGCAGCCTGAACTAAGCGCCCGCGTATCTTTCTGGAACAGATTGTGATTCGGCGTATCGTGCAAATAAATAGCATCTGAACTCGGCATATTAAATTTATAACGTCCGAGTGAGTTACGCGCGCCCGGTGCCTGCTGGAAGCGGAACGGCAGATTGGATGCGGTGATGGTCGCCCAGTCAACCTGCCACGGATCTATCGTCTCTTTGCTATTCCAGCCGCGCATTACGGTATAGCCGTGACGCTCAAGGTATCCCGGATCATTCCACAACTTAGGCAGAATATCTTTTCGTGCCAGCGTCGGCGGGACGTTCCACGGCGGGTTCACGACCACATTATTCAGCGCACTGCTCATCATCGGCGTTTTACGATCGGGACGCCCGACGATGACGCGGGAGGCCAGCACCTGATTACCGTTCTGGTAATAGACCAGCGAGTAGGCAGGAATATTGACCATGATCCCGGTAGATAAGTCACTCGGCAGCAGCCGCAAACGCTGAATATTCAACGCCAGCACCCCCGCACGCTGCGCGGGCGTTACGTTCAGCCAGTCACGCGTCGCGGGTCCAATTGCGCCATCAGCCCCCAGCCCCTGCCAGGTCTGAAACCGCTTCACCGCCTCGACCAGTTCACTGCCGTAAGCGCTACGCCCTTCTTTAGCAGCCGTACTGACGACTGATTCGAGTATCCCGGTACGGCGTAAAATTTCACGCAACGCGGGGATGTCGTTACTCCACTCGCCAGGACGCAGCGTCGCGGTACTGGTTAACTGCGGCCAGGGACGCGTATCGCTCAGCAGTTTTAGCAACGATTCATGCATGGCTGCATACTGCGGATGCTGAGGCGCCAGGCTGGCAATAAACGACGTCAGCTGGCCATTATCCAGCGCCACCTGCCATTGGTTGATCACGGAAATCGGCGGAGTTGCCAGCGCATAGGGCTTGTTACTGTAGAGCCAGCGATTACCTTTGACAGGAATATTCGCGATAAAGTGCAGATATCCCATCAGGGCATCAGAAAGCACGATGTCTCGCGCCTGACCGGTTACCGCCGGATCAGTCAGCAATACGACCCAAGTGGTAAATTGCGGCTGGAAACCAGCAATCGCCACCTCGGCTAACTGTTGCTGAAATGCTTTTACCGCATCACGATTTTCCCACATCGGTTTCATATCGCGCGCAGCGTACAGCAGCTCCAACTGACTCATGTATACCGGCGTGAAGCCCGCTGGAAGTTGAGATTGTAAGTCGGCGCGCGCCTTATCGACAGACATGCCCTCTGGCAGCGGTTGAATACCCGCCATAATAGCAGTAGCGGAAGATTGAACCTGCGGTTGCGATAACGCCGTAGGCTGTTCACTGACGGACGCTGAGCTATCGCCAGGAATCATTTCAGGCTCATCGGCCTGCGCATTGAACAGTGGAGCGAATGTTACGGCCAGGCACAAACTGATTGCCGAGAGCCGACGACCACACATTTTATTAAGCAACATCCCTTGCCCCCTGTTTTCTTTATCATACTTTGGATAGCCAGGCCGTATGCATTCCCCCTAAGTTAGTTGGGGTCGGACCTGTAAAACGCCAATACACGCTGAAGTATGACGAGCAAGCCTGCGATGCGTTAGGCTTACCTTTAGTATATAAACATCAAATAGTTTTTGCCTAACCTAATGTAAAGAAGTCTAAAGAAATCACACCAGGCATTACGTGCTTTTCAGAAAAGCAGAAGGCGGCTATTTAGCCGCCTTCTTCGTTAGCTTGCCTGTGAGGAAGCGTCTTCAGTTCCCGGCAGTGGTTCAGGTAACTGCGGGGCAAACCCGCGTAGCCCCACCACGTGAACGTGCTCGGTGTTCTGGAAGACTTTACGCACCAGTTTGTAGGTGGTGCCTTTCTCCGGGCTGATGTTTTCCGGTGCCGCGATAATCAGTTGCATCTGCAAACGCTCGCACAGTTCAAACAGGGTCGCGATAGAGCGGGCATCCAGTCGTGCGGCTTCATCAAGGAACAACAGTCGGCATGGCGAGATATCTTTCCCACGCAGTCTGCGACCTTCGTCTTCCCAGCTTTGCACAACCATCACCAGAATAGACATCCCGGTCCCGATCGCTTCACCGGTGGACAGTGCGCCAGATTCAGCACGCAGCCAACCGTCAGATCCACGGTTAACCTCGACTTCCATTTCCAGATAGTTACGGTAGTCCAGCAGCTCTTCGCCAATGGTTTGCGGCGTGCGTTGCCCCATATCAATCTGCGGATTCAGTCGCTGATACAGCTTCGCCAGTGCTTCAGAGAAGGTCAGACGGTTGCTGTTAAACAGATCCTGGTGCTGTTCATGCTGCTCGGAAAGTACGTCCAGCAAAGTGGCATGCGTTTCACGCACGTTGACGTTCAGACGCACGCTGTTGACCTGGCCAAACGACACGTTTTGCAGCCCCTGGTTCAGCATACGAATACGGTTTTGTTCGCGCTGAATCGTCTTACGAATGATGTTCGCCACGCTGCGGGAGCTGATCGCCAGCTTCTGTTCACGCGAGGTTAATTCTTCCGTCAGACGGCTCAGTTCGATCTCCATCTGTTCAATCGCTTCCACCGGATCGTCGGTACGAATAATATCCTGACGAATACGTTCACGCAGATGCTGATAAACCGCGACAAAGAACTGAATTTTACGCTCCGGGCGCTTCGGATCTTCAGACATGCGCAACACATCACGCAGGTGTTCGTTATCCGCCACCGCCAGACGCAGCGCACCGAGCGCCTTATCCGACATCGAACGCAGTTCATCACCAGAAAGATATGCCAGCTCGCGACGGTGCAGACGGCGTTCAACGCCGTTGTCTTTCACCATGCGCATCACGGCACACCAGCCGGCTTTCGCCATCACTACCTGTTCGCGCATCTCAAAATAATCGCGTTCCAGTTTGCGCAGTTTGCGGGTCAGGTTGTCCATCTCCGCTTCGCAGAAGGTCAGCGCTTTTTCCAGCTGGTTACGGCGCGCACGGTTGTTACTGAGCTGCGCGTGCAGTTCATCCCGACGAATACGGGCACGCTCTTCAGCACCGCTGTCAGCACGAACGCCGATATCCTGCAGTTCACGTTGTAAATCGTTGAGCAGTTCTTTTTTAGTGTCATAGGAGCTTTTCAGCGACGCCATGACCTGGTTGTACTGGCTTAACTGCGCGGCGTGGCTGCGCAGCGCTTCACGAGCGCGGGTACGTTCAGCTTCCGCCTGTTCCAGGCGTTGGCGCAGTTTTTCGTTCAGATCGCTGTTGCCGCTCAGCATTTCGGCTGAATCGGAATAGCTAAAGTGCGCCCGACGTTGTACGACCTCTGTCAGCGCAAACGCCTGCTGACGCGCATCACGCTGCATCTGCTGGGAATAGGCGTAATCTTCCTTCAGTTGTTCAAACTGCTCAGGGTCATTTTGCAGAACCGAAACCATCGGTTCCAGTTTGGCTAACTGATTGCCGTGCTGCTGCACAAAACGCGCCGCTTCCTGAGCTTCATCCAGACGCTCACGAATTTCGTCCACGCGATCGGCAAGCGTTTCATCGGCCAGCAGATTTAAACGCGGCAGCAGGCGGTTCAGCGCAGAGACCCCCTCTTTCGCCTGTTCAAACTGCATACGGCTTTGCTGGTTATCATTTTCATGATTGGTCAGCGCACGCTCCAGTTCAACGCGGCGGCTGTTCAACTGACGAATCTCCGCTTCTGGATCGGCTTCAAACGCCACCGACAAATGGCTGCCGATAAAGCGGCTGAACGCCTGATGCAGACGCTGGGTTTTCTGGACGTCAAAAGAGAGCGTGGCGAAACGTTCAGACAGCCCTTCACGCTCGGCATGCAGGGTTTCGATACGGCTTTCGCGCGCGGCGCGGCCAAAAATCGGCACCGTCGGGAAGCGGGAATAACGCCACTGACGTTCGGCGGTTTTCACCACCACCGCTTTTTCCAGCTCATCAACGCTGAAAACGCTGTCATCAAACGACTGCGGATCCCCTTCGATAAAATAGAGATCTTCCGGACAATCCGTCAGTCCTTCAAGCTGTTCGGTAATCAGCGACAGATCCGGCACCACGATAGCATGGCGCGACGGACCGTACAGCGCGGAGAAGTACGGCGCATCTTCAAGGCTAACGTCGTCATAAATTTCTGACAGCAACACGCCGCCGAAGCGTTCCGCCAGCGCGTTCAGACGCTGATCTTCCGCCCCGCCCGGCTGACTTAAACGTTCAATTTCTTCATCAACCGCGTTTTTGCGCGCGCCAACTTCATCGCGCTCAACAATGGCTTCACGCTCGCGCTCCAGCAATTGCTGCAAATATTCGGTCACGTCCTGGCTGGAGGTAAACTCTTCGCCGCACTGTTCGCTAAGTTGATTCAGGCTATTTTGCGCGGCCAGCCAGACCGGCGCGCGTTTCATCAAATGCTGGATACGCGACTGCAGTTGTTCCTGTTCCTGACGCAGCGTCATTCGCTGTTCGCTGGCTGACGATACGCTGTCCGACAAGGCGGCGATGCGCGCTTCCAGTTCCTGATGCAGCGCTTCCAGTTCATCGATATCGAACTGTTTACCCTGGCGTTTGCAGAATTCAGCCAGCAGCCGCTCGGCGTCCTGCTGCTCGCGCAGACGCTGCTCCAGTTCGCTAAGACGCATACGCAACGGCTGAACCTGTTCCGCCAGGTGACGCTGCTCAACGCCTTCCCGCAGCAGTTCACGCGCCACGCTCCAGGCCTCACCACGCGCCAGTGGGCCGTTGATCGCCGCCACCAGTTGATAAGCCTGTTCAAACTGGCTGTGCGCGGTTTGCGCCACGCTCATTTTTTGTTCCAGCGTCAACAGTTTTTCTGTGGCTTCCTGCTCTTTGGCCTGGAAGGTTTCCAGCCATTCGGCAGCGCTGTCGGCTGTCAGATCCGGTAAGTGGCACAACTCTTTGGCCCGGCTTAACGCCTGAATCGCCTGGGTATACTGGATAGCTCGCGTTTGCTGGACATCCAGCGCCTGCTGATAATCGGCAAGCTGACTTTTCAGCTCATCCACTTCCAGCTCAGCGGCTTCCGCGCGGGCTTCGTTTTCATCCTGGCGGTCAACGGCTTCCGCGACGACCTCATTTTGTTCTTCGAGACGGATCTGTAATTCCTCGAGATCCGCTTCATAGCGTTCAATTTTTTCCTGCTGACGCAGCGCGGTTTGCACCAGATTGAGGTGATCGCTCGCTGCCTGGTAATCAGCTTCCAGATCGCCTTCCGCGCCGTTATGCTCGCCCAGTTCGCGCGCCATATCCACGTGCTTATACTGCTCAGCAGCCAACTGCTGGCGTGAGGTATGCAGTTCACGACGATATTCCAGCGCTTTATCCAGATGAATACGGCGCTCGTTGGCATGGCGCATATAATCCGCTGCCACGTAGTTGGTCGCTTCGCTGATCAAATGCTTAAACAGATCGCGGTCAGACTGGGTTACGCGAATGGCTTCCAGGGTCATGCGGTTTTCACGCAGCGCGGCTTCCATATCCTGGAACGCTTTGCGTACGCCGCTGTTTTCTGGCAGCAGGTAATCACGCAGCGAGCGAGTAATAGCGCTGGAGATACCGCCATACAGCGAGGCTTCAATCAAACGATAGAATTTACTACGATCGGACGCAGAGCGCAGACGACGGGCAATGATGCCCAGATCGAACATCAGCGAGTGATAATCCGTTATCGAGTTGAACTGCTTAAACTGCACGCCTTCCATCTCATCAAGCTTCTCTTTCAGCTCAGGGAGAGACAGGACGCGCGCCTGGCGTTCGTTCAGCGTTTCCGTAACCAACTGAGTGGGCTGCACCGACATCGGCAGCCCCTGAATGGCAAACGGCTTGATATCCACTTTACGATCGCGACCGGCAACCTGTTGCAGACGAACGCCGACAACCACGCGCTGATGGCGGGAGTTGAGGACGTCAAGCATTGAGTAACAGACCCCCGCCTTCAGCTTACCGTGCAGACCTTTGTCACGTGAACCGCTGGTCGCACCGGCTTCGGTGGTATTACGGAAATGCAGCAGGGTTAAATCCGGGATGAGCGCCGTAACAAATGCCGCCATGGTCGTGGATTTTCCCGCACCGTTACCACCGGACAGCGTGGTGACCAATTCATCCAGGTCGAACGTACGGGCAAAAAAGCCATTCCAGTTAATCAGCGTAAGTGAGCGAAATTTACCGCGTTCAATCATTATTCTTCTTCTCCACTGTCCGGCTGATTCTCTTCGGGCTCATCGTTGAGCTGCAGGCGGTTCTCGACCGGCATCGCTTCGCCATCACGAATTAAGCGACGCTGTGCTTCGCGCGGATCGTCACCGGTGCGTACGTCCGCGCCAAAGCGGAAGACCGATTCCGTAATACGGAATTTGCTGCTGTCGTGACCCAGAAACCACACCATGCCTAAGCGACGCAGACGGTTTAGCGAAGAACGTACCTTTTCCTGTAGCTTCTGACGGTCAACGTCCGAACCGGTTGAACGATTGTTCACCAGCTTCAGCAGTTTCGCTTCATCCGCCAGCGTCAACAACTCGTCGTATAACTCTTGCTGGGTAAAAATCCCTTCATTCGCCAGGCGTTCCGGGCTGAGATAGAGATAGCAAAGAATTTTACCCACCATCATGTCCAGTTCGGACAGAACCGAACGCGGAATGAGCGTCGTTGAACGGGGACGAAGGTAGAAGAATCCTTCCGGCGCGCGGATCAGTTCCACGTTATAGCGGCTATAAAATTCTTCAAAATATTCCTGAAAATCCATCAGGAAGGCATGATTATCCAGTTCATCCAGGCCGATATGTCGGCCCGAACGTAAGGCGCTATCCAGCGCCGGAAATAACGGATTCGCCAGCGCCTGCGCCAGCTTTACCGGCATCACTTGTTCAATATTTGTCAATGACATGCGCCTGTACCTTGGCTCCGTAATCATTAATCGGCTGCCATTTGGCTGGCAGTCCGGTGAAATCTGCTTGCGCTACGCCAAGACGTACCGCCTGATCGATAACAATACGCGCGACGTCGAAATGACGCGCACGTGGATATTGCGCCAGATACTTGCGCACTACCAAACCGAGATCCAGTGGCGTTTGTCTGGATTTGTAGATAGCCAACTGTTCTTCGATGATCGCCGCCAGTTGCTCACGGATCTCGTTAAATTCTTCATATTCCAGATCTGTCGGAAGCTCACCGGTGACCTCTTCGTCACGCAGGACCATCTCTTCATCACGCATATCCAGCAGACGGTCGGCGTTGGCATAAGTCAGCGCCCATGGATCGTCAAAATAAGTCTGCACGGACTGGCGCAAACGCTGGGCAAAGACGCGGTTTTTATCCATATCAATCGCGGTACGGATAAACTTATGCACATGGCGATCGTAACCGATCCACAAATCAATAGACTGCTGGCCCCAACTGATAATTCGGTCGAGCTTACTTTGTAAGTCAAACACCAGTCTGTCGACAAAATGCAAATCGTCATGCGCCATCGTGGCATCCTGGATTCGTAGCAGGTTTGCCTGTAGCTTATCCCCCGCCGCTTCCAACGTATCCTGCAGTTCGCGCAGCGTCCCGGAAGTTTCAGAAAGCAGCAGTTCACAGCTGGAAATCGCCGCCCGCCAGTCTTTGTTCAGCAACTGCGCGATATCGTCTTTCACCTGCTGCTGCTGTTCATCCATGATGCGCTGGGTGAGATCGATACTGTCGAAAATCTCCGCCACCGAATATTTCAATGGCGCGTAAACATTGCGATGCCAGTGGAACTCATCGCCGCCTTCCGCTGCCGCATCCGCCGCGCGCTTCAGTTCGCCTGCAACAATCGACAGTTGCATTGAAAGACGCAGCGTAGAGAATTCGCGCTGACGTATGTAGTAATCCGTGATGCCAATCCCGAGCGGCGTTAAACGATATATGGCATTGCCTTCCGCCTGCTCGCTGGTAAAGCGGTTCAGCAGACGTTGACGCACCATATCGTTAATCGCGTTGTTAGCACGTACGCCAATGGTTTCGCTGGTTTGCTCAAACGCATCACTCACATGGCGGAACGCATCCACCAGCTCACCTTCACTCATCTCGCCGTCAAGTCGCTCGCCGTTCAGAGTGGCGACCGCCAGCAGGAACGAAAGTCTGTCTACCGGCAGAGAGATGGAGAAGTCATTTTTTCTGGCCCAGGCAACCAGTTCGGGGACTGTCTGGGAAAATTCACTCATAGGTTATCCTTGCATCTGCGGCTCGGGCCGGACTTTTAATCGCGGTGACATGAATATAGCGCCCAAGGCTGATATACGGTTCCTGGCGGCAATAGCGCGTTTCTAACTCAAGTAACATTTCATAGTCGTCATGTTGTTTATGCTTATCCCGCAGATAGTCATGAAACACTCGGACGCCCGTTTTACTCGTTATCTGCCAACCGATCTGTTCCAGCCACTGGTAAACCTGCCCCGGATCGCGTGGGTAGTCCGGTGAAAGCGTACGCTTTTTACGTTTCGGCATCCCCACCTGCACATAGTCAAAGTTCCCTGCGACCATGTTATGCATCAACAGACCGTTAGCATTGTAGAACATTAACGACAGCGCGCCGCCGGGACGCAATACTGACCACAGCGTCTGCAACACGCTGACGGGATCCGTCACCCATTCCAGCACAGCATGAAACAATATCAGATCAACCGGGGTTTCCAAATGCGCAGTAACGTCCTGAGCGGCGCATTGTATGAAATGCATGTTTCCGCTCACACCTTTTGCCTCTGCCGCCTGTCGCGCACGGGCGATCATTTCGCCTGACAGATCGCATAATGTCACGAAGTGCCCACGTTCCGCCATCTTGATGGCCGTTTGCCCTTCACCGCCGCCGGCATCCAGAATATGCAATTGTTGCTCGCCGAATGTCGCCAATAATCGATCCAAATCCTGCCAAAGAATAGCCTGTCTTAATTGGCCTTTGGTGGTGCCGTAAATGTTACGGGAAAACTTTTCTGCAATGTCATCAAAATTGCGATCCCGCATCGGGCTCTCCACATACTGGCTTTAGGGTGACTAAGTAAAACCGCTATTTTGTCACACCCGCGCCGAGAATGAACCTTCCTGGTGTAATATCCCTGCAGATCCCCTGCTGTATGGTTAAAAAAGGAACCAAAAAGGATGCTTTTTACGCTGAAGAAAGTGATTGGCGGTATGATGCTGCCGCTTCCGCTGATGCTAACAATGATGGGTATTGGCCTGGCGCTGGTCTGGTTTAGCCGCTTTCAAAAAACAGGGAAAGCGTGTATCAGCCTGAGTTGGCTGGCGCTATTACTCCTGAGTTTACAACCCGTCGCCGACAGTCTGCTCAAGCCCATTGAGGACAGCTATCCCACCTGGCAGGATACGCAAAAAGTGGAATACATTGTGGTGCTGGGCGGGGGATATACCTGGAACCCTCAGTGGGCGCCGAGTTCAAACCTGATTAACAATAGCCTTCCACGCCTGAATGAAGGTATTCGCCTATGGCGCGCGAATCCAGGGTCGAAACTTATCTTTACCGGTGCCGCCGCAAAAACGAATAACGTTAGTACCGCGGAAGCTGGTGCCCGCGTAGCGCAGTCGCTGGGGGTGCCGGCGGGTGACATCATCATGCTGGATCAACCCAAAGATACTGAAGAAGAAGCAGCGGCAGTAAAGCAGGCCATCGGCAACGCGCCGTTTCTGCTGGTGACCTCCGCGTCGCACTTACCGCGTGCCATGATTTTCTTCCAGCAGGCCGGGCTACATCCGCTGCCAGCACCTGCTAATCAGTTAGCGATTGATTCCCCGCTTAATCCATGGGAGCGGGCAATTCCCTCGCCGGTCTGGCTGATGCACAGCGATCGTGCCGGATACGAAACGCTGGGACGCATCTGGCAGTGGCTGAAGGGAGCGGGACATTGACCGAAATATTGCCTGATGGCGACGCTATCGCGTCTTATCAGGCCTACGGGTCAGCGCAGAATTCCAGGCCGGATACGGTGTTCACGTGTTGATCAGGCGAGCCACGGCAGCAGGGATTTTGTCGCCAGATCAAAGTTGGAACGATTAAAGCGTCCGGTATTGACCAGTTGCGCCACCTCATCCCATAACACATACAACCAGCGCCGCCAGATGAATGACTCCGCCACTGGCGCGCGTTGCAGATATTGCCAAAGCAGGCTTTCCGCCAGCGCATTGTCCATTAAGCGGAACAATTCATATTCTCTTGGCGCCCATAGCATCAAGCCCGGTCCCACCATCGCCAGGAGCTGATCGCTACGCGCATCTTTGAGCATGCTGCGTAAACTGAAATTGCCGTGGATCAGCACGCAGTTATCATTAAATCCGGCAAATAACTCGGGTAAACATTCACGGGTGCGGAACAGAATCCGCTTGTCCTGCATCGTCAGCCCAGTATTGTTGAACTGATTTAACGTGCTCCACAATACCTCGACACGCTGGCGATACCAGGACGGCCAGATGTTCTCTTGCGTGTTATCCACCGCACCCACGCAGCCGCGGCTGTCCTGCCGATGCCATGACAGCAAACCTTCTACGATTTGATCTTTTAAATGTTCCCAGCGCTCGGGCGTTCGGGCAGGCGCTTCCACCGGCACGCCACGTAAACGCTCAAGCAGGAGCACATCAGGACCGGGATGCTCCTCATGCGTTAAGACGCCATAAATGACCGGCATACGTACCGTGCCACTGCGCGCCAGCATAGAGGTTTTCCATGCCAGCTGCTGCGCCATCCCCGGCGTGGTGAAACTTCTCGCCATCAGCGGCATCGGATTACCCTGACTGTCGTACAGTGACCACAGAGCGGTATCCACTTTCTCATTCACGCATTCAATACGACTGAGTTTTTCACCCAGCAGATGGCTGAGTTCGGCACGCAACTGTTCCATTTCAGATTGCCCTCATAAAAGCTACTGCTTTCATAATGAGCGTCGCGCAGACAGATGTCACCCGGATGAGATCAATTGATGAAAAGAAAAGCACAGGGAAAACGTAACGATACGACACTCCTCCCAAAAATAGGCGGTATTATGGGTGGAGTGCCATGAGAAAAACTAACGCATTTCAGCGCGAACGCGCTCAAGATCCTCAGCAGTGTCTACGCCTGTACCCGGTACTTCTTTAGCGACGGCCACGTGAATTTTTTCGCCGTACCACAGCACACGCAGTTGCTCCAGCATTTCAATATGCTCAAGCGGGCTGGGCTGCCAGTTAACATAGCGGCGAATAAAACCGGCGCGATAACCGTAAATACCGAGGTGACGCAGGAAGGTATCGCCTACCGTTTCCAGGCTTTTGGCAAAACGGTCGCGATCCCAGGGAATCGTTGCGCGCGAAAAATAGAGCGCATAGCCTTCGCTGTTCAGAACGACTTTAACCGCATTCGGATTGAATGCTTCTTCCGCACTATGAATGGGAGCCGCAAGGGTCGCCATGCCAACCTGGCGTTGCGCCAGATTTTCGGCCACCTGACGAATAATGACCGCTGGGATCATCGGCTCATCACCCTGAACGTTCACAATAACGGTATCATCGCTAAAGCCACATTTCTCGACGACTTCCGCCAGACGCTCGGTACCAGACTGGTGATCGGCCCGGGTCATGCAAACTTCCCCTCCCACCGCTTCTACCGCACGAGCGACATCTTCATGATCGGTGGCAACGATAATGCGCTCAGCGCCAGATTCACGCGCACGCTCCAGCACATGCACGATCATCGGCTTGCCGTTGATATCCAGCAGCGGCTTGCCCGGCAAACGGGTGGACGCATAACGCGCAGGAATAATGACCACAAAACTCATGATTTACTCTCATCCGCAGTCAGAACGCGAGCTTCAGTTTCCAGTAAAACGGGAATGCCATCACGCAGTGGGAAAGCAAGGTTATCCGGTTTACAAATTAGTTCCTGTTTTTCCTGGTTAAACCAGAGTTTGCCATTGCATACCGGGCAGGCAATGATTTCAAGCAGACGATGATCCATAGTTCCTCCAGATGGACCGGATTGTGAATCCGTAAATATTAACATAATCGCTTAACGGGCTGGGGCTATTTCCCAACCATGACGTACGCCAGCAAATATACCTTCAGGGCAGCGCCCCAGCGTCACGCGCGTTGCCTGCTGCCAGCGGGCAAAATCATCAATCGCCTGGAACAACCCTTTTTGCAGAGTAACACCAGGTTTGACCCCATCCTGTAACCATAGCGAAATCACCTCCAGTACACCTGTTTTACGGTGCATTTTGGCATCCATCCGCCCCACTAACTGGCCATGATGCAGCAAAGGCAGGACAAAATAACCGTATTGTCGTTTCGCTGCTGGCGTATAACATTCCAGCCGATAGCTAAAATCGAATAGCTGCTCTGCCCGTTTACGATCCCAGACCACCGGATCAAACGGCGATAAAACCGTGCTATGCGTTGCTGTTAATTTACCCGCCAATGCCTGCTCAAGCAGCGGTTGAAGATCGCTATGCAACCACAGGGTTCCCAGCCCTTCAACGTCGACCGGAATAATTTGTTGCTGTTCCTTGCGCACATCACACCAGTTTTTTAATCCCGGACGCTTCAAACGATAGTAGTCTGCCAACCACTGTTCGCGAAAAATCCCCAGACTACGGGCGCTGTTGTCCAGCATGACAATTTCGGCTTCCTCTTGTGAAAGCCTGTCACGTTCATCATCCCAATGCGGCATGACGCGATGGGTTAAATCATAGACTCGCTGGAAATTACGCCGCTCCACCACCATGACTTTCCCGGCAGTAAACAGTCCTTCAAGGTGTCGCTTATGCGGCTTCCATTCCCACCAGCCGTTAGCCCCCTTACGGGGATGTTCAAAATCGGCTGAGCGTACCGGCCCGTTATGATGGATATGCTGGAGTAACTGCTCAATCTCATGGGCATGTTCTGTCATCCACGCCGCTTTATATTTCCAGCCCATTTTCTCCGGCGCCAGCATGCGGTGGCGTATCAGCATAAAGTCACTGCGCGGCATAAAGCAGGCCTCGTGCGCCCAGTACTCCATCAGTTCACCCTGCCGTAGCGAGTCATCCAGCCATTGCGGGGAATAATCACCTAAACGACTGAACAGCACCAGGTAAGGACTGCGCGCCACAATATTGATGGTATCGATTTGCAATAAAGACATGCGCGAAATGGTGGCAAGAATATCGGCAGGAGATGCCCGGCGGCGTGTTTTTTTCAGCAGACCTTGAGCGGCAAGGTGAAGATGACGAGCATCCGTCAGAGAAAGGTGCGGCAACGACATTTATGACCTCATAAATGATTCGCTGCCGCAGCTTGAATCCGTTAGCGAGTCAGCGAGATTAAGCTATCCAGCAACACATCAGGCCGTTCGCCTGACAAATGTGCGTCCACAGGTAAATACCACCAGTTATCATCAGCAAATGCGCGGCATTTAACCGCATCTTTTTCCGTCATCACCAGCGTTTGCCCTGCGTCTGAAAACGCACTGACGTCACTGTAGGTCAGAGATTGATGATCTGCCAGCGCAATACATTTTTGTGGTTTGGCTCCGCACGCTTCAAGCGTGGCAAAAAAACGTGGCGGATGACCAATACCCGCCATGGCGACAATATTGGTTAGCTGTGCCACATCACGGCGTTCACCCGTGCGTAAATTAACGGCCAGCCCTGGTTCAAGTCGCATGGGGATCTCCCCCGGCTGTGGACTGCCGCCGTTAACAATTGTCGCATCCACCGATTTAAGCCGACCTGCGCGTTCCCGCATTGGACCGGCAGGAAGCCACCAGCCATTGCCAAATCGACGCTCGCCGTCAATCACCACGATTTCAACATCTCGCGCCAGACGATAGTGCTGTAGACCATCGTCCGTCACAATAATCTGCACATCATGATGCGCCAAAATAGCTTTTACCGCATCCGCTCTGTTCGGAGAGACCGCTACAGGCACGCCGGTACGCTGGTAGATGAGCACAGGTTCATCGCCCGCTTCTGCAGTCGTGGTATCCGTTGTCAGCAACAGCGGGTAAGCCGCGGCTTTTCCGCCATAACCACGAGAAACCACGCCCACGCGGATACCACGTTGCTGTAGTCGTTCAACCAGCCAAATCACCACCGGCGTTTTACCGTTCCCGCCTGCGGTAAGGTTTCCCACTACGACCACTGGTACCGGCGCGCGCCATGCGCGCTTGAGCCCAAGTTTGTAGCATAAGCGGATCCCCCCACTCACCAGGCCATACAGCCAGGAGAGTGGAAGCAATAAGCGCCACAGCGGCGATTCACCAGACCAGATACGTGCGATCATTGACCAAATTGCATTTTGTGTAATTGCGCATACACGCCGCGTTGCTCAATCAGCTCGTTATGGGTTCCGCGCTCAACAATCACCCCGTCTTCCACCACGATGATTTCATCCGCCTGCTCAATGGTAGAAAGACGGTGTGCAATGACCAGAGAAGTACGGTTTTTCTGTAGCTCATCCAGTGCCGCCTGAATCGCGCGTTCGGATTCAGTATCGAGAGCCGACGTAGCTTCATCAAGGATCAGGATCGGGCTGTCACGCAGTAAGGCACGGGCGATAGCGATACGTTGGCGCTGTCCACCGGAAAGCAGTACGCCGTTTTCGCCAATCACCGTATCCAGACCATTATCCATCTTATTGATGAAATCCATGGCATAGGCCATCTGCGCCGCTTTTTCGATCTGTTCGCGACTGTATAAATCGGTACGCGCGTAGGCGATGTTATTGGCAACCGTATCGTTAAACAGGTGCACATTCTGCGAAACCAAAGCAACCTGATCGCGCAATGATGCGAGGGTATATTCGCGCAGATCGTGTCCGTCCATCAGAATCTGCCCTTCATCGATATCGTAGAAGCGCGTGATCAGGCTGGCGATAGTGGATTTACCTGAACCTGAACGTCCCACCAGAGCGACGGTTTTGCCCGCCGGAATATTCAGGTTGATGTTACGCAGCGCAGGGGCTTCACGTCCTGGATAAGTAAAGGTCACATTGCGGAATTCCAGATCGCCGGTAGCGCGTTCGATAACGCGTTTACCTTCGTCTTTCTCCTGTTCGCTATCCAGAATCGTAAATAAGGTCTGGCATGCCGCCATACCACGCTGGAACTGCGCGTTGACGTTAGTCAGCGATTTCAACGGACGCATCAGCGCGATCATTGACGAGAAGACAACGGTAATGGTCCCTGCCGTCAGGTTTTCCATGACGCTTGGGAAACTGGCTGCATATAACACGAATGCCAGAGCCAGAGACGCAATCAACTGGATGATAGGATCGGAGATAGAAGAGGCGGAAACCATCTTCATACCCTGTAAACGCATCTTGTTGCTGACTTTATCAAAGCGTTTGGTTTCGACTTCCTGACCACCAAAAATCAGAACTTCTTTGTGGCCTTTCAGCATCTGCTCCGCACTGGTCGTAACCTGCCCCATGGTGTTTTGCATATTTTTACTGATGCTACGAAAGCGCTTAGAAACCACACGAATCGCCACTGACACAATTGGCGCCAGTACTATCAGGATCAATGATAGCTGCCAGCTGTAATAGAACATCATGATGAACAGGCCAATAATTGACGCCCCTTCACGTACCACGGTGATCAGCGCACCGGAAGACGATGACGCAACCTGTTCTGAATCATAGGTAATACGTGACAGCAACGTACCTGTAGACTGTTTATCAAAAAAGGAGACTGGCATGCCCATCATGTGACCAAACAGGCGGCGGCGCATGGTCATAACCACTTTGCCTGACACCCATGAGATACAGTAGCTGGAGACATAGCTGGTTAAGCCACGAACTATCATCAGCCCAATGACCACCAGCGGCATCCACAACAGCACCGAGCGGTCAGTTTTACCAAAACCATCATCCAGTAATGGCTTAAGGAGCGATAACATGAAGGTATCGCTGGCCGCGTTAAGGATTAACGCTATACCCGCCACGATCAGACCCGATTTAAAAGGCGCTATGGTTGGCCATAGTCGGCGAAACGTCTGCCACGTAGAGAGATCTTTATCGTTATGCATTCAAAAAACCAGCATTTGTTAGAATAGCCGCATATTCTACCCGTTATCCTCCGACACGCCAAACCACTGATGATACCAACGGGGTAAAATCTGATCCCGCATGCTGCGTATTTGCCAGGTTTGCGGGTAAAAATCCAGCGTAATCTGCCCCTGATGTGGCGTATCCAGCCATTGATAATCTTGTTGCCGATAGCGCCGCTTCACCTTCCAGGAAGGCAGTCGCCAGGCATTATAACGGGATGCCGAGGCTAATGCCGCCTGTCCGCCAACTCGCTGAATCAGCGCCAGTGATGATGATGTATTGCTGCCATGGTGTGGAACCTGCATAACAGTAGCCTGCAGATGCGACCAGTAGTGACTTAGCATTTTTTGTTCAGCGGGAGACTCAATATCCCCGGTCAGAAGAATACTCTGATGTCCGTCATCGACTTTAACCACGCAGGATTGGTTATTCCCTTGCGCTGTATTTCCGCGCACCGGCCAATGCGCACTGAACGTTAATCCTTGCCATTGCCAGCGTTCCCCGCGAAAACACGGGAGATGACCTTTCCAGCCTAGTGGACTTCTTATCCATAAGAATGGCCATGCTTGTTGCAGCGAGCGCAACCCTCCCCGATGATCCATATGCTCGTGACTTAAAATAACCCCTTCAGGCTCGAGGTTGTGCCAGCGTAACCAGGGAATGATCAATTGCTGCGCGCTATCGCCCTCGGGCCATGCCAGACCCGTATCATAAAGAATCGCTTTTCCATTGCGGGCGATCACCATCGCCAGTCCCTGCCCGACGTCCAGCATATGCACTTGCCATGCGTCCGTGCGTGGCGCTCGCCAGAGCGGTTCACTCAGCAAAAATAGCGCCGTGAAACAAAGCATCGGTAGAGTACGCCAGGCATTCAGTCGCCATGCGATGAGCATCAGCCCAGGTGCCAATGCAAGCCATTGCCAGCGGGCATCTATATTAATCCAGCCTTGAGGCAGAGCATTAAGTCCCCAAAATAACAGCGCCAGAGACCGATCGGCTAAATACCACAACCCCGACTCCAGCCCTCCCAGAGCGGTTAAATGTACGAGCATTCCGGCTAGTATCAGCGGTACGGAAATAAACGTGACCAGCGGTACGGCAAATATATTAGCCACCAATGAAGTCAGACTTATGCCGTGAAACATCGAAATTTGCACAGGTAAAAGCAGAATCGTGATACCCAGTTGCAGATGAGCGAGCGCCAGCAGTATGCGTCCAATGCGAGAGAGCGACCAGGCAGGTAAAGGTACCCACTGATACCAGAATATCAGCGCCGCGACGGCAAAAGCAGACAACCACAGACTTTGTGACAGAATAGCGAGAGGATCAGCCACCACGATGGCTGCGAGACAACAGACCCAGACCGACCATCCGCTCCACTGCCTGCCGCTTAGCTTCAGCGCCCCCCAGACCATCAGCGCGACAATCGTGCGCAATGCAGGCGGCTGAAGCCCCGTTAACCATGCATAAAATGTCGCGCAGATAATCCCGCCAATCAATGGAACCTGCCAGCAAATCCATCTGGTTGGCATAAAAAATTGTCCACCGCGAATCAGTCCTCCCGCCAAAAGTGCGGCAAACGCAATATGCAGCCCGGAGATAGCCATCAAATGCGCCGTGCCGGTATCACGCATAATGGCTTTTACCTCTTGTGACACGGACAAGCGCTCTCCCATTCCCAGCCCCAGTATGACCTGCTGCCAGGGATAGTCGGCGAGTGCCATTTTCAGCGAGGCAAGATATCGCGAACGTAAACTACATTGTGGCGCGATGACCGAAGCCTGTAAGAACCGTCCCGTCAGCGGCTGATGCTGTGCTAACGCATAACGTTGACTGTCAAATCCTCCCTCATTTAATTGACCGTGTACGGCGCGAACTTTCAGCGTCATCGCCCATGTCTGGCCCGCGCAAACGTCGCCGGGCAGGTACTGCCCATACAGCACAATTCCTTGCGCAGGAAAGATTCGCCGCCCCTGCAGGTGCGTGATCTGACCATAGTGCGTGGTCATATTGTCGGTTCCGGTTATGCGCACAATTGCCTGCTGGTTTTTAGCAGGAAGCGTATTACCCGCCCAAAGTGCATCTTTCGCCGCCATTATTCCCCAAAGAAAAAACAGCAGGGTCAACCCGGCGAAACGCATATGTTTGTGGGGAAAAAGGCAGAGCAGACATGCCAGACAAAATACAACGCTGATGCTCAGCATCTCAGGTAGCGCGGGTAATAGCATCAGAGGAAGAATGCCGCACAATGCACACGTACTCACCGTTGTTATTTTCATCAATACCTCCCTGTTGCGGGGAGTGTGTAGTAATACTCAACGGTTGTCTGGCGACAATTTACTGTTATACGGCACGCGTTCCGCTGATCTTTGGCGGCGGATGTAACATGCGAATTAATTGGGATGGGGATTCCAGTATGGGCCTGCAGAAATGAAAAAAGCACCCATGCAGGTGCTTTCCTCGGCGTTAAGTCTCGCTAAAAACTTAACCGTAAATATTGGCGCGATCGCGCAGTTCTTTACCTGGTTTAAAGTGCGGAACGTATTTCCCTTCCAGATCCACTTTATCGCCGGTCTTCGGATTACGTCCGGTGCGAGGTGCGCGGTAATGCAAAGAGAAGCTGCCGAAACCGCGGATTTCAATACGCTCGCCCTGCGCAAGAGTCGAGGCCATATGTTCCAGCATCTCTTTTACTGCATCTTCAACCGCTTTCGCGGGAATATGAGGTTGCTGGGTTGCAAGTCTTTCAATCAATTCTGACTTGGTCATGATTCCTCCGGTTCCTTAAAGGCATAATTAGCTGCTGCATTGATTAAGGGCGGCCGTAGCCGCCCTTTGTCATTGATTACAGGACGAATCCTGTAATCTGTCAAGCTACTCGTCACCCTTTGTGCTGTTAACGGCACAAAGGATTTAGAGAACTCGATATTACTCGCCTTTAGCTGCTTTGAAAGCTTCAGCCATTGCGTTGTTAGAGAAGTTTGCATCTTCCTGTTTGTTAACAGTTGCGATTGCATCTTTCTCATCAGCTTCGTCTTTAGCACGAACAGACAGGCTGATTGCACGGTTCTTACGATCAACGCCGGTGAATTTAGCTTCAACGTCGTCGCCTACGCTCAGAACCAGAGTTGCATCTTCAACGCGGTCACGGGAAGCTTCAGAAGCGCGCAGGTAACCTTCAACGCCGTCAGCCAGTTCTACGGTTGCGCCTTTAGCGTCAACTGCAGTGACTTTACCGTTTACGATTGCGCCTTTCTTGTTCAGTGCAACCCAGTTGTTGAACGGATCTTCTGCGAGCTGTTTAACGCCCAGAGAGATACGCTCACGCTCTGCGTCAACCTGCAGAACAACTGCTGCGATTTCGTCGCCTTTTTTGTATTCACGAACTGCTTCTTCGCCTGCAACGTTCCAGGAGATGTCAGACAGGTGAACCAGGCCGTCGATGCCGCCGTCCAGGCCGATGAAGATACCGAAGTCAGTGATAGACTTGATTTTACCTTCAACACGGTCGCCCTTGTTGTGGGTTTCTGCGAACTGCTGCCATGGGTTGTTTTTGCACTGCTTCAGACCCAGGGAGATACGACGACGTTCTTCGTCGATATCCAGAACCATAACTTCCACTACATCGCCAACGTTAACAACTTTGGACGGGTGGATGTTTTTGTTGGTCCAATCCATTTCGGAAACGTGAACCAGGCCTTCAACGCCTTCTTCGATTTCAACGAAGCAGCCGTAGTCGGTCAGGTTGGTCACGCGACCAGTCAGTTTGGTACCTTCCGGATAACGCTTAGCGATAGCTACCCATGGATCTTCGCCCAGCTGTTTCAGGCCCAGAGATACACGAGTACGCTCGCGGTCGAACTTCAGCACTTTAACAGTGATTTCGTCGCCAACGTTTACGATTTCGCTCGGATGCTTAACGCGTTTCCATGCCATGTCGGTGATGTGCAGCAGGCCGTCAACGCCACCCAGATCAACGAATGCACCGTAGTCAGTGAGGTTCTTAACGATACCTTTAACTTCCATGCCTTCCTGCAGGTTTTCCAGCAGCTGATCGCGTTCTGCGCTGTTTTCGGATTCGATAACGGCACGACGGGAAACAACAACGTTGTTACGCTTCTGATCCAGCTTGATGACTTTGAACTCAAGCTCTTTGCCTTCCAGGTGCAGCGTGTCGCGGACCGGACGAACGTCTACCAGGGAACCCGGCAGGAACGCGCGAATACCATTCAGCTCAACAGTGAAGCCACCCTTGACTTTGCCATTGATAACACCAGTAACGGTTGCAGCTTCTTCGTAAGCTTTTTCCAGCGTGATCCAAGCTTCGTGACGTTTAGCTTTCTCACGGGACAGCAGGGTTTCACCGAAGCCGTCTTCTACTGCATCCAGAGCAACGTCAACTTCGTCACCAACCTGGATTTCCAGCTCGCCCTGGGCGTTTTTGAACTGCTCTGCCGGAATGGCGGACTCAGATTTCAGACCAGCGTCAACCAGTACTACGTCTTTGTCGATAGCAACAACAACACCACGAACGATGGAACCCGGACGGGTTTCGATTTCTTTTAAGGATTCTTCAAACAGTTGAGCAAAAGATTCAGTCATGTTTAATCTTCAGGTTTCATATTTAACGTCCACCTGGCTCCATGCCGGATGGGGTTGTTTAACATACCCGCTGTCAGTCCATTGCAACGGGGGTACTGCAAATTCGGTCGCACTTAAGCGAGTGCCAGTTTTTGGCGCGCATATTGTAACGCTTTTTCAATCACTTGCTCAATGCTTAATCGGGTTGAATCCAAAACTAAAGCATCAGCAGCGGGAACCAGCGGCGCTACAGCACGGTTACGATCGCGGTAATCGCGTTCCTCGATCTCGGCCAAAAGGCGTTCAAAGTTAACACTAAAGCCCTTCTCCTGCAACTGTAGCATACGTCTATGCGCACGTTCGTGCGAGGAGGCGTCCAGAAAAATTTTCACCGGCGCATCCGGGAACACGACGGTTCCCATATCGCGTCCGTCGGCAATCAGGCCAGGCGCTTCGCGAAACGCGCGTTGACGACGTAAAAGCGCTTCGCGCACGCGGGGAAAAGCAGCCACCTGGGATGCGGCATTCGCCACTTCCTGAGTGCGGATTTCGCCACTAACATCTTCACCTTCCAGAATGACTTCCAGGTTGCCGTCCGTTGAGATAAAACGCACATCCAGGTGTGAGGCAAGCGGTACCAGAGCATCTTCAGAGGTGACATCGACATGGTGATGTAACGCTGCGAGCGCCAGTACGCGATAGATCGCGCCTGAATCTAACAGATGCCACTGCAATGCTTCCGCCATTGCCTTGCACAAGGTGCCTTTACCTGCACCGCTTGGGCCATCAATGGTAATAACCGGGGCAATTGCCGTCATCTTTTTCTCCTTAAACGGGCATACGTTAACGTGAACGCCGCGCATTATACGCGCCAACGACAACGATCGTTATCTTTGTGTGAAAAATGCAGAATCATTGAAGCTGAGTGTAGAAGAAATAGACAATCGGAGATGGCAGAATGTGCCGCACCGGGTAGTGCGGCAATAAAATCAGGCAGGTGTACTAATACGCGCCAACTGTTCGAAATAATCCGGGAAAGTTTTGGCGGTACATTTGGGGTCAAGAATGGTCACCGGGGTATCAGACAGCGCCACCAGCGAGAAACACATCGCCATACGGTGATCGTTATAGGTTGCGATATCCGCAAACTGCAGCGTCGCTGGTGGTGTGATGCGGATGAAGTCATGCCCCTCTTCAACTTCCGCGCCCACTTTGCGTAATTCCGTCGCCATCGCAAACAGACGGTCGGTCTCTTTGACGCGCCAGTTATAGATGTTGCGTAGGGTCGTGGTGCCTTTAGCAAACAGCGCGGCCGTGGCAATAGTCATCGCCGCGTCGGGAATATGGTTCATATCCATATCCACTGCGTTCAATTCGCCGTGAGTACAGGCAATAAAATCATCACCCCAGGTAATGGTCGCGCCCATTTTCTCCAGTACATCAGCAAAGCGAATATCGCCCTGCATACTGTTGCGGCCAATCCCGGTGACTATAACCGTGCCGCCTTTAATGGCGCCCGCCGCGAGGAAGTATGAAGCAGAAGAAGCATCGCCCTCAACCAGATAGGCGCCCGGAGACTGATACTGCTGCTGCCCCTGCACGACAAAGCGCTGGTAGTTCTGATTCTCAATTTCAACACCAAACGTCTTCATCAGATTCAGGGTGATATCAATATAAGGTTTAGATACCAGCTCGCCTTTAATGGCGATCGTTGTATCCTGCGGCGCCAGCGGTGCAGTCATCAGTAGCGCAGTAAGGAACTGGCTGGATACGCTGCCGTCTACCTCAACCTGACCGCCGCTAAAACCACCGCGCAAACGAAGTGGCGGATAGTTTTCCTGCTCCAGGTACTCAATGTTGGCTCCCCCCTGGCGCAGCGCATCAACCAGATGGCCAATCGGGCGCTCCTTCATGCGCGGTTCGCCTGTCAACACGATGTCATTGCTGCCAAGGCACAGCGCAGCGGCCAGCGGACGCATTGCGGTTCCGGCATTGCCAAGAAACAGTTCCACTGCCCTTTCGGCATGTAATGCGCCGCCGTTGCCGATAATCTCGCAGCGGGTGCGATCGGCGGAAAGGGTATAGCTAATCCCTAACGCATTGAGTGCATTGAGCATATGACGGACATCGTCGCTGTCCAGCAGGTTGGTCAGGACAGTGGTGCCATTTGCTAATGCGGCCAGCAGCAAAGCGCGGTTAGAAACACTTTTGGATCCAGGCAGATTGATGGTGCCATCCACCCGCGCAATGGGTTGTAACGTCAGGGATTCCATGAAACTCAACTCTCAAAACAGATATAAAAACCCCACAGGCGAGCTGTGGGGATGAAAAGTACAGCAGATTAACCGCGGCGGCGTTCGAAATCGACCATGAAATCGGTCAGTGCTTTTACGCCTTCAAGCGGCATCGCATTATAGATAGACGCACGCATACCGCCGACCACACGGTGCCCTTTCAGCGCATGCAGCCCCGCAGCGAAAGACTCCTCCAGGAAGAGTTTATCCAGGGCGCTGTCAGCCAGTTGGAACGGGACGTTCATACGTGAACGGTTCGACTTCGCGACATCGTTACGATAGAAGTCGCTGTTGTCGATCACGCCATACAACAGCTCTGCTTTTTGCTGGTTAATTTTATTCATCGCATTAACACCGCCCTGCTCTTTGAGCCACTTAAAGACCAGGCCAGACAGATACCAGGCAAAGGTTGGCGGCGTGTTGAACATGGAGTCGTTGTCATTTAGCACGGTATAGTCAAGGATTGACGGGCATGAAACATGCGCTTTACCCAGCAGATCTTCGCGTACAATGACAATCGTCAGTCCCGCAGGACCAATGTTTTTCTGCGCCCCGGCATAGATTACGCCATAGCGGCTAACATCAAGCGGCGCGGAGAGGATGGTAGAAGAGAGATCCGCCGTAACCACCACATTGCTGGCAAAGTTCGGCGTTTCATCAATCGCAATGCCATCGATGGTTTCATTCGGGCAATAGTGCAGGTACGCGGCGTTGTCAGAAAGCTGCCATTCGCTCATTGGCTTAACAGCGCGCAGACCGTCAACGGTGACTTTGGCATCGATAACGTTCGGCGTGCAGTACTTTTTCGCTTCTTTAATCGCACTGGCGGCCCAGTAACCGGCATCGACGTAATCCGCTGTCGTTTTATCACCGAGAATATTTAACGGGATACCGGCGAATTGCCCACGGCCACCGCCATGACAGAACAACACTTTATAGTTAGAGGGGATGCTGAGGAGATCGCGAAAATCCTGCTCTGCTTCCTCTGCCACCTGGATAAACTCTTTGCCCCGGTGGCTAATTTCCATGACCGACGTGCCAAGACCGTTCCAGTCGCGAAGATCCTGTTGAGCCAGTTTAAGTACTTCCGCCGGTAGCATTGCCGGACCTGAACTAAAATTGAAGACCTGAGCCATTTCCCCTCACCACGTTGTGTTGTTATCCAATCAACATCCTGTCATTGACGATAATCCTGTGACAGACATTGGGTATAAGTTATTCCTGTGGATATCGGTTTTATCATTCAGTGACACGCGCCGCAATGGGTAAAACGGAGCGGGGTAAAAATGAGTCATAGGTCACACAACAGAATCTATCGGATTGACGGGTAAAAACCGAGATTTTCGCTATCAGGTGACCCGTTTTGCCCGACTGGCCTTCGACCATTCTGGATTTGCGCAGCGCGGACATAATTGATGATCCCCCGCGCTCATTTGCACCACTTCACTACACCGTACACATGCATAGTCGCCTGTTTCAGGTACCACCTTAAATCGCTGTGTACAGTGTTTAGGCAGAATGCTGAGTCCCGGTTTTACGTCTTCATCGGCAAAGAAGTAAACGCTGATCTGCCCATTCGTCTCCAGAATAGCGAGTTTCACCTGCCCCAGTTGCTCTACGCCGTTCAAACGCAGCTCCATAAAGAATTCGAATTCCGTCATATTGGCGCGATTAAGCTTTGACCATGACAATTCACCGTCTTCAATGATGACCACTGGCTTACCTTCCAGTAGATCTTCCAGCTTTTCGCTGTGTGACATCAGCCACATGACAAGACGATAAAGCAGCGCCAGGGTAATAAAAACCACCAGCACCGGAATCATCGGCACATCGTCATAAAACGCCACATCGCCCGCCGCAGAGCCCAGCGTAAGAATAATCAGCACTTCAAAAAGCGACATCTGCCGTACGCCACGCCGCCCCGTTAGCTTTAAAAACAGAAAAACCAATATAAAGGTATAGAGACTGCGCAGCGCAACCTCGCCAAGAAACTCCATTGGCACCTTATCCAGTGCCATACGCTGTAAATCGAATGCTTTCATTTTGTGCTCTTAACATTGTTGACTGTGTGAAAGCATAGCCAATAGTTTTATTTACGCCTGGGCTCCGGCGGCGATAGCGCCGTTCATTGAAAACCCGTATCATTGCGCGCTTTCCGTACGACAAAAGTGATTTTCATGACGCAAACATTTATTCCCGGCAAAGATGCCGCTCTGGAAGACTCCATCGCTCGCTTCCAGCAAAAATTACTCGACCTTGGTTTTCAGATTGAAGAAGCCTCCTGGTTGAACCCTGTGCCTAACGTTTGGTCTGTGCATATTCGCGACAAAGAATGCGCGCTGTGCTTTACCAACGGTAAAGGTGCGACGAAAAAAGCGGCGCTGGCCTCCGCGCTGGGCGAATATTTTGAGCGTCTGTCTACGAACTACTTCTTTGCGGATTTCTGGCTGGGCGAAACCATCGCCAACGGCCCGTTCGTGCATTATCCAAACGAAAAATGGTTCCCGCTGACGGAAGACGATGACGTGCCGGAAGGTCTGCTGGATGCGCGTCTGCGCGCATTTTACGATCCAGAAAACGAATTGACCGGAAGCATGCTTATCGACCTGCAATCCGGAAATGAAGATCGTGGCGTCTGCGGCCTGCCGTTTACCCGTCAGTCTGATAACCAGACTGTCTATATTCCGATGAATATTATCGGCAATCTGTACGTTTCTAACGGTATGTCTGCGGGTAACACGCCTAACGAAGCACGCGTTCAGGGCCTGTCTGAAGTCTTTGAACGTTATGTGAAGAACCGCATTATCGCGGAAAGCATCAGCCTGCCGGAAATCCCGGCTGAGGTGATGGCGCGTTACCCGGCGGTAGTGGAGTCCATCGCCACACTGGAAGCGGAAGGTTTCCCGATTTTCGCCTACGATGGCTCGCTGGGCGGCAAATACCCGGTGATTTGCGTTGTCCTGTTCAACCCGACCAACGGTACCTGCTTTGCGTCCTTCGGCGCGCACCCGGATTTCGGCGTTGCGCTGGAGCGTACCGTTACCGAACTGCTGCAGGGTCGTGGTCTGAAAGATCTTGATGTCTTCACCCCGCCAACCTTCGACGATGAAGAAGTGGCTGAACACACTAACCTTGAAACCCACTTCATTGATTCCAGCGGTCTGATCTCCTGGAATCTGTTCAAGCAGGATGCTGATTATCCGTTCGTTGACTGGAATTTCTCCGGCACTACGGAAGAAGAGTTCGCCACCCTGATGGCCATCTTCAATGCAGAAGATAAAGAAGTGTATATCGCCGACTACGAACATCTGGGGGTATACGCCTGCCGCATTATCGTTCCGGGGATGTCTGACATCTACCCGGCTGAAGATCTGTGGTTAGCCAACAACGCAATGGGTACGCATCTGCGCGAAACGATCCTCTCTCTGCCAGGCAGTGAGTGGGATAAAGAAGACTATCTCAATCTGCTCGAACAACTGGATGAAGAAGGTTTTGACGACTTCACCCGCGTACGCGAACTGCTTGGTCTGGCGACCGGCGCAGATAACGGTTGGTATACCCTGCGCATTGGCGAGCTTAAAGTGATGCTGGCGCTGGCCGGTGGTGACCTGGAGCAAGCGCTGGTATGGACAGAATGGACGATGGAATTCAACGCCTCCGTCTTTAGCGCTGAACGTGCAAACTACTACCGTTGCCTGCAAACGCTGCTGCTATTGTCGCAGGAAGAGGAGCGTCAGCCGCTGCAATATCTGAACGCGTTTGTCCGCATGTACGGCGCCGATGCGGTTGAAGCGGCAAGTGCGGCATTGAGTGGTGAAGCCGCATTTTATGGTCTTCAGCCAGTAGACAACGATCTGCACGCATTCCCGGCGCATCAGTCTCTGCTGAAAGCCTATGAAAAACTGCAGCGCGCGAAAGCAGCGCACTGGTCAAAATAGTGCCAAACAGCCTGCGTTAAGTAGGCTAAATGTATTGTCTGGGCTATATTACGGGGCGCTTTAAGCGCCCTGTTTTTTATTTTGGTCAAATCAAAAAATAAATGTAAAAGCAAGGTTAAATATTAGTAGTTGATATTAAAAAAATTAGCTTATTAATGTGGCTTTTTAACTCAATTACTCCATATTAATTAACTGTCCAGCAGGAGGCTGAAAGAAAAAATTCAACTCACTTTATAATTTTTAAAATTTATTTTTATATGGATAATCAATAAGTTACTCCGCATTTGCATAAAAACCATGCGTCTTGCGGGCCTATAAGCCAGGCGAGATATGATCTATATCAAATTCTCATCTATAATGCTTTGTTAGTATCTCGTCGCCGACTTAATAAAGAGAGAGTTAGTGTGAAAGCTGACAACCCTTTTGATCTTTTACTTCCTGCTGCAATGGCCAAAGTTGCCGAAGAAGCAGGCGTCTATAAAGCAACGAAACATCCGCTTAAGACGTTCTATCTGGCAATTACTGCCGGTGTATTCATTTCAATTGCCTTTGTTTTCTATATCACCGCCACAACCGGTACCGGCACCATGCCTTTTGGCATGGCAAAATTAATAGGTGGTATCTGCTTTTCCCTGGGGCTGATCCTTTGTGTTATCTGCGGTGCAGACCTCTTCACCTCAACCGTACTGATTGTTGTTGCTAAAGCCAGTGGTCGTATTACCTGGGGACAGTTGGCTAAAAACTGGCTTAACGTTTATGTCGGCAACCTGATTGGCGCCCTGATCTTCGTGTTACTTATGTGGCTTTCCGGCGAGTATATGACCGCCAACGGCGCGTGGGGACTCAACGTCCTGCAAACAGCCGACCACAAAGTACACCATACTTTTGTTGAAGCGGTGAGCCTCGGTATCCTGGCTAACCTGATGGTGTGTCTGGCCGTATGGATGAGCTACTCAGGTCGCAGCCTGATGGACAAAGCGTTTATCATGGTATTACCGGTCGCAATGTTTGTTGCCAGCGGTTTTGAGCACAGTATCGCAAACATGTTTATGATCCCTATGGGTATTGTAATACGCGATTTCGCCACCCCGGAATTCTGGACCGCTGTCGGTTCTTCTCCGGAGAATTTTTCTCACCTGACCGTGATGAATTTCATCACCGATAACCTGATTCCGGTTACGATCGGTAATATTATCGGCGGCGGTTTGTTGGTCGGGTTGACATACTGGGTCATTTACCTGCGTGGTAACGATCATCATTAATCTGTTGATGCCCATTACACGCAGTAAATAAAAAATCCACTTAAGAAGGTAGGTGTTACATGTCCGAGCTTAATGAAAAGTTAGCCACAGCCTGGGAAGGTTTTACCAAAGGTGACTGGCAGAATGAAGTAAACGTACGTGACTTCATTCAGAAAAACTACACTCCGTATGAGGGTGACGAGTCCTTCCTGGCTGGCGCTACTGACGCGACCACCAAGCTGTGGGACAGCGTAATGGAAGGCGTTAAACAGGAAAACCGCACTCACGCGCCTGTTGACTTTGACACCTCCGTTGCTTCTACCATCACTTCTCACGACGCTGGTTACATCAACAAAGCGCTGGAGAAAATTGTTGGTCTGCAGACTGAAGCTCCGCTGAAACGTGCGATCATTCCGTTCGGCGGCATCAAAATGGTTGAAGGTTCCTGCAAAGCGTACAATCGCGAACTGGACCCGATGCTGAAAAAAATCTTCACCGAATACCGTAAAACCCACAACCAGGGCGTATTCGATGTTTATACCAAAGACATTCTGAACTGCCGTAAATCCGGTGTTCTGACTGGTCTGCCAGATGCGTATGGCCGTGGCCGTATCATCGGTGACTACCGTCGCGTTGCGCTGTACGGTATCGACTTCCTGATGAAAGACAAATACGCGCAGTTTGTTTCCCTGCAGTCTGACCTGGAAAACGGCGTAAACCTGGAAGCGACTATCCGTCTGCGTGAAGAAATCGCTGAACAGCACCGCGCGCTGGGTCAGATCAAAGAAATGGCAGCGAAATATGGCTGCGATATCTCTGGTCCGGCTACCAACGCTCAGGAAGCTATCCAGTGGACTTACTTCGGCTACCTGGCCGCGGTTAAATCTCAGAACGGCGCAGCAATGTCCTTCGGTCGTGTATCCACCTTCCTGGATGCATACATCGAACGTGATATCAAAGCAGGCAAAATCACTGAACAAGACGCTCAGGAAATGATTGACCACCTGGTCATGAAACTGCGTATGGTTCGCTTCCTGCGTACTCCGGAATATGATGAACTGTTCTCCGGTGACCCGATTTGGGCAACTGAATCTATCGGTGGTATGGGCGTTGATGGCCGTACTCTGGTTACCAAAAACAGCTTCCGCTTCCTGAACACCCTGTACACCATGGGTCCTTCTCCGGAGCCGAACATCACCGTTCTGTGGTCTGAAAAACTGCCTCTGAACTTCAAGAAATTCGCCGCTAAAGTGTCCATCGACACCTCTTCTCTGCAGTACGAGAACGATGACCTGATGCGTCCGGACTTCAACAACGACGACTACGCTATCGCTTGCTGCGTAAGCCCGATGGTTGTTGGTAAACAAATGCAGTTCTTCGGTGCGCGTGCAAACCTGGCGAAAACCATGCTGTACGCAATCAACGGCGGCGTTGATGAAAAACTGAAAATGCAGGTTGGTCCTAAATCTGAACCGATCAAAGGCGACGTTCTGAACTTCGACGAAGTGATGGACCGCATGGATCACTTCATGGACTGGCTGGCGAAGCAGTACGTCACCGCGCTGAACGTTATCCACTACATGCACGACAAGTACAGCTACGAAGCCTCTCTGATGGCGCTGCACGACCGTGACGTTATCCGTACCATGGCGTGTGGTATCGCTGGTCTGTCCGTTGCTGCTGACTCCCTGTCTGCAATCAAATATGCGAAAGTTAAACCGATTCGTGACGAAGACGGTCTGGCTATCGACTTCGAAATCGAAGGCGAATACCCGCAGTTTGGTAACAACGACTCTCGTGTAGATGACATGGCGGTTGACCTGGTAGAACGTTTCATGAAGAAAATTCAGAAACTGACTACTTACCGTAACGCTATCCCGACTCAGTCTGTTCTGACCATCACCTCTAACGTGGTTTATGGTAAGAAAACGGGTAACACCCCAGACGGTCGTCGTGCTGGCGCGCCGTTCGGACCGGGTGCTAACCCAATGCACGGTCGTGACCAGAAAGGTGCTGTTGCCTCTCTGACCTCCGTTGCTAAACTGCCGTTTGCTTACGCTAAAGATGGTATCTCTTATACCTTCTCTATCGTTCCGAACGCACTGGGTAAAGACGACGAAGTTCGTAAGACTAACCTGGCTGGTCTGATGGATGGTTACTTCCACCACGAAGCGTCCATCGAAGGTGGTCAGCACCTGAACGTGAACGTCATGAACCGTGAAATGCTGCTGGATGCGATGGAACATCCGGAAAAATATCCGCAGCTGACCATCCGCGTTTCTGGCTACGCAGTACGTTTTAACTCCCTGACTAAAGAACAGCAGCAGGACGTTATTACTCGTACCTTCACTCAGACCATGTAATTGGTTTTGACTGAAATCGTACTTTAAAAAGCGTACAATAAAGGCTCCACGTAAGTGGGGCCTTTTTAATAGCCTGCTTTGTCAGCTATCTATACTTATGGATAGCAGCCAAAACAGACTCGACACAGTTAATAACTGTGCACTAACACAGGCCCCGGATGGGCCACATCTGGAGAAACACCGCAATGTCAGTTATTGGTCGCATTCACTCCTTTGAATCCTGTGGCACTGTAGACGGCCCGGGCATCCGTTTTATTACCTTCTTCCAGGGCTGCCTGATGCGCTGCCTGTATTGCCATAACCGTGACACATGGGATACGCACGGCGGTAAAGAAGTCACTGTCGACGAATTAATGAAAGAGGTGGTGACTTATCGCCACTTTATGAACGCCTCCGGTGGCGGCGTGACGGCATCCGGCGGTGAAGCCATCCTGCAGGCTGAGTTCGTACGTGACTGGTTCCGCGCCTGTAAAAAAGAAGGCATTCACACCTGCCTGGACACCAACGGTTTTGTTCGCCGCTACGATCCGGTAATTGATGAACTGTTGGAAGTCACCGACCTGGTGATGCTCGATCTCAAACAGATGAACGACGAAATCCACCAGAATCTGGTCGGCGTGTCTAACCATCGCACGCTGGAATTTGCTCGTTACCTGTCGAACAAAGACATTAAAGTGTGGATCCGTTACGTGGTAGTGCCAGGCTGGTCTGACGATGACGACTCCGCGCACCGTCTGGGCGAATTTACCCGCGATATGGGCAACGTTGAAAAAATCGAGCTGCTACCTTACCACGAACTGGGCAAACACAAATGGGTAGCGATGGGTGAAGAGTACAAACTCGATGGTGTGAAGCCGCCGAAGAAAGAGACCATGGAGCGAGTGAAAGGCATCCTTGAGCAGTATGGTCATAAAGTGATGTATTAAGTCTTAAGGTGGGTAACAAACCAGTTACCCACCTCATGCCTTCTTAACGCCCTCTTCTCGCCAGCAGCAGGAAAATCAATCCCAGCCCAACAAGTACACCTGTTCGCATTCTGTTAAAACAGGTCAAATATGCGCAATAGAATTGGGCGTATGGCCCGTCTTGCGCAGCAGCATCAGTAAATAAATAAACGATACGCTGGCAATCATGATAAACAGCAAGCTATCTGAGTAATTCTGCATCAGCATTGCGGTAAACGAAGGGCCAAGCAGACTGCCAACGGTATAGCTTAATAGCAAAGCCTGATTCATGGCGACCAGTTGATGATGTTCCACCTTTTCACAGGCCCAGGCCATCGCGACCGGATAGAGAGTAAAACCTGCCGCACCCAACATAAATAATGCGGGGGCCATCGCCGCCTGATTCAGCATAGCAATACTACCGACGATCACCACAAACACCTGGACGCGTAAGACCAGCAGGCGTCCCAGCTTGTCCGCCAGGCGGCCAATCGGCCATTGCCCCAGAATACCGGCGCTAACCAGAACCGCCATCCAGAAACCAATGCTGGCATTGCTTACTCCCTGATGGTTCAGATACAGCGGCATCAGGCCGTACAAAGAGCCCAGCACAATCCCGGAAATAATGCAGCCATTAACGCCCAGACGCGCCTGTCGCAGCTTCAGCATCGATACAATAGGGGTTGAGTGCTGTTCATCACCCTGCTGATTGGCGATGCGCGCAAAGAGCAGCGGTAAAACCCCAGCCAGGATGGTTCCCGTCACCCACGGCAGCACGTTCATCAATTCTGTTGATACCTTACTGACCAGCAATTGTCCCAAGAACGTCCCCACGTAATAGATCATCATATAGGCGGCAAGCAAACGTCCGCGATTGCGCGAAGTCCCGCTGCACATCAGCGCACTTTCCACTACCACCCAAATCATGGCGCAGCCAACGCCGGCAATAAAGCGCCAGCTCATCCAGCTCCAGAATCCAACCATAACCCCCAGCCCAACACAGCCCGCGGCAAAAATAAACGAGGCGAGGTAATAGCTGCGGTTAAATCCAAGGCGTTTAATTAAATACCCGGTCAGCAACGTCCCTACCAAATTACCGGTAAAGTAGGACGAACTCACCATACCGACCTGCCAGGTTGGCAGATTTTCATGGGCGAGCCAAAGCGGGACGAGCGTGTTTAACACGGCGATCGCCAGGGTCAACAGAAGCAGCCCGCACAGCAGAAGCATGACGGGACGGGTATAGATGGACATGAATAAAAACCGTGAGGAAGTTCAAATTTCATGCGCATCATGCCACTGCCAAAAACATTGTCAATCGGCGTAATCAAAGGGCTGAGGCGCTTTTCTGACGATCGATTTGCATTACTGATTCTTAATGTGAATAGATAAAAAATACAAAAACACATCTGCTTGTTTTTATTGATCTAAAACAAAAATCTCACGTTACGTTCAGTCGAAAAATTTCATGGACTCCCCTTACTTTTATTTCTTACTAAACTCTATGCGAGATGCAGAGCGGTATTGTCTTCGAAATAGAACAGTCAGTTCTTATTTATATTTCCAGTCCGGATACCGTTCTTTCTCCAGACTTAAACTCATCAAATTTCCCGCACCGATGCCGAACAGGAGAAATATCATGACTAAACCTTACGTAAGACTTGATAAAGATAATGCGGCAGTATTGCTGGTCGATCATCAGGCTGGCTTGCTCTCTCTGGTTCGGGATATCGATCCCGATAAATTCAAGAATAACGTGCTTGCCCTGGGTGATCTGGCAAAATACTTCAAGCTCCCGACTATTCTGACCACCAGTTTTGAAACAGGACCGAACGGACCGCTGGTACCGGAACTAAAAGCTCAATTCCCCGATGCGCCTTATATTGCTCGCCCGGGAAACATCAACGCGTGGGATAACGAAGATTTTGTGAAGGCGGTGAAAGCGACTGGTAAAAAGCAGTTGATCATTGCTGGGGTCGTGACGGAAGTTTGTGTCGCCTTCCCTGCGCTCTCCGCGATAGAAGAAGGGTTTGACGTTTTTGTCGTCACTGATGCTTCAGGTACATTTAACGAAATCACCCGCCATTCAGCATGGGATCGGATGTCGCAGGCTGGCGCGCAATTGATGACATGGTTCGGCGTCGCGTGTGAACTACACCGTGACTGGCGTAACGATATCGAAGGGCTGGCGACGTTGTTCTCTAATCACATTCCCGATTATCGAAATCTGATGACCAGCTACGATACGTTAACGAAACAGAAATAAAAAACCGGGGAAAAACCTGGCGTAACATAATGCCTGATGGCGCGCGCGTTAAGGCCTACGGATCTGTAGGCCGGAGAAGGCACGAGCCGCCATCCGGCATATTATGAATTAGCTTGCAACCGCCATACCGACAGTCATATGCAGGCCATAGAACACGCCACGACCAATCAGCTCGCCGACTATCAACAGAATAAATGCGACGGAAAGCAGTGGTATTGCGGGTTGGTAACCTTTGACTTGCGGTACAATCCAGCAGCACAACGCTAACGCCAGTGCCACGATCCGCCAGGCCATCAGTGAGCCATAATCCGGAACCAGCGCAGACGCCTGTTGAATCGAACTGTGGATCGTCGCCAGTTCGGCCCCCTGCATTACAGACATAATGGCACTTATGACCAGAGCAAGAACCGAAATGGCAGGCAGCAGACGCATCGCCCAACCGTCAATACCGGCAATTCTCAATAGCAGATATCCCAGCAGCGGACCGCCCATAAACAGCGTCAGGAAGAAACCCAGCGGCGTCCAGACGCTGTACCAGGTCGGCACGGTATCAATGGTGTTATACACACGTACCATCATCCAGACAAAAACAACGCCCAGCACCATGGTGACAACTAACCACAGATTGCGTAGTGCGGGCGGCATTTTTTTCAACATCGCCAGCAGCCAGCCGATGCCGCCAATGGCAAAGAACACTGAACCACTGGCGATTTCATTGCTCAGCGCAGAAGCGCCTACGCGATTGAGCGAGTTAAAGGCACGCATCGGCGAGCCCAGATGGAGCATAGAAGCAATAAAGCCAATACCCATCAGTACCCACAGCCCGAACATGCAGGCGATTACCCGCTGCTGTGATTCAGGACGTAAGTCCCCTTTCATTAACGCCAACGCCAGAACGATAAAGCCACCAACCACACACTGTCCGAAGACCGTGAAGATCATCAGCGGCCATTCATGCCATCCACTTCCCATCTTACACCTCCTTCGGATTGGCCAGATAACCCGTGGTATCCCCGGTCGGGCGGCTATTGGCGTTAGGTTTGATAACAATGCTCGGTTTGGTGAAGTGCGCGCCCGGTAGTGGCGCAACCGCGGCCAGAGTACCGTGTTTTTTGCGCAGTTCGTCAATCGGACCGAAATCCAGCGCACGCAGTGGGCAGGACTCAACGCAGATAGGTTTCTTACCTTCAGCGACGCGCTCATGGCAGCCATCGCATTTGGTCATATGTCCTTTTTCAGCATTGTACTGGGGCGCACCGTAAGGACAGGCCATGTGGCAATACCGACAGCCAATGCACACATCTTCATCCACGACGACGAAGCCATCTTCACGTTTGTGCATCGCGCCGCTCGGACACACCTTGGTGCAGGCCGGGTCTTCACAGTGATTACAGGCAATAGAGAGGTAATAGGCAAAGACGTTTTGATGCCAGACGCCATTGTCTTCTTGCCAGTCGCCACCCGCGTACTCGTAAATGCGGCGGAAACTGACATCCGGGGTTAAATTTTTGAAGTCTTTGCAGGCCAGTTCGCAGGTTTTGCAACCGGTGCAACGGCTGGAATCAATAAAAAATCCATACTGGGTTGTCATCGGTTACTCCTTACACCTTTTCAACCTGAACAAGGTTCGTATGTGACGGATTCCCCTTCGCGAGAGGAGAAGGACGCTGAGTCGTCAGGACGTTAATACAGCCGCCCTGATCCACACGCTTCGTGTCCGGGTCGTACCAGGCCCCTTCGCCTAATGCCACCACGCCGGGCATCATACGCGGCGTCACTTTCGCTTCGATATGCACCTCGCCACGATCGTTAAAGATGCGTACCTTGTCGCCGTTGTTAATGCCACGTCGCTGCGCATCCAACGGATTGATCCACATTTCCTGGCGGCAGGATGCTTTCAGAACATCTACGTTGCCATAGGTCGAGTGGACGCGAGATTTGTAGTGGAAGCCGGTCAGTTGCAGCGGGAATTTCTCCACCAGCGGATCGTCTAAACTTTCAAAGCCAGGGGTATAAATCGGTAATGGATCGATCACATCCCCTTCCGGTAGCTCCCAGGTTGCCGCGATCTCGGCAAGCTGCTGCGAATAAATTTCGATCTTACCCGACGGCGTGGTGAGCGGATTGGCTTTGGGATCCTCACGGAACGCTTTGTACGCCACGTGGTGTCCTTCAGGGTCTCGCTGCTTAAAGATGCCTTGTTTGCGGAACTCTTCAAACCCAGGCAGTTCAGGAATGGCTTTACGCGACTGCTCATACAGATGACGCATCCACTCTTCCTGAGTACGACCTTCGGTAAACTGCTGCTCGACGCCAAGGCGTTTCGCCAGCTCGCTGGTCATCTGGTAGATAGTCTTGCATTCGAAACGTGGTTTGATCGCCTGATCGGTGAAAATCACATAGGACATGTTTCCGCAGGACGCATCCAGCGCGAAGTCCATCTGTTCGGAAGCGGTACAGTCTGGCAGCAAAATATCCGCATATTTCGCCGAGGAGGTCATATGGCAGTCGATGACCACGATCATCTCGCACTTTTTCTCATCCTGCAGGATTTCGTGCGTACGGTTAATATCGGAGTGCTGGTTAATCAGGCAGTTACCAGCATAATTCCAGATCATTTTAATCGGAACATCAAGCTTATCTTTGCCGCGAACGCCGTCACGCAGCGCCGTCATTTCCGGGCCACGCTCAATAGCGTCCGTCCACATAAACATTGAGATGCTGGTTTCAACAGGGTTTTCCAGCGTAGGCATACGCTCAAACGGCAGACTGTATGAACCCTCACGCGCACCGCTGTTGCCGCCGTTGATACCAACATTACCGGTCAGAATGGCCAGCATAGAAATAGCGCGGGTCGCTATTTCACCGTTAGCATGACGCTGCGGCCCCCAACCCTGGCTGATGTATGCCGGTTTAGCGCTGCCAATTTCACGCGCCAGTTTGATGATACGGTCAGCGGGAATACCGGTAATCTGCGCCGCCCATTCCGGGGTCTTGGCAATACCGTCTGTCCCCTGCCCAAGAATATACGCCTTATAGTGGCCATTCTTCGGCGCATCGGCCGGTAAGGTTTTCTCGTCGTAACCCACGCAGTATTTGTCGAGGAACGCCTGGTCCACCAGGTTTTCGGTGATCAGAACATACGCCAGACCATTAACCAGCGCCGCATCTGTACCAGGACGGATCGGGATCCATTCATCTTCACGCCCTGCGCCGGTGTCGGTATAGCGGGGATCGATAATAATCATCCGGGCATTGGATTTCTGGCGCGCCTGTTCAAGGTAGTAGGTTACCCCGCCCCCGCTCATACGGGTTTCACCAGGGTTATTACCGAACAGCACCACCAGCTTGCTGTTTTCAATATCGGACGGGCTGTTACCGTCGGCCCAGCCGCCGTAGGTATAGTTCAACCCGGCAGCGATTTGTGCCGAAGAGTAGTCCCCGTAGTGATTCAGGTACCCACCACAGCAGTTCATCAGACGTGCCACCAGGGTTTTACCCGGCGGCCAGGAGCGTGTCAGGGTGCCACCCAGCGTGCCGGTGCCGTAGTTCAGATAGATAGATTCGTTACCATAGTCTTTAATCAGACGCTGCATGTTGCTGGCAATGATCTCGTACGCCTCATCCCAACTGATGCGCTCAAATTTACCTTCGCCGCGCTTACCGACACGTTTCATCGGGTATTTCAGACGATCGGGATTATAAACGCGACGACGCATGGAGCGACCACGCAGACAAGCACGCACCTGGTGCAGGCCGTCATAGTTATCATCACCTGTGTTGTCGGTTTCGACATATTTTATTTCACCGTCTACCACATGCATCCGCAATGGACAGCGGCTACCGCAGTTCACCGTACACGCGCTCCAGATGACTTTCTCATTGCGCTGCGTGGGATTAATGGCTTCTGCAGCGTTTGCAATACGGGTAAATGGCAGGGTAAACGCGCTACTGGCCACCGCCAGCCCGCCTATCGCCGTCGTTTTTACCAAACCGCGGCGACTAACCTCAGCTGCCAGCAAGGCATCGGGGATCTTAGTTTTCATAGGGGCTCACTCTGCTGCTCACAATAAACAAAAAATAAATACTCGTTGTATATATTTTTATATATCGCTAGTATCACTTTACAGACTGGTAGATACTGACTTTCATTCGAAGGCAGTATTACTCCTATGTAGGTAAGGGTTATTGTCCAACGTCAAACGAGCATAAAAAAAGCGCCCTGAGGCGCTTTTTAGCATAGAAAGATAGGTTAGCCGATGAATTCCAGGCCATTCATGTACGGACGTAGTACTTCCGGAACCTGAATGCGGCCATCTGCCTGCTGATAGTTTTCCATTACCGCCACCAGCGTACGCCCAACTGCCAGACCGGAACCGTTCAGGGTATGCACCAGACGGGTCTTTTTGTCGGATTTGCTGCGGCAACGCGCTTGCATGCGACGCGCCTGGAAATCCCACACGTTGGAGCAGGATGAGATTTCGCGATAGGTATTCTGCGCTGGGATCCACACTTCCAGATCGTAGGTTTTGCATGCGCCGAAGCCCATGTCGCCTGTGCACAAAATGATCTTACGGTACGGCAGACCCAGCAGTTGAAGAACCTTCTCGGCGTGGCCGGTCATCTCTTCCAGTGCGTCCATTGAATCTTCCGGACGAACAATCTGCACCATCTCAACTTTATCGAACTGGTGCATACGGATCAGACCACGGGTATCACGACCGTAAGAGCCTGCTTCAGAACGGAAGCACGGCGTATGCGCGGTCATTTTGATCGGCAGCGCATCTTCGTCAATGATTTCGTCACGCACCAGGTTAGTCAGCGGAACTTCGGCCGTTGGGATCAGCGCATAATTGCTGCTGTCAGCTTCTTCGTCCAGCGGACGGGTATGGAACAGATCGCCAGCGAATTTCGGCAGTTGCCCGGTACCGTACAGCGTGTCATGGTTAACCAGATACGGAACATAGTTTTCGCTGTAACCATGCTGTTCGGTATGCAGATCCAGCATGAACTGAGACAGCGCACGATGCATACGTGCGATCTGCCCTTTCATGACCACGAAACGAGAGCCGGTAAGCTTCACCGCAGCGGCGAAATCAAGACCCGTGTGCATTTCACCCAGGGTAACATGATCGCGGACTTCGAAATCAAACTCACGCGGTGTACCCCAGCGGCTGACTTCGACGTTGTCATTTTCATCTTTACCCACCGGAACTTCATCCGCTGGCAGGTTAGGAATGGTCAGCGCAATGTCGCGGATCTCGGCCTGTAAGGTATCAAGTTCAGCTTTCGCGGCATCCAGCTCTTCGCCCAGTTTGTTCACTTCCAGACGTAAAGACTCGATATCTTCCCCGCGCGCTTTTGCCTGGCCAATGGATTTCGATCGAGAGTTACGCTCTGCCTGCAGGTTTTCAGTTTGTACCTGCAGAACTTTACGACGCTCTTCAAGAGCGCGCAGCTTATCTACATCCAGCTTAAAGCCCCGGCTTGCCAGTTTTTCTGCGACTGCGTCTGGCTCATTACGCAGCAGATTGGGATCGAGCATGCTTATCCTGTGCTTATCGAATTAAAATGGGAAAAGTGACCACAGCCTGCGGTCACAGGGATACAGAGACAACATTACCGCAACGATAACACTAACGGTAGCGTTTTATAGGGCTATTTTGATCCTGTCCGGCGAGCCAGGCGAGCTTTTCGCCAATCTTGCCTTCAAGACCTCTGTTTGTGGGGCGATAATAGCGCGTTTGTGCCATTTCCTGGGGGAAGTACTCTTCTCCGGCGGCATAGGCATTTGGTTCATCATGCGCGTAACGATACTCCTGACCGTAGCCCATCTCTTTCATCAGCTTAGTCGGCGCATTGCGCAGGTGAACGGGAACGTCGTAATCCGGACGTTCACGGGCGTCGGCCAGCGCGGCTTTAAAGGCGGTGTAAACCGCGTTACTCTTCGGCGCACAGGCCAGATAGACGATCGCCTGAGCGATTGCCCGCTCGCCTTCCGCGGGTCCCACGCGAGTGAAACAATCCCACGCGGAAATCGCCACCTGCATAGCGCGAGGATCTGCGTTGCCCACATCTTCAGAGGCAATCGCCAGGCAGCGACGGGCAACGTACAGCGGATCGCCACCAGCGGTAATGATTCGCGCATACCAGTAGAGCGCCGCATCCGGCGCGCTACCACGTACCGACTTGTGTAAGGCGGAGATGAGATCGTAAAAGCGATCGCCTTTATTATCAAAGCGCGCGCTGCGTTCACCGGCAATTTCGGTCAGTAATTCCGCTTTCAATACGCGCTTGCCGGAATCATCAACTTCGGCCATATCGGCCATCATTTCCAGCGTATTCAGCGCCCGCCGCGCATCACCATTAACCAGTTCAGCAATCGCCCGACGCGTCTCTTGTGGCAGAACAATATCCTGATCGCCGTAGCCACGCGCTTTGTCTGACATTGCCTGGTCAAGCACCTGTTCAATATCGTCGGTGGTTAACGATTTCAGCAAATAAACGCGTGCCCGCGACAGCAGCGCCGAATTCAATTCAAACGAGGGGTTTTCGGTGGTAGCGCCAATAAACGTAATTGTACCGTCTTCAATATGCGGTAAAAACGCATCCTGCTGGCTTTTATTAAATCGATGGACTTCGTCCACAAACAGTATTGTGCGTCGGCCAGCGTTACGGTTCTGACGCGCACGCTCAATCGCTTCACGAATTTCTTTTACGCCAGAGGTGACCGCCGAAATTCGTTCAACATCGGCGTTAGCGTAACGGGCAATAACTTCGGCAAGGGTGGTTTTACCCGTTCCCGGCGGTCCCCATAAAATCATAGAGTGCAGGTGCCCGGCCTCAATGGCGCGGGGCAAAGGCTTACCCGTAGCCAGCAGATGCTGCTGGCCGATATACTGCGCTAAATTTTCTGGCCGCATACGCGCGGCCAGTGGCTGAAAGGTATTATCAGAAAAGTCGAGCGACAGATTGCTCACTCACACGCCTCTACTTACGTTGATCGTCAACCGTTACACCTTGTGGCGGGGTAAAGGTGAATTTAGATGGTTCAATCGCGCCATTCTGCTGCGATTTCAGTTGATAGCTGCTGCGCTGATCGTCTTGCTCAACGGCGCTAAACTGATGGATCGTCCCGTCACGCCCAACATTGATCGTAAACTGTTTCAGGTTACCGTTGCTGGTTTTCGGCGTCAGCACGAAATCATCGCCGTTTTGCTTAATGTTGTACTGCTGCCAGTCGCTGGCCTGGTTACGCGCAATCAACATGAACGGCGTGTTGCCGGTGGCGTCTTTCAGCCAGGTTGCAGTAGCTTGTTCAACAAACGGGTTAAAGAACCACAGCGTTTTACCATCAGAGACCAGGATGCTCTCGTCAGGCTGCGTCATGTGCCAGTTAAACAGATTAGGACGTTTAACCCATAAATCACCCTGACCCTCCTGCACTGCCGCACCGCTACCGTCCGTAACCTTTTGCGTAAAGCTGGCATGGAAGCTACTGACTTTATCCAGGCGGCTTTTCAGGTCGCTGGCAGCATCAGCCCAGACGCTGCTCACCACAAAGCTCGACAGTAATGCACAGGTGATTGCGATTCTTTTCATCGTTATTCCTCAAAATACGTCACTCCCAACGGGGAGATCCCTCTGCTATCCATTTCAGGCCAAAAATCAGCATGAGGAAAGTAGAAAATACTGAATTACTTAACTTTGCAATTAATCGAAGGGCGGCGGAGCCAGCACTTCACGATTACCATTATGCCCTTGCTCGCTGACAATTCCCTGCGCTTCCATCTGCTCGATGATGCGCGCCGCTCGGTTGTAGCCGATACGGAACTGACGTTGAACACCGGAGATGGAAGCTTTGCGTTTCTGGGTAACAAAGTTCACCGCCTGATCGAACAACGGATCTAACTCTTCGCCGCCATCAAAGCCACCAGTGCCACCTTCGCTTTCGCTGTCTGAGGTAATGCCATCAACATATTGTGGACGACCGCGCGCTTTCCAGTCCTGCACCACCGCGTGAACTTCTTCATCGCGTACAAAGGCGCCGTGTACACGCACAGGGATCGTCGAGTTCGGTGCCGAATAGAGCATGTCGCCCATCCCCAGCAGCGATTCCGCGCCGCCCTGATCAAGGATAGTACGCGAGTCAATTTTGCTGGACACGGTAAAGGCAATACGCGTCGGGATATTCGCTTTAATCAGACCGGTAATGACGTCAACGGATGGTCGCTGGGTTGCCAGCACCAGGTGGATCCCCGCCGCACGCGCTTTTTGCGCCAGACGTGCAATCAGTTCTTCCACTTTCTTACCTACAGTCATCATCAGATCGGCGAATTCATCCACCAGAACAACGATATACGGCAGTTTTTCCAGCACTGGATGCTGAACGTCCATACTGTCGCCCGGCTTCCAGTACGGGTCCGGGATCGGACGTCCCATACGAGCTGCTTCGGCGATTTTCTCGTTATAACCGGCAAGGTTACGTACGCCGAGCGCCGACATCAGTTTGTAGCGACGTTCCATTTCATTGACGCTCCAGCGCAAAGCGTTGGCAGCATCTTTCATGTCGGTCACAACTTCAGTCAGCAGATGCGGAATGCCTTCATAAACCGACAGCTCCAGCATTTTCGGGTCAATCATGATAAAGCGAACGTCTTCTGGCTGCGCCTTATACAACATGCTGAGGATCATGGCATTCACCCCAACAGACTTACCGGAACCGGTAGTCCCTGCCACCAGCAGGTGCGGCATTTTCGCCAGATCGGCAACAACCGGTTCGCCCGCAATATCTTTACCCAGCACCACAGTCAACGGAGACGAGTTATCACGGAATTTCGCATTATCTAACACTTCGCGCAGATAAACGGTTTGACGTTTTTTATTCGGTAATTCCAGTCCGACATACGGTTTGCCAGGAATGACCTCGACCACGCGAACCGCAGCGGTCGACAACGAACGCGCCAGATCTCGTGACAGGTTGGAAATGCGCGCCGCTTTAACCCCTGGCGCCAGGTTTAGTTCAAAACGGGTAATGACCGGCCCTGGAGAGTAGTTCACTACATCAGCTTTAATACGGAAGTCCGCCAGACGCGCTTCCACCAGACGCGCCATTTGTTCCAGTGCAAAAGTATCAATCGGCTCAACTTCACTCGGCGGCGGCGTGAGCAGATCTAACGATGGCAGCGGCGTACTCGGACGCTGAACCGGACGGCTGTCGCCGTTACGCATCAAGAGTGGATGGATCAGGCTATCCTGCGGCGGCGGTGTAACAGGCTGTGCCGGCTGCTGATAATGCTGCTGTGGTGCGACAGACTGTGCTGGCTGCTGATAATGCTGCTGCGGTGCGACTGGCTGTGCCGGCTGCTGGTAATGCTGCTGCGGTGCGACTGACTGTGCCGGCTGCTGGTAATGCTGCTGCGGTGCGACTGGCTGTGCCGGCTGCTGATAATGCTGCTGCGGTGCGACTGGTTCCTGGTGCTGCGGCGCAGGCTCAGGCATCACGCCTGGCGTAAACAGCGGCTCATGCGGACCGTCATCCACCAGCGTTTTCATTGGCGAAAATTCAAAGTCATCAAGCGAGAACGGATTGGCCCCGGCAGGCTGTTCGCCAGAATAGCGCTGCTGCTGGGACGAGGCAAACTGGCGAGCCAGTTCCGCTTCTGCGGCCAAATCTTCTTCATCAGTCTGATGGGTATCGTCCTGATAATCATCGCCATAACGGTGCTGCTGAGACTGGGCAAACTGACGTGCCAGCTCATCCTGCTGCATTGCATCAATTTCATCGTCGCTGTACGCATTGGTATCAAGCTGCTCTTCGCGAGCTTTCTCTTCAGCCATACGCTGTGACGGCAGTTTTATGCCATACGATGCTAACTCCCGACGAGTAGGCACGCGCACACGATTCGGGCGCGGCAGTTGCGGGCCAATCCCTTCTTTCACCTGCGGACGCGGCGCACCGCTACCCGCAAGGCTAAACACAGGTGCTGCGGCAGCGGCATTTGCCCCAGAAGCGGCGCTTTTCACCCCGGCAGCCAGCGGCGCAACGGCAGCAACAGACTCCACGGGCGGAATGGAGGCAGCCGTCGGCATAGATGGCATAGACGGCTTAACACGCTCGGGCTCCTGAGCGGGTTCTGGAATAGGCTGATACCATGCGGCCAACTGCTCACGCTCGCGCGCTCGTTTCTCTTCGACTTCTTCAAAATAGTAGAGCGGCGGACGAGAGGGTTTCGTCTCCTCAACAACTGGCTCAGGTTCCACTACAGAAGGTTGTTCAACCACCGGTTGCTGGAACGCGGAAGGTTGTTGGAAGCCAGGCTCCTGCTGATAGACAGGTTGCGGCTCAGGCTCCGACTGATAAACAGGTTCCTGCTGCCAGTTTTGCTGCGCGGTGAATTCCTGCGGCTGCGGCGCGGCGGGTTGCGCATACACCGGTTCAGACGTTTGCGGTGCGTAATATTCCGGCTGAGGATTCTCCTGTGCAACTGGCTGTTGCCATGGCTCATACGGCTGCTGCACCGCAGGCTGAGCATATTCGGCTGACTGCGGATAACCTTCAGGCGCAGGCGCAATCACCGCATCACCGGTTTGCGGGCCAGGCGCGGATTGCCAGGCAACGGCTGGCGTCGATTGTTCCATAACGGTGCTGGTAACTGGCGACGTTTGCAACAGCGGATCAACCGGCGCGCTCCAGGCCTGAGATGCCGTTGTGGCTGCTGCTGCGGCAGCTACCGGCTCTGTCACCGAATGACCGTTCAGCAGTGGATCGAGTTCGTCGTATTCAGGCAATGTTGCCCGATTACCGGAAAACAGCACATCGTTCGGATCGGCGACCACGCCACGGGCGCTGTATTCAATGTCGTCTTCATCATCCATGCGTTTGCCGGAGAACAGCGCAGCATCAGTATGACGGCCCAGCGGATTGGTAAATTTCTCAGCAAGGCGTTTACGGCGCGCTAACGCACCGCGCAGAATTCGAGCCCGACGCGATTCATGGGGTTTACCATCAGCGGCGTCGACAAACTCTTCTTCATCTTCATATTCTTCGTCATCGACCCAGGTATCGTCGCGGCGGGTACGGTTGCTGGCAAATGTCAGGATATTAAGTAACCAGCCACCCAGTTTTTCCGCAATGCTCACCCATGACCAGCCGGTAAACAGCGTTAATCCCGCAGCCCAGATGCACAAAAGCGTAAGCGTACCGCCGCTACTGTGCAGTAATGGCTGCAGCGTAGTGCTGAGCAGGCTGCCAATCACCCCGCCAGAGGCGAAATACCAGATGTCATCGGCGTTAATTGCGGCCAGCCCGCAGGAGGTGAGGATCAGGGCCAGAACGCCAATAATGCGCAATGAAACAGCAAAATAATCGACGTATTCGTCGCTGGCCTGGTGTCGCCAGGCAAACCAGCAGCCGCCGACAATAATGACCGGAATGGTGTAGGCCATGACGCCAAAAATAAAGAACAGCGTGTCCGCCAGCCATGCACCGGGAATGCCTCCCAGGTTATGGATAGGTTCATGCCATGCGGTTTGCGACCAACTGGGATCCGAAGGGTTAAAGCTGAGTAAGGCAGCCATCAACCAGACGGCAAAAAGGGCAATAAGGATCAGTAGCGCTTCCAGAAGTCGGCGCCCGCTGCTTAACTTCGTCAATGTGACGTCTTTGTCTTCAGTGTATTCCTGGCTCAAAAACGGCTCTCCAGGTTTCAGGCTTTTCCTGCCCGATGCTAAAACGGACAACAGCACCGGGTTGCCCCGGCACTGTTGCTGTATGGATTAACAGGAGTGTAATCAAACTGCGTCGATTTTGCACCTGTTCCGTGTTAGCGCGTCTTAATTACCAGACGATTGCTCTGTTTGACTTCTTCCATTACTACATAAGTACGTGTGTCATTTACGCCAGGCAGACGCAGCAGGGTTTCCCCCAGCAGCTTACGGTATGCTGACATATCCGGTACGCGTGTTTTCAGCAAATAGTCGAAATCACCGGAAACTAAATGACACTCTTGAATTTCTTCAAGTTTTTGTACTGCAGAGTTAAATTGTTCAAACACATCCGGGGCGCCACGATTCAGAGTTATCTCAACAAAAACCAGAAGTGATGCATCCAGATAATGTGGGTTTAACAGCGCTGTATAGCCCTGAATGAAACCCTGCCTTTCCAACCGACGCACACGCTCAAGGCAGGGCGTCGGTGAAAGTCCCACACGTTTAGAAAGCTCGACGTTAGAAATACGCCCATCCTTTTGCAGCTCATTAAGAATGTTACGATCAATACGGTCGAGATCTTTGCCAGGGCGCTTCTTACTATCTACCATTATTATTGTCTCTCTGTATTCCTTCCCTACTCCTGCCTGACTCTACTAACATCACTGTTCAGAGTCGCTCCCCATCAAAATAAACCGCAGCCCAGAGGGATTTACGGCTTGCAATGTCTGGGTTTATGGTGAGAAGACCGTTGCCTGTCGGCGGCTATCGACATCACGAATGGCATCTGTCCACACCATGCGTAGATTTCGCTAACACGGTAAACATGGTATCTACATGCATGATTATGCAGCACATACATGACACAGTTTTTTTCTTCCTTGAATGTTTTCGCAAAACAGCAGGGGATTGTCAAAGCAAAACATCGATTTTTAGTACAACATGCCAGTTATTCAGTCGCAGTGATGGAAATTCGTCATTTTATCACCTTATAACTAACCGATTTTAAGTAGAAATCGTTATAGTATTACGACTCAATCTGTCGTTCATCGGTTTCCGCTATTACACATATTGTTAACAAAATCGCCATACTCTTTTTTTACGCCTGTAAATTCCCTACAATCCTGCTCATTGCCTGCCAACAACTATGGGGATCTCATGGGCGCAACCAAACACAGTAAACTTCTTATTCTGGGCTCAGGCCCTGCGGGATATACCGCTGCGGTCTACGCTGCACGCGCTAACCTGCAACCGGTACTGATTACCGGTATGGAAAAAGGTGGTCAGTTGACCACAACAACAGAAGTGGAAAACTGGCCTGGCGATCCGCACGATCTTACTGGCCCATTGCTGATGGAACGTATGCACGAACATGCGACCAAATTTGAGACAGAAATCATTTTTGATCACATCAGCAAAGTTGATCTGCAAAACCGTCCTTTCCGTCTGACCGGCGACAGCGGTGAATACACCTGTGACGCATTGATCATCGCCACTGGCGCGTCCGCACGCTACCTGGGCTTGCCTTCAGAGGAAGCATTTAAAGGCCGCGGCGTTTCCGCTTGCGCCACCTGCGACGGTTTCTTCTACCGTAACCAAAAAGTTGCGGTGATCGGCGGTGGCAATACCGCTGTTGAAGAAGCGTTGTATCTGGCAAATATCGCGTCTGAAGTACATTTGATTCACCGTCGCGACAGCTTCCGTGCTGAGAAAATTCTTATCAAGCGGTTGATGGATAAAGTGGAAAACGGCAACATCGTGCTGCATACGCACCGTACGCTGGAAGAAGTGACTGGCGATCAAATGGGCGTAACCGGACTGCGTCTGCGCGATACGCAAAATACTGACAACGTTGAATCACTTGACGTTGCGGGATTGTTTGTCGCCATCGGTCACAGCCCGAATACCGCCATTTTCGACGGTCAGCTCGAACTGGAAAACGGCTACATCAAAGTTCAGTCCGGTATTCACGGCAATGCGACGCAAACCAGCATTCCAGGCGTCTTCGCAGCGGGTGACGTGATGGACCATATTTATCGCCAGGCGATCACTTCTGCTGGCACGGGTTGTATGGCTGCGCTTGACGCAGAACGTTATCTCGACGGTCTGGCAGACGCTTGCAAATAAGTTTTACAAATCAGTAACAAAAGTAAAAAAGGCGACTATAAGTCGCCTTTATTTTTGCCTCGTTGTAACATTGTCCTGCCCAAAAATTCCAATAACTCACCTGCTAAGCGTGCAATGAATAAAACCCGTCAAAAAGAGCTGACCCGCTGGTTAAAACAGCAAAGTGTAATATCCCAACGATGGCTGAACATTTCACGCCTGCTGGGATTCGTGAGCGGCCTGTTAATTGTCGCTCAGGCCTGGCTCATGGCCCGAATTCTGGACCATATGATCATGGGCAATATCCCCCGGGAAGCGCTTCTGCTCCCTTTCATCGTGCTGATTTTGGTTTTCATCCTGCGCGCATGGGTCGTCTGGTTGCGCGAACGCGTCGGGTTTCACGCCGGGCAACATATTCGCTTTGAGATTCGTCGCCAGGTTCTCGATCGCCTGCAACAGGCGGGTCCGGCCTGGATACAGGGTAAACCAGCCGGGAGCTGGGCGACCCTGATCCTCGAGCAGATTGACGATATGCATGATTACTATGCGCGTTATCTGCCGCAAATGGCGCTGGCCGTATGCGTTCCCCTGTTGATTGTGGCGGCCGTTTTTCCGTCAAACTGGGTAGCCGCTCTTATTCTGCTCGGAACCGCCCCGCTAATCCCTCTGTTTATGGCGATGGTCGGTATGGGCGCAGCCGACGCTAACCGCCGCAACTTTCAGGCGCTTGCCCGACTAAGCGGTCATTTTCTCGATCGCCTCCGGGGTATGGAAACGCTGAGAATATTTGGCCGCGGTGAAGCCGAAACAGAAAGTATTCGCGCAGCATCACAGGATTTCCGCCAGCGTACGATGGAAGTCCTGCGCCTGGCATTCCTGTCATCCGGGGTCCTCGAGTTCTTTACGTCGTTGTCTATCGCTCTGGTCGCGGTTTACTTCGGTTTTTCCTACCTCGGCGAGCTCGACTTCGGCCACTACGGTATGGGCGTCACGCTGGCGTCCGGTTTCCTGGCGCTCATTCTGGCACCAGAGTTTTTCCAACCCCTGCGCGATCTCGGGACGTTTTATCACGCCAAAGCGCAAGCCGTTGGAGCAGCAGACAGTCTGAAAACCTTTATGGAAACCCCGCTGGCGCACCCTGAGCGTGGTGAGATTGAGCTGGCGACGAAAGATGCCGTTTCAATTGAGGCTGCTGGTCTGGTCATCACCTCGCCGGAAGGCAAAGTGCTTGCGGGACCGCTCAACTTTACCCTGGCAGCAGGTCAACGTGCGGTAGTGGTAGGACGTAGCGGCTCGGGAAAAAGTTCGCTGCTGAATGTTCTGTCCGGTTTTCTTTCTTATCAGGGATCGCTGCGGATCAATGGTTTTGAACTACGCGACCTGTCGCCTGATTCCTGGCGCAAACAGCTGTCGTGGGTTGGGCAAAACCCGCAGCTTCCTGCCGCCACGTTACGCGAAAACGTACTGCTGGCACGGCCCGATGCCAGTGAAGAACAGCTTCAGGCCGCACTCGACAGCGCCTGGGTGAGCGAGTTTTTACCGCTGCTGCCGCAGGGCGTAGATACGCCAGTCGGCGATCAGGCGGCCCGACTTTCTGTTGGTCAAGCGCAGCGCGTGGCCGTGGCGCGCGCGTTACTTAATCCGTGTCAGTTGCTTCTGCTGGACGAACCCGCAGCCAGCCTTGATGCCCACAGTGAACAACGCGTGATGCAGGCATTGAACGCAGCATCGCGCCGCCAGACCACGCTGATGGTGACGCACCAGCTTGAAGATCTTGCCGACTGGGATGCTATCTGGGTCATGCAGGATGGTCAGATCGTTGAACAAGGTAGCTGGGCTGAACTTAGCGCTGCCAACGGTGCTTTTGCAACACTACTGGCTCATCGTCAGGAGGATATCTAAATGCGCGCTTTGCTACCCTATCTGACGCTGTATAAACGTCACAAATGGATGTTAACGCTGGGCATCGTTCTGGCGATCGTTACGCTGCTGGCCAGTATTGGCTTGCTGACGCTCTCAGGTTGGTTCCTGTCTGCTTCTGCGGTGGTGGGCGTCACTGGAATTTACAGTTTTAACTATATGCTCCCCGCCGCGGGCGTACGTGGTGCGGCAATCACCCGAACCGCAGGCCGTTATTTCGAGCGCCTGGTCAGTCACGACGCCACGTTCCGAGTGCTGCAACACCTGCGGATTTATACCTTCAGCAAGCTGCTACCGCTCTCCCCTGCTGGCCTGTCCCGCTATAGACAAGGTGAATTACTTAACCGCGTCGTCGCTGATGTCGACACGCTCGATCATCTTTATTTACGCGTTCTGTCTCCGCTGGTGGGAGCGTTTGTCGTCATCATGGTGGTCACGCTGGGACTGAGCGTTCTCGATTTCACGCTGGCTGTCACCCTCGGCGGTATTATGCTGCTGACCTTATTCATTCTGCCCCCACTCTTTTATCAGGCCGGTAAAAGTACCGGGCAAAACCTGACGCATTTGCGTGGGCAATATCGTCAGCAATTAACCTCCTGGCTGCAGGGCCAGGCTGAATTAACTATCTTCGGCGCCAGTGAACGCTACCGGGCTCAAATGGAAGCCACCGAATTGCAGTGGCATGAAGCGCAGCGACGTCAGTCCGAATTAACGGCACTGTCGCAGGCGATCATGCTGTTAATCGGCGCGCTGGCGGTGATTATGATGTTATGGATGGCCTCAGGCGACGTGGGCGGAAATACCCAGCCAGGCGCGCTAATCGCGCTGTTTGTCTTCTGTGCGCTGGCTGCGTTTGAGGCATTAGCGCCTGTCACCGGCGCGTTTCAGCATCTCGGCCAGGTTATCGCCTCTGCATTACGCATCACCGAACTGACCGAACAGCAGCCAGAAGTCACCTTCCCGGATACCGAATCTCCGGTTTCTGAGCAGCTCACTCTTACCCTGCGTGAGGTCTCATTCAGCTATCCGGGGCAGACGCAAAAAGCACTCGACACCCTTTCTTTACTGGCAAAACCCGGTGAGCACATCGCTATTTTAGGTCGCACTGGCTGCGGAAAGTCAACGTTGTTACAATTGCTGACCCGCGCATGGGATCCGCAGAGTGGCGAAATCCTGATTAACGATCGACCGCTTTCAGCCCTGAATGAAGCCACATTGCGCCAAATCATCAGCGTCGTGCCACAGCGCGTACATCTGTTTAGCGCTACGCTTCGCGATAACCTGCTGCTGGCAGCTCCGCACGCCAGCGATGAAGCATTATCCGCGATCCTGCGCCGCGTCGGTCTGGAAAAACTGCTTGAAGACGATGGGCTCAACGCCTGGTTGGGCGAAGGCGGTCGTCAGCTTTCCGGCGGCGAGCTCCGCCGTCTGGCTATCGCCCGCGCCTTGCTGCATGATGCCCCGCTGATGCTGCTGGATGAGCCTACCGAAGGGCTTGATGCCACAACAGAAAGCCAAATGCTTGAATTAATTGGCGATGTGATGCGGGATAAAACCGTGCTGATGGTCACACATCGTCTGCGCGGATTGTCGCGTTTTGATCAAATAATAGTGATGGACAACGGACAAATTATTGAGCAAGGTAATCACGCAGATCTGTTAGCCAGGCAGGGGCGTTATTACCAGTTTAAGCAACGTCTGTAAGCTATTATTGAACGATCAAACTCGCGTAGTGGAGTTTCGCTGTCATGCGCCTGGTGCAACTGTCCCGCCATTCTATAGCCTTCCCATCACCGGAAGGCGCTTTACGCGAGCCTAACGGTTTACTGGCGCTGGGAGGCGATCTTAGCCCTGCCCGCCTGTTGATGGCCTACCAGCGCGGTATTTTCCCGTGGTTTTCTCCCGGTGACCCTATTCTCTGGTGGTCACCCGATCCGCGCGCCATTCTTTGGCCTGAGAACTTTCACCTCAGTCGCAGCATGAAACGCTTTCATAAAAATTCGCCTTATCGTGTGACGCTCAACTACGCGTTCGGTCAGGTGATTGAAGGCTGTGCGAACGATCGGGAAGAAGGCACCTGGATCACACACGATGTGGTGGACGCTTACCATCGGCTGCACGAACTGGGACATGCGCACTCAATTGAAGTATGGCGACAAAATGAATTAGTCGGCGGCATGTATGGCGTGGCGCAAGGTACGCTGTTTTGTGGCGAATCAATGTTCAGTCGTCAGGAAAATGCATCCAAGACCGCACTACTTGTTTTTTGCGCGGAATTTATCCGTCAGGGCGGAAAATTAATCGACTGCCAGGTGTTAAATAGCCACACAGCATCCCTGGGCGCCATCGAAACCCCGCGGCGGGAGTACCTTGAGCAGCTGAGCAGACTGCGTCAGCAGCGGCTACCGAGCCATTTCTGGATACCAAGGACGTTATTTTCGCCTCAGGGGTGAATGTTTTCGGCACATTTTTTGTCGGGGTGTTATAATTGTGCCGCAGAGTTGGTTTAGCCCATTACCCCGCCGCCGTTAAGGAACAGTTCGCGCCAGGCAACGCCTATCGTTTATCTCCTCGTTCCCTTATACGTTGCGCTTTACGTGCGGCTTTGCCGTGGGTGGTCAGAGTAATGCGCCAAACCCGATTTGCTGTGTTTTAAACGCACAAATCTTTACTTATTAAAAGAACTTCGGCATTATCTTGCCGGTTCAAATTACGGTAGTGATACCCCAGAGGATTAGATGGCCAAAGAAGACAATATTGAAATGCAGGGTACCGTTCTCGATACGTTACCTAATACCATGTTCCGCGTAGAGTTAGAAAACGGTCACGTGGTTACTGCACACATCTCCGGTAAAATGCGCAAAAACTATATCCGCATCCTGACGGGCGACAAAGTGACTGTTGAGCTGACCCCGTACGACCTGAGCAAAGGCCGCATTGTCTTCCGTAGTCGCTGATTGTTTTCACGCCACCATGATGGCGTCCAGATAATAAAAGGTCGGTTTAACCGGCCTTTTTTATAGGCTGAGGACAGGTATTTAATCCTCAATCATCCGCGCATATTCTTCTGTTAAGAAATCCACCAGGGCGCGTACCGAGGGCAGTAATCCCCGACGAGACGGAAAGACTGCGTGAATAATTTCCCGCTTGGGCTCCCAACCGTCGAGCAATGCCACCAGTTCACCCGCCGCTAATTGCTCTTTCACCATCAGTTGCGGAAGTTGTACAACCCCCACGCCGGCAATCGCGGCTTCACGTAACGCCAGCATATCAGTGGTGATCATTCGCGGCGTGAAATGCACCTCCGCCCGTGCGCCCTGTGGGCCGAATAACTCCCAGCGATGCACATGTTTACCCGATGCCAGACTCAGGCCCGGCCAACGGGTCAATTCCGCCGGGGAGTTAACCGCGCCCATTTGTTCAATTAATCGCGGGCTGGCATATAACCGGTGTCCCCTGTCTGCAAGTACCCGCATCACCAGGTCGCTATCCTCAAATGGACGAGGTCTGACGCGAATCGCCACGTCCAGACCTTCACCGATGACATCAACGCGACGGTTCGTCGCCTCAAGCTGCACGGATACATCGGGATAACGCGCCATAAATCGGGCAAGCATTGGCCCAATATGCACATGCAACAAGGTGACCGGACAAGTCAGCTTCACAACGCCACGCGGCTCAACCTGTAAAGCCGCAATGGCATCCTGCGCCGCCTGCGCTTCCACCAGCATCGCCTTACAGTGCTCGTAAAAGGTTTGTCCGACTTCAGTCACGTTAAACTGCCGGGTGGTTCGCTGAATAAGTCGAACCCCCAACCTCTCTTCAAGTTGCGCAATACGTCGGCTCAGTTTTGATTTCGGTTCATCAAGCGCACGCCCCGCCGCGGCGAAACCACCTTCCTCTACGACATGTACAAACCAAGCAAAATCATTGAGATCCGGCTTTGTCATTTTATTGTCCTATTAATGAGACAGTGAAGACCATTTTAGCGACTACTCAATTCGCTGTCATGAATATAAGCTTATTCACATCAAGATAACGCCACTGAGGAGACACAAATGAAACAAGTAACAGGCGTCTACACCGCACCTCGCCCGCACTGGGTTGGCGATGGATTTCCGGTTCGCTCAATGTTCTCTTACCAGTCTCATGCAGAGCAGTTAAGTCCATTCCTGCTGCTGGATTACGCCGGTCCGCATACGTTCACACCGGGTAACGAAAAGCGCGGCGTCGGCGAACACCCTCACCGTGGTTTTGAAACGGTGACCATCGTTTACAGCGGTGAAGTTGAACATCGTGATTCAACTGGTCGCGGCGGCATTATCGGTCCCGGCGACGTGCAGTGGATGACCGCAGGTGCAGGAATTTTGCACGAAGAATTCCATTCACCGGAATTTACCCGTCGGGGCGGCGAACTGGAAATGGTACAGCTGTGGGTCAACCTGCCGGCAAAAGACAAAATGGCCACGCCGGGTTATCAGAGCATCACCAGCGATGTTATCCCAACGGTTGCTCTCCCTGATGAAGCAGGAAGCGTTCGCGTTATTGCGGGTAGCTACGAGGAAACCAAAGGGCCTGCACATACTTTTTCGCCGCTGAACGTCTGGGATATGCGACTGCAACGTAATCATCAGCTCGCGTTGTCTCAGCCTGAAGGATGGAGCACCGCACTGGTGGTATTGAAAGGCAATATCACCGTAAACGGCACCACGCCAGCCAGCGAAGCGCAACTGGTGGTGCTAAGCCAGCAGGGGAAAACGCTGCACATTGAAGCCACCAGCGATGCCATCGTGCTGCTGCTGTCTGGCGAACCGTTGAACGAGCCAATTGTAGGTTACGGCCCGTTTGTCATGAACACGAAACAAGAAATCGCTGAAGCCGTACGCGATTTTAACTCCGGCCGTTTTGGCCAAATCTGAATCGAAGGAGAAGAATATGTCCAGTCCTGCAAACTTTAATGGTTCACGTCCGGTCATCGATGTGAATGATTCCGTCATGCTGCTTATCGACCATCAGAGCGGGCTTTTCCAGACCGTCGGCGATATGCCAATGCCAGAGCTGCGTGCGCGTGCTGCTGCGCTGGCTAAAATGGCCACCCTGGCGAAAATGCCGGTGATTACCACGGCGTCTGTACCGCAGGGACCTAATGGCCCGCTGATCCCTGAGATCCATGCCAATGCGCCCCACGCCCAATACGTGGCGCGTAAAGGCGAAATCAACGCCTGGGATAACGAAGACTTCGTTAAAGCGGTAAAAGCAACAGGTCGTAAGACGCTGATTATCGCCGGTACGATCACCAGCGTCTGCATGGCTTTCCCGGCCATCAGCGCAGTGGCTGAAGGTTATAAGGTCTTCGCGGTAATCGACGCCTCCGGCACCTACAGCAAAATGGCGCAGGAAATCACCCTGGCTCGCGTGGTTCAGGCTGGCGTCGTGCCGATGGATACCGCTGCCGTCGCTTCTGAAATTCAGGGGACATGGAACCGTGAAGACGCCGCTGAATGGGCTGAAGTGTATACCAAAGTCTTCCCGGCGTATCAGTTGCTGATAGAAAGTTATAGCAAAGCCCAGGAAGTCGTGACCAACGGCGAAAAACTGGACTCTCAGCGTTAATTATATCCTCCGCGCCAGTCCGGGCGGAGGAATATGTACACTGCGTAACCAAACAACAGTGAACATGTAAATTCTGCTTGACCGTTTTAGCGCAACTCCCTATAGTAGCGCCCCGTTGCCCCCAAGCGGTCAGGCAGCAATACAATATGGTGAGGTGTCCGAGTGGCTGAAGGAGCACGCCTGGAAAGTGTGTATACGGCAACGTATCGGGGGTTCGAATCCCCCCCTCACCGCCATATTTTAAGAAGAGCTCGTACGCAAGTACGGGCTTTTTTTTCGCATATTGCATTTGCCGGATGCGGCGCAAGCGCCTTATCCGGCCTACAGTCATGCCCCTCCTCGTAGGCCTGATAAGCGAAGCGCCATCAGGCATATCCGTTATTGTCTGCTGAGTAGCGTTAACACTTCGTAATGCGCGGTATGTGGGAACATGTCGAAAAGCTGAACGCGGTCAATGCGATACCCTGGCAACTCGTGAATATCCTTCGCCATGGTTTGCGCATTGCAGCTTGAATAGACAATAAAACGTGGCGCCATGCGGGAAAGAAAATCGCACAGCGGTTTGCCAATCCCGCGACGCGGTGGGTTCACCAGAACCAGATCGGGTACTTCGTCCTGGGCGGTAGCAAACTGAGTCGAATCCAGCGCCTGAAAACGCAGATTTTGCAACCCAAGCTCCTGCGCCGACTGTTTCGCACAGGTAATCGCCTCTGGCGCGATTTCAATACCTGTCAGTTTCATCTGCGGCGTGGCGCAATGCAGACCAAACCCTCCTACGCCGCAAAACAGATCCCACATATGATTAACCGGAAGCTGGCGCACCCAGTCGCGTGCGGTGGCATATAAATGTCCAGCCACCACTGGGTTGGTCTGGAAAAAGCTCTGCGGACGTATCCACAGCGGCACATCATTAAAGCGTTCCGCCAGCGCCTGTTGTTCGGTGAGGAAGATTTCTGTCTCCCCTTCCATAATCGCCATATGCACCGGTTGAATATTCACAGTGATCACTTTTAACTGTGGCAACCGTTCCTGCAACCACGGTAGCGCTGCACGCAACTGCGCCAGTTTGGCGTCTGAACGCAGGACAAAGCGCAGCATCATACCGCCATCAAACCGGCTTTCCGTTAACAGCAGATATTTAAGCTCCCCGCGTTTACGCGCCACGTTATAGGGCGTTAACCCCGCACGGGCGATAAACGGTTTGAGCGCGGCAAATACGGGCGAAAAAGACGCAGGATAGAGCGGACAATCACACAAATCCTCCGGCGTACCGTCACGATGCAGCATCCCAAGCAGTGGTTTTTCCACGCTGCCGCTGACCACCATTTTGGCTTTATTGCGAAAAGCGCGTTCCGGGCCGCTAACCGGCGCGCGCCACTCCGCCACCGCATGTTCAGCAAGCAGTTGGCGTAAATCGGCCATTTTGGCGGTGAGTTGGTGGGAAACCGGCTGTTCAATCCACTGACAGGAACGACAGCGACCGGCGTCATAGAGTGCGCACTGCATACAAAAACCTTTACGTGATCGAGGGCGGAGATTATATACGTAAAATCATTCGGGATGCATATCAGGCCTGAGCTTTCGTAGGCCTGATAAGACGCGTTTGGGTCGCCATCAGGCAATTGTGCGGCGTCGGTGCCGGATGGCGACCCAAACGCCTTATCCGGCCTACAAACAACACCGACCACATTTACTGCAAACGGAAGAACCGCCGACTGGACGCGGGAACAAACAGTAGCAGCAACACCAGCATATCCGGCAACTTTTGCATCACCAGCGTACGCAGGATCTCACGTCTGGACTCTCCCGCAATGCTGAACAGTTCCGGATAACCATAACCCAACGAGGCCGCCCACAGATAAACGCTGGCGATAATCTGGGTCAACAGATAGACCCAACGCGCCCAGTTACGTCCTTTCACCAGCGAAAATGCGCAGTAGATTTCAATAAACAGCAGCGCCAGGCTGCCCAGAAACACCAGCGTCAAATTCCAGGTCTGCACGCTGCGATGAATAAATTCGCTGGTTCCACGCAACCCTAGCGTATTAAAAATCATCAACAGATCGAGACAGCGGATCATGATAATAGCCAGCGCCGCCACCTGCACCAACGCAGGGACGTTTAAGCGAGCATGTGATGTGGATGATTTCTTAAAAAATCCCAACGCGTCGTCTTCCATGAAAACGGCGCAGCCACCACAGCGGCGCCGTATAGACAGGTTGGCAGATTTTAGTTTTTTCAGCCGCGTCTTGCACGTTGGATATCGCGAATCCGTTGTTTTTCTGTTCGCGCCATCAGATACCACGCGATAAATCCGATGATTCCTACCACGCCAAGAATCAGCGTCGCCAGCGCGTTGATCTCCGGGTTAACCCCCATACGTACGCTGGAGAACACCAGCATCGGTAATGTTGTGGCGCCAGGACCAGAGACAAAGCTGGCGATAACCAGATCATCAAGCGACAACGTGAAGGCCAGTAACCAGCCGGAGATCACCGCAGGCATAATCATCGGCAGCGTGATAACGAAAAAGACCTTCAGCGGCGTGGCGCCAAGATCCATTGCCGCTTCCTCAATGGAGTGATCCAGTTCGCGCAACCGTGAGGAAATCACCACCGCCACGTACGCCGTACAGAAGGTGACGTGCGCCAGCCAGATGGTCAACATACCGCGATCCGCAGGCCAGCCGATGGCATGCGCCAGCGCCACAAACAGCAGCAGCAGTGATAAACCGGTAATGACATCCGGCATAACCAGCGGTGCGGTAATCATAAAAGCAAACCCATTCGATCCGCGAAAACGGCCAAAACGCACCATTACCACGGCGGCTATAGTGCCGAGGATTGCCGCCATCGTCGCCGCACCCGCAGCAATCGTTAAGCTCATGCCAACGGCGCTTATCATCGCGGTATCGTGGAAAAGTTCACCATACCAACGCGTTGACCACCCCGCCCAGACCGTTACCAGCTTCGAACTGTTAAACGAATAGATAACCAGCATCAGCATCGGCGCGTACAGGAAGGTAAAGCCCAGCACCAGGATAAAAATACGCCACGGCGAACGCACGACCGGTAAGTTATTCATCCGTGTTCCCCCATGCTTTTTTGCTGATATTTGTGGAACCACATGATTGGCACAATCAGTAACAGCAGCATAATAATGGCAACGGCAGATGCCACCGGCCAGTCGCGGTTGTTAAAGAACTCCTGCCACAGCACGCGACCAATCATGATGCTATCCGGGCCGCCCAGCAGTTCCGGAATTACAAACTCACCCACAGCCGGGATAAACACCAACATCGATCCGGCGATAATCCCGCCTTTGGTCAATGGCACAATCACGCTAAAGAAGGTTTTCAACGGTCGGGCGCCCAAATCCAGCGCCGCCTCTACCAGCGAATAATCAATACGCGTCAGCGCGGTGTAAATCGGCAGCACCATAAAGGGTAAATAGGCATAAACAATACCGATATAGACTGCCAGATTGGTGTGCAGAATCGTCAATGGTTGATCGATAACGCCCAGCCACATCAGAAAGTTATTCAGTACACCGTTATTTTTCAGGATCCCCATCCAGGCGTACACGCGAATCAAAAACGACGTCCAGGACGGCAGAATCACCAGCAACAACAGAATATTGCGTGTCGAGGGTTTACTGTGTGCGACGGCCCACGCCAGCGGATAGCCCAACAGCAGACAACAGATCGTCGAAATCCCCGCCACCTGCAAAGATTGCAGGTAGGCATCAAAATAGAGCGGATCGTCCGTTAGTTGCAGGAAGTTGGCTAAGTTGAGCGTGATGGATAGCTGATCGTCAGCCCATGAAACGAGGTCAGTATACGGTGGAATAGCCCGCGCCATTTCAGCCAAACTGATTTTGAAGACGATCAGAAACGGCAGAAGAAACAGGAGCAGCAGCCACACATACGGCAGCGCAATCACCAGCTTGCGCCCGTGGTTCATTTGCAGCCGCGACATAAGCAGCGTGAATCGCCCTGCTTTATCCACGCGCGCCGGAGGTTCAAGTGTACTCATCTTCGCTCCTTAAACCGTCAACACCACACAGCTGTCTGCATCCCAGCACAAACGGACCTCGTCACCCCAGGTTGGTAATCCCTTGCGATAACGATGTTCATTTTGTAGCTGAGCGCTCAGCATCTGGCCGCTTTTCAAACGTACGTGATACACCGACAAATCGCCCAGATAGGCAATGTGCACCACTTCACCTACCGCGAAGTTATAACCGTCTGGGGGAGGAGCCTCACAGAGCATGATTTTTTCCGGGCGCAGCGCAACATACACAGGGACGTTATCGACAATAGACGCATCTGCATCTACTTTCAGCGGATGCACCAGTCCAGGAGACTCAATAATCAGCCCATCTTCCTGGCGTTCTTTCAGTAGTCCTTCAAAGACGTTAACCGAACCGATAAACTCGGCGCTATAGCGCGTAGTCGGATGCTCGTAGATCTCTTCCGGTTCGCCGATCTGCACAAATTTTCCGCGGTTCATGATCGCAATGCGCCCTGCCATCGTCATGGCTTCTTCCTGATCGTGCGTTACCATCACGCAGGTCACGCCGACGCGTTCAAGGATATCCACCACTTCCAGTTGCATGCGGTCACGGAGCTTTTTGTCCAGCGCCCCCATCGGTTCATCCAGTAGCAGCAACTTCGGCCGTTTCGCCAGGCTACGCGCCAGCGCCACACGTTGACGCTGACCGCCGGAAAGCTGATGCGGTTTGCGTTTTGCAAATTCCTGCATGTGCACCAGGCCCAGCATCTCATTCACCCGGCTGGCAATTTCAGCTTTTGGCAGCTTGTCCTGCTTGAGGCCAAAGGCAATGTTCTGCTCTACCGTCATGTGCGGAAACAGGGCATAGGATTGAAACATCATATTGATCGGGCGCAGATAAGGCGGGACGTGCGCTAAATCGACGCCATCAAGCATAATTTGCCCGGTTGTCGGCTGTTCAAATCCCGCTAACATGCGCAGCAGAGTCGATTTGCCACAGCCGGATGCGCCGAGCAGGGCAAATATTTCACCTTTGTAGATCGTAAGATTGACGTCATCGACGGCATGTTGCCCGTCGAAAGACTTGGTCAGGTTGCGAATTTCAAGCAGCGGGGTCAGCGCCTTGCGGATTTTCGCGTGTGGGCGTGGGGTTGCATCATTCACTCAGGTGCTCTCCGGCATAAAACAAAGAAACGGTGCAAATAACGCACCACGGTGGTGCGTATTGCCGGGTTAGGTGTGTTTAGGATCAACACTGCCCGGCAGGCATAAATCCTGCCGGGTCATGTCCCAAACATCAGGTTATTTTCCGCTTTTTACCTTCGTCCACGCTCGGGTACGGACACGGTCGATCTTCGGATCCTGTACTTTCAGCGTGAACAGCTTGGCGCGCACATCCGCAGGCGGGTAGATACCAGGGTTATCACGAACTTCCTGACTGACCAGAGCCGTCGCTTCTTTGTTGGCATTGGCATAGAACACGTGGTCGGAAATATGCGCAATCACATCAGGACGCAGCAGGTAGTTGAGGAACTGATAGGCTTCTTCTTTGTTTTTGGCATCGGCTGGCATTGCAAACACGTCAAAGAACGCCATCGCCCCCTCTTTAGGAATTGAGAAAGAGATATTGACGCCATTTTTCGCTTCTTTTGCACGGTTCGCCGCCTGCCATACGTCCCCCGCCCAACCAATTGCTACACAGGTATCTCCGTTTGCCAGGTCGTTAATATATTGCGAAGAGTGGAAATAGCGAATATTCGGACGCAGTTTCAACAGCAGGTCGGTCGCCGGTCCGGTGTAATCATCTGCTTTGGTACTGTTGGGATCTTTACCCAAATAGTTCAGTACGGTAGCAAACACCTCTTCAGGCGCATCAAGGAAAGAGACACCGCAACTTTTGAGTTTTTCCAGATTTTCCGGTTTGAGGATCAGATCCCAGCTATCAACCGGCGCATCTGGCCCCAGCACCGCTTTCACTTTGTCCACGTTATAGCCAATGCCGGTCGTTGCCCACATATACGGCATCGCAAACTTGTTGTCCGGATCGTGTTTACCCACCAGCTTCAGCAGCTCAGGATCGAGGTTTTTCCAGCCCGGTAGTTTGCTCTTATCCAGCGGCTGGAAGACGCCAGCGGTCAGTTGACGTTCGAGGAAACTGGCGGAAGGAACAACCAGGTCAAAACCGGTGCTACCCGCCATGAGCTTACCTTCCAGTACTTCATTGGAATCAAATACGTCATAGATAACTTTAATTCCGGTCTCTTTTTCAAAGTTAGCCACCGTATCCGGAGCAATATAATCAGACCAGTTATAAATATGCAGCGTTTTTTGTTCAGCAGCGAGCGTGCCGGCAGAGATGGACATCAGAGCACCCACAACCAGGCCTGATAACCATTTTTTATTTAAGGCGGTCATAATCTCTTTCCTTCTGAAAGTTCGTTAACAAACGAACAAAAATGTCACACTCTAATGATATGCAAGAAACGTGCATATTCTTTCATGCGGCATCAATGAAAAGAGAGTCCTCTCCCGATGCCGCTATCGCGCGCAGATATCCGCTCACTCATTCACCACGTATTGTAGTCACAGCTCTGGTCACACGGGGCAGTTCGAGAATTGACGTCTATATGCTTCGCAAGAATAACTTTAGCCAGGTTTTGTGGATATAGCCCAGATTAAAAAACGTCTTTTATCAATTTTTTATGCAGGAATTGTCTATGACATAAAGCGGAAGGAGCAGAATGGAAGTGAATAATTCTTTAATAAAAGGTTAAACGCAGAATAAAAACAGGCAGTACGCAACCGCTCTGGTAGCGGCTGCGCAAAATGTGTCCAGATTCAGGGGGAATTAATGGAGGAAATGGACTTCAGCATTGCTGTTTTGCGTATCGTCTTCAGCGTTAAATAACAGCTGATGCGCCCCGGCTTCGAGGATCACCATCGATATCTGCTCTTCGCTCTGGCGAACAAAACACTCAAACTGTTCAAACGTTACGCCCGGCGTAACGGATAAAGACTGGCAAACCACCAGCTTTGGCAGATTATCATCCTGCATATCCAGAAATGCTTTTACCGTCAGCGAACTGGCATTAATCGCGGACAAATCGGCGGCCAGTGGCAGCAGTGCGGAAGGTCTGACTTCCGCCATTGCAGAAAACAGGATGACGTTATCCACCAAATCAACTTTTGCATCAAAGATGCCGTCAAAGTTCTGCATATGAGGTAAATGCAGCGCCTGACAGGTATCGCATTCAAAAAAACTCATGCCCAGGTCGTCGAGCCATTGACGCAACGTATCCAGAGTGGGAACGACCAGTGATGTCATAATAATGTGCGACCTCTATTGATGAAAAAAATACCGGCACAGCTTACGCAAAAAGAGCGTGTCATACCACGATCGCAATCGATATTGTGTTTAGCCGCCGATTTTAAGACAAAATTCAGGCGTAGCATGGCGCTCGATCCACTGGATCATCTTGCCGGCAATGTCTATCCCGGTGGTTTTCTCGACCCCTTCCAGTCCCGGAGAAGCGTTAACCTCCATGACCAGCGGCCCACGTTCTGCACGCAAAATATCCACACCTGCAACATCCAGCCCCATAGTCTGAGCGGCTTTGAGCGCAATTTTTCTTTCGCGCGGCGTGATATTCGCAATAGTGGCAACCCCGCCGCGATGGAGATTAGAACGAAAATCGCCCTCTTTCGCACGGCGTTCAATGGCGGCCACCACCTCGTCTCCCACCACGAAACAGCGAATATCCCGCCCTTGCGCTTCTTTGATATATTCCTGAACCAGAATATGAGCATTCAGCCCACGAAACGCATCCACGACGCTTTCCGCGGCCTGCCGTGTTTCCGCCAGCACCACGCCAATCCCCTGTGTACCTTCAACCAGTTTCACCACCAGCGGCGCGCCGCCGACCATATCAATCATGTCGCTGGTATCGTCCGGGGAGTGAGCAATCCCGGTAATGGGTAAATCGATTCCCTGACGCGCCAGCAACTGCAGCGAACGCAGCTTATCGCGCGCGCGCGTAATCGCTACCGATTCATTTAACGGATAGCTACCCAACATTTCAAACTGACGCAGCGCCGCCGTACCATAAAAGGTAATCGCTGAACCAATCCGTGGGATCACCGCGTCAAAATGAGGAAGCTGGCGGCCCTTGTAATGAATAGATGACGCCGCCGGGCTGATGTTCATATAGCAAGAAAGCGGATCGATAATTTCAACCAGGTGACCGCGCTGCATCGCCGCTTCACGCAGGCGCTTACAAGAATAGAGCGTTCCGTCCCGGGACAAAATGGCAATTTTCACCCTGCACCTCTCAATGACCTGGTAAAAGCAGGCGTATCATACACTGGGTTGAAATCTTTAGCGCGTGGCCCATCCCTGTTTATGCAAATATTCCAGGATAAAGGGACGACTTTCTTTAATGATGGTTCGACGAATGTGATCGCTCCAGGTGTCACGACGCGTATTACTGCCGCGGGTCAGATAGTACTGCGCAAGCTGTTCGTCATACTGCGACAAAACGTCTGTATCAAGCGGCTGATACTGGTTTTCGTGCACAACCAGCGACGCAGGCAGGCGCGGCTTGATATCCGGGTTATCCGCAGGCCAGCCAAGGCACAAACCAAACAGCGGCAGAACGTGCTGAGGCAACTTCAATAATTCCGTGACCGACTCAATATTGTTACGCAACCCACCTATATACACACCGCCAAGTCCCAGCGATTCTGCCGCCGTCAGCGCATTTTGCGCCATCATCGCCGTATCAACCACGCCCAGCAGCAGTTGTTCTGCCAGCCCCAACTGCGCGTCAGGGCAAATCTGCAAATGACGGTTAAAATCAGCGCAAAACACCCAGAATTCAGCAGCCTGCGCCACGTGCTTTTGACCACCAGATAAGGTAGCCAGCGATTCACGCAGGGTTTTATCGGTTATCCGAACAATCGTTGTGCACTGTAAAAAACTGGAGCTTGAGGTGCCCTGAGCGGCGGCAATGATTGCCTCTCGCTGTGCGTCAGAAATAGCTTCATCGGTGAAATGGCGAATGGAACGGTGGCTGCGGATTAAATCAATAGTTGGCGTCATCTCTTTTTTCTCTGTCTGAACGGGAAGAATCGTCGGGAGCGCGCGACAGGAGCTGCGGCGCCAGCAGTTGAGCAATGCGCCACATCAACATCACCGCGGCGGGGAGCATCAGCAGTACGCCCAAAAATATCATCACAACCCAGGCGAGCGGGCTGTTAAGCGGCGCGGGTAAGGTCAGGTAATCGTTAAGCGACAGCAGCGCCAGCGATAACAAAACCATCCCCATTATTTCCAGCATCAATACGCTTTTCGGTAATACACCAATGGTGCGCATAAGCGGTCTCCCGGCGAAATGGCTTTCATTATAAAACGTTCCGGCTCGTCGTGTTTAACAGTTATAGCTTGAGGATATCAAAGCAACAGGCCGAACCTGCTTTCCATCCGTCACAAATCGCGGCATCATAATAAGTATTCGCCATCCGGCCTGATAAGTTCGAGGAGAGAGAGATGTTTGCCGTTATTTTTGGTCGTCCAGGGTGCCCGTATTGCGTGCGCGCAAAAGAATTAGCAGAAAAATTAAGCAATGAGCATGACGATTTTAACTTCCGCTACATTGATATTCATGCCGAAGGTATTACGAAAGCCGATCTGGAAAAGACGGTAGGTAAGCCAGTAGAAACCGTTCCGCAAATTTTTGTTGATCAAAAACACATCGGCGGCTGCACGGATTTTGAGGCGTGGGCAAAAGAGAATATGAATCTGTTCGCCTGACAGCTGTTTCTACGCCCTCCGCGGGAGGGCGTGATCAGTTCTTTTTCCGTCGTTGATGCTGATTGAACAAGCTACTGATAAACAAAAAACACAATGCGCCAAGCGCGCACCAAAACACCGCACTGAATAACCACGCCAGTTCTTGCCACAATGAACGCGTCGGCATAAAAACGAACCGCATTAGCAACAGACAGCATGGCGCCGCCAACATTGCACCAAGAAGAGGTCTGAGCACCTCCCGACGGTGGGAGAAAAAGCTTGCTGCAGCACCAGGCAAGATAAAAAACAACAACCCGACCTCAGGATGCCCTGCCGCTCTGAATGCCCCTTTCACGTTTAGCGTTAATGAAAGACACACCACAATAAAGAGCACAAAGCAGCAGATCGCCCCCGCCCAACTTTGCTTATGTTTCAATCGTTCCTCCTGACACATTCTCTATCGAACACTCTTTTCGCCCGCAGGCGTCCAGTCAGATAAAGTAACTCGGCATTCCATGCCAAAAACACACCCACACGATTCTTATAGCCGTTGATACGTAATGAGATTAAACTATCCGCATATATTGTTATGCTGCATTAATCGGGGCTGTGTGCGGTGCTGTCGCCCCTTAATTTCTGGCAAAAACATTAGCGTAAATTGCCATTTTTTTCAATAGCTTACTAGTAAACAAGAAGTTAGCCTCAGTGAATATAAACGTCGCAGATTTGTTAAATGGGAATTACATCCTGTTATTATTTGTGGTCCTGGCTCTGGGCCTCTGCCTGGGTAAATTACGCCTGGGTTCAGTCCAACTCGGTAATTCCATTGGCGTTTTAGTGGTGTCCCTATTATTAGGTCAGCAGCACTTTAGTATTAACACCGATGCATTAAATCTCGGCTTTATGCTGTTTATTTTTTGTGTCGGCGTCGAAGCCGGCCCCAACTTTTTTTCGATTTTTTTTCGCGATGGGAAAAATTATCTAATGCTTGCTCTGGTGATGGTCGGTAGCGCAATGCTGATCGCCCTGGGGCTGGGTAAGCTATTTGGCTGGGACATCGGCCTGACGGCGGGTATGCTGGCTGGTTCGATGACCTCCACGCCGGTGCTGGTCGGCGCAGGCGATACCTTGCGCCATTCCGGAATGGCAGGCGCGCAGCTTTCCACTGCCCTTGATAACCTGAGTCTGGGTTACGCCCTCACCTATTTGATTGGACTGGTCAGTCTGATTGTCGGTGCGCGCTACCTGCCGAAACTTCAGCATCAGGACCTGCAAACCAGCGCCCAACAAATTGCGCGTGAACGAGGTCTGGACACTGACGCCAACCGTAAGGTTTATCTGCCAGTGATCCGCGCCTACCGCGTGGGCCCGGAGCTGGTAGCATGGGCTGATGGTAAGAACCTGCGCGAGTTAGGTATTTATCGTCAGACCGGCTGTTACATTGAACGCATCCGCCGCAACGGCATCCTGGCTAACCCGGACGGTGACGCAGTGCTGCAAATGGGCGACGAAATAGCCTTAGTAGGTTATCCAGACGCGCATGCCCGCCTCGATCCCAGTTTCCGTAACGGCAAAGAAGTGTTCGATCGCGATCTGCTCGATATGCGTATCGTCACGGAAGAGATTGTGGTGAAAAACCACAATGCCGTTGGCCGTCGCCTGGCCCAGTTGAAACTGACCGACCACGGCTGTTTCCTCAACCGCGTGATCCGCAGCCAGATCGAAATGCCTATTGATGACAACGTCGTGCTCAATAAAGGTGACGTGTTGCAGGTGAGCGGTGATGCCCGTCGCGTTAAAACGATCGCAGATCGTATCGGCTTCATTTCCATTCACAGTCAGGTGACCGATCTGTTGGCCTTCTGCGCCTTCTTTATCATTGGTCTGATGATTGGAATGATCACCTTCCAGTTCAGCAATTTCAGCTTCGGCATCGGGAATGCAGCTGGATTACTGTTCGCCGGGATTATGCTGGGCTTCCTGCGTGCCAACCATCCTACGTTTGGCTATATCCCGCAGGGCGCGCTGAACATGGTGAAAGAGTTTGGTTTGATGGTATTCATGGCAGGCGTCGGTTTAAGCGCGGGTAGCGGCATTGGCAATGGCCTTGGCGCCGTGGGTGGTCAAATGCTGATTGCCGGTCTGATTGTAAGCCTGGTTCCGGTTGTTATTTGTTTCTTGTTTGGCGCTTACGTATTGCGCATGAACCGCGCCCTGCTGTTTGGCGCCATGATGGGCGCGCGTACCTGCGCTCCGGCAATGGAAATCATCAGCGACACGGCCCGCAGCAACATCCCGGCATTAGGCTATGCTGGCACCTACGCCATTGCCAACGTTCTGCTGACCCTGGCGGGAACACTCATCGTCATCGTCTGGCCTGGCCTTGGTTAGCACTGAAAATTACCCTTAAAAGAAAATTTTTTGCAGTTCAGCAGAACTTTTCTTCAAGGTGTCAGTCATAACTATTGCCACTGCTTTTCTTTGATGTCCCCAATTTGTGGAGCCCATCAACCCCGCCGTTTTGGTTCAAGGTTGATGGGTTTTTTGTTGCCTGAAATTTGCTATCCCCCCTTCTCCCCGTAATTCCTCCCCAAATTTGCAGCACGCCGGTTATGGCACATACTTTTAATCGGTGCTTAAAGGTGACGGGAGTTTACTATGTGGCTTACTGGAAAGGTTGCGGTGATCTTCGGCGGCAGCGGTGCTATTGGTAGCGCGGTTGCACAGGCGATGGCACGCGAAGGTGCCCATGTATGCCTGGGCGCGCGCTGTCAGGAAAAGCTTGATTGGGCGGCCAGTCACCTGCGAATGGCGGGGGGTACCGTCGATACGTTTATCACCGATGTGCTCGACGAGCACGACACCTCAACACAAGTTACCCGCCTGGTACAGCAAACCGGTGGAATTGATGTGGTGGTTAACGCGACCGGCTTTATGCATGAACAGGGCAAGCGCATCGACGCATTATCCCTCTCTGAGTTTATGAGCGGTATCACCCCTTTCCTTGCGGCGCAGTTCAATATCGCAAAAGCCGTAACACCGCACATGGGCGGCGATCGAGCAGGCGTCATTCTCACCATCGTTGCGCCCGCCGCCCCGATGGCGATGCCCGGGCATCTCGGCCATATCGTCGGCTGTGCAGGAACAGAAGCGTTTATTAAAGCGCTTGCCAGCGAGACGGGACCAAAAAACATTCGTGTCGTCGGCGTGCGCTCGCATGCGATTGCGGACGCGGTAGCGGCCGGTTCCTATACCGGGGAGATTTTCACCGCGAAAGCACAGTCAATGGGTTTAACCGTCGAACAATGGTTAGGCGGTGCGGCACAAGGCACCATGATCGGACGCCTGCCTACGCTGGCACAAATCGCTGAGATTACAACCTTTCTGGCTTCAGACCATGCCGGAGCAATAACCGCCACAGTGGTAAATATTACCGGGGGCGCAACTGTAAGCTAATTTACTCGCTTTTTTACGCCGCGCGCTGCTGCGAGCCTTTTTTTGCACTCGGGCGGGAACACAATGCTATACCGAACATAATAACCAACGCGCTTACCAGATGATATGAATGCAGAGTGACGTGCAAAAATATAACGCTAAATAATCCGCCACTCAGTGGGATCAAGTGTGAATATATCTCTCCGCGGGTTGCGCCAATGGCACTAATCCCTTTGTTCCATAACAAATATGACAGCCAGGAAGGAAAAATAACAAGGTATGCCAGCCCAGTAATAACACCTGTATTGGTATAGCTATCCCAGCCCGGCATACCATTGCGCATCAGCGCCACAGCCAGTACCGGAATAAGCACCATCGCACCGAGCAGCGCGCTCACGGCGACAAAGGCGTTTCCCTTCACCTCACGCGGTTTAATGCGCAAAAAAGCACAATAAACAGCCCAACTTACCGCCGACCCCATGGTCCAGACATCGCCCTGATTCAGATGTGCAAATACCCGCGCGTGTATCATATCGCCCTGCGACACCAGCCAGATAACACCAACAGTACTCAGGATCACACCGGCTATATTTCGCGCAGAAATCCGTTCTTTAAAAAAGAACTTATTGATTAACAGAACGAGCGCCGGGGTGGTGGACATATAAATCGCCGCATTGAGCGAGGTTGTATATTGCAGGCCGATATACAGCGTTAAGGGAAAAAGAACCTGACCACAAAGCGCGAGGAAGACGATAGTACCAAAGGATTTTTTCATCACCGGCCATTGCTCTGCGACCTGACGAAAATAGAGCGCCATCAATAATAACGCGGTAAATATCCAGCGTGCCGCTGATAAAACAATGGGATCAACTTCAGCGACCAATAGATGACCAATCACATAATTTCCACCCCAAAAACAGGCGGCCAGACTGAGTAAAAGATAGGGCATATATGCGCCTTATTGTCAGTTGTACGGTATGACCACAAGGCTACGGCGGCGTGAGAATGAATGCTAATATAACGTTTTTATCCATGTGCATAGATTAAAACTATGAAATTTACGCTAAGGCAACTTGAGTTTTACATCGCGCTTGCAGAAACATTACAAATTTCCAAAGCTGCTGCGCGCTGTCATATTTCTCAGTCATCAATGACTATTGCCATGCGGAATCTGGAAGAAGCATTAGACGTGCAGCTATTTGTACGTTACCCCAAAGGGGTGAAGCTCACCGCCGAGGGCGAGCGCTTTCTGGCACATGCCTGCAACATCATCAACAGTAGCCACTCGGCTGTTGACGACCTGCATGACAGGAGTGAAATTCTTACCGGCACGGTGCGCATAGGCATTGCCGAAACGCTCTCTGCTTATCTTATCCCGGATATACTCAACGATATTGAACGACGTTTTCCTTTGCTGGAGATCGTGTTTTATGAAGCTACAGCACCGGAACTGGTACAGGCGCTACGGGAACACAAGGTCGATTTTTGTCTGCTTCTGACCTCAAACATCAGCCATGATAACGACCTGGAGATCGAAACATTTATTCGTTCACAGCGCCGCCTGTGGACGTCTATTGGGCATCCGCTACAGAGCAAATCTTCGATCCGTTTAAAAGACGTCGAGAAGCTTCCATTTTTACTGCTGGAAACCGATAAGTACCCTGACGTAATCATCGATTACTGGCAGCAGCGTGGTTATACGCCCAATATCAGTTTTCGCAGCAACTCTTTTGAAGCCATAAGAAGCCTGGTTGCAAAAGGCAGAGGCATAACCATTTTATCCGACCTGGTGTATCGCCCGTGGTCACTGGATGGTCTGCGCGTTATGCACAGAACGATTGATGATTTTATTACTTATATGGATGTCGGGACGGTAAAAATAGCCGCCCGACCATTGACGCCAGCGGCGATGAAAGTCATCGATTTTTTACGTCAGGCCGTTACCCGCCTCGACAAACCATTTTGATAATGTTATCTCTGCGGCAATCCGGCAATACGCTCCACCATCACCAGAATATCCTCCCGCGACAGCGGTTTTTTGTCGGTGACAAAATGCAGCGTCATTCCTTCGAGAAATGCATCCAGCGCCCGCGCAGTTACCGGTTCAAACCATTGTTCCAGCGTTTGTTGACTGCGTAACATCCAGTTTTGCATCACCATTTTCAACGTCGGTTTGCGACTGGCGAAAGCATACAGCTGGTACATAAGTTCCATATTATCGGGCGTCGTAACCTGGGAGCTGTAAATCATCTCGGTAATGGCATGGCAGGCTGCCTGCGCATCCGCAACGTCGGCAAAAAAAGCCTGATACTGCTGAGACATTGTGTCAGTAAAGCGCCCGAACGCCTCCATTAAAAGCTCATCTATTCCTGAGAAATAATAGGTCATTGAACCCAGCGGCACCCCGGCAATCATGGCGATTTTTCGGTGCGTAACCCCATGGACACCGTAGGCGATTACCGCCTCCAGGGTGGCCTGAACTATCTTTTCCCGCCGTAGCGGATCGTTCGCGCGTCGCACTGCATTTCCTCTCCTTGCATTTGTGTACAAATGTACACAGTCTTGCTAATGTTGTCTTCTTCCCTCTTTTCTTTGGCTCGAATTCATGACTGGCACCTCACCACGCAAAGCCTTAAGACGTCGCACCTGGGCGCTTTTCACGTTTTTCTTTTTACCCGGATTACTAATGGCTTCCTGGGCAACGCGTACTCCTGCCATCCGAGATATCCTCTCCATCTCCACCGCCGAAATGGGCGCGGTATTGTTTGGACTCTCTGTTGGTTCGATGAGTGGCATTCTTTGTTCGGCCTGGCTGGTGAAACGATTTGGCACGCGTAAAGTGATCCGCACCACCATGTCCTGTGCAGTCCTCGGGATGGCTATCCTCAGCGCGGCGCTCTGGTTGCATTCCGCATGGCTTTTCGCGTTTGGCCTGAGCGTGTTTGGCGCCAGCTTTGGCGCGGCGGAAGTCGCCATCAACGTCGAAGGCGCGGCAGTTGAGCGCGAAATGAACAAAACCGTGCTGCCGATGATGCATGGTTTTTACAGTCTGGGAACGCTGGCAGGAGCCGGGGTCGGGATGATGCTTACCGCCCTCAGCGTTCCAGCGACTTTACATATTTTACTGGCGGCAATGGTGGCAATCACTCCTATCTTTATCGCCATCAAGGCCATTCCAGACGGCACGGGCAAGAATGCCTCTGACGGCGCTCACTCCAGCGAAAAAGGCGTGCCTTTTTATCGCGACATTCAGTTGCTGCTGATTGGCGTCGTAGTGCTGGCAATGGCGTTTGCTGAAGGTTCGGCCAACGACTGGCTGCCACTGCTAATGGTGGATGGCCACGGGTTTAGCCCGACATCAGGCTCGCTGATTTATGCTGGTTTTACGCTGGGGATGACCGTGGGTCGATTCACCGGCGGCTGGTTCATCGACCGCTACAGCCGCGTCGCGGTAGTGCGTGCCAGCGCGCTGATGGGTGCGCTTGGCATCAGTCTGATTATTTTTGTCGATAGCACATGGGTAGCAGGTGTTTCCGTTATTCTCTGGGGGCTTGGCGCATCGCTCGGCTTCCCGCTGACCATTTCAGCCGCCAGCGACACCGGTCCCGATGCGCCAACCCGCGTCAGCGTTGTGGCGACCACCGGCTACCTGGCGTTCCTGGTAGGGCCGCCGCTGCTCGGCTATCTGGGTGAACACTACGGCCTGCGCAGCGCTATGCTGGTGGTGCTGGCGCTGGTGCTTATCGCCGCCATCGTCGCGAAAGCGGTGGCGAAACCGGATCTCAAAAATCCCCCTGTGATGGAGAACAGCTAATGAGCATCAAATTAATTGCGGTCGACATGGACGGCACTTTTTTAAGCGACCAAAAAACCTATAACCGTGAGCGGTTTATGGCGCAATACCAGCAGATGAAAAAACAAGGCATCCGTTTTGTCGTCGCCAGCGGCAACCAGTATTACCAGCTCATCTCCTTTTTCCCTGAACTGGCCAATGAAATCTCATTTGTCGCTGAAAACGGCGGTTGGGTAGTCAGTGAAGGGAAAGATATTTTTAACGGTGAACTGGCAAAAGACGATTTCAGGGCCATCGTGGATCATCTGTTGACCCGTACGGACATCGACATTATCGCCTGCGGTAAAAACAGCGCCTATACGCTCAAAAAATACAGCGATGAGCATAAATCCGTTTCCGCCATGTACTATCATCGTCTTGAATTTGTAGATAATTTTGACAACCTCAACGACGTTTTTTTCAAATTCGGGCTGAATATTTCAGACGACCGTATCCCGCAGGTGCAGGCCGATCTCCATGAGGCAATTGGCGATATCATGGTACCGGTGCATACCGGCTACGGCAGCATCGATTTAATTATTCCAGGTGTGCATAAGGCAAACGGTCTGCGCCTGCTGCAACAACGCTGGAATATTAGCGACGACGAGGTTGTTGTGTTTGGCGATGGCGGAAATGATATTGAGATGCTGCGTCAGGCGGGATTTAGTTTCGCAATGGCCAACGCTCACGAACCGGTTGTCCAGGCGGCAAAATATCGCGCGGGATCGAACAATGAAGAGGGTGTGCTGGATGTTATCGACCGCGTATTAAAAAACGAAGCGCCGTTTACGCATTAACACCTCAGCACAGACGGCAACAAAATGATGATATGATCTATTCATAATCCGCCTCAAATTAACTCCACTGGATTATTACCTCCGGTGATTACTTCAGGCGAGCGGATCATGAAGAAAAGTGTACTGATGGCAACATTGTTGCTGGGCTTTACCGGAACAGCATTTGCGCAAAGCGTTACCGTGGATGTACCAAGCGGTTATAAAGTGGTGGTCGTGCCCTCTTCCGTCAGCGTTCCGCAGGCGGTCAGCGTGACGACCGCGCCGCAAACGGTGTATGTTGCCCCGGCACCTGCCCCGGCCCCTGTCTATCGCGCGCATCCTTATGCGCGACATGTTGCCAGCGTAGGTGAAGGGATGATCATCGAACATCAGATTGACGATCACCACTAAGTTTTGCGAAGCCCGGGTAACCGGGCTTCAGCCTTCCCGGGAATTCCCTACCCGTTTATCTTTCAGAAAGATAACCATCAATATCAGCCACAGTACGCCGCTTGCCAGATTAAACAGGCTGAACAAGCCGTTTCCTCCCAGCAGATAAGCATGTTTGCTCAACTCAATACCGACGGTAAAAATCAGCATCTGCAACATGCCCATGGCGGCAGAAACCGTACCCTTACTCATTTCACTGGCAAACAACGTCAGGCGGACCAGCCCCGCATTCGCCACGCCAATGCCAAACGCATAGATACTCAAACCCGCCGTCATCCACAAATACGCATGGGATGACACCACCGTGGCCGCCGCGGCAATCACCAGCCCGACGGCGATAGGCCAGCCGCCCATGATAATCAGCGAACGCACGGTCTTGCGCGAAGTCAGACGCGCCAGCACCAGATTACCAGCAATCAGCGCCCCAAAAATCGGCACCTGCAACAGGCCATATTCGTAACTGCTGAGGTGTTCTCCGCTGATGATAATAATCGGCGACTGGGCAATCCACGCCAGTAACGGCAGGCTGACAAAACCCAACGCCAGCGCGCCGGCAACAAAACGCCCATTTTTTAGCACCAGCTTATAATCTTTACCCAGATCTTTAATGGACAGTTTTTCACCAAGCCGGGTCGCCGTTTCCGGCATCGCGCGTTGCAGGCCAAAAAAGGAGATAGCTGCGAGGGCGGCAAACAGGATAAACATTCCTTCCCACGGCAGAACATGCACCCAGGCCGCGCCAACTAACGGTCCCAGCAGCGGCGCAATCAGCGCCACGTTTGCCATCAGCGCGGTAATTTTAATGCATACCGCTTCCTCAAAAGATTCCTGAATTGCGGCGTAACCCACCGCGCCAATAAAGCACAGGCTTATCCCCTGCAAGAAACGCAGAAAGGTAAATTGCTCAATATTCTGTGCCAGCAGAGTCGCAAGGCAGGTCACAATGAACCACAGCACACCGGTTAACATCACCGGGCGACGACCAATACGATCCGACAGCGGTCCTAACAGCCACTGTAAAAACATGCCACCCGCCAGATAGGCAGTCATGGAAGTGGGTACCCAGTCTAATCCGGCCTGATATTGCTCCACCACCGCCAACATTCCAGGTTGGATCATATCGTTACCGATATAAGTAGAGAATTCGTAAAGCACCAGACAGAGAGGAAAAAGTAATGCCTGACGCCCCAACCGGGCGCCTGAAGATAAACGGTTTTGCATGCAGTCTCTTAGCAAAGGAAAAAACGCGCAAAGTGTAATAAATGCGCCGTACCGGTGATAGTGAATTATGTGATTTGAAAGCAAAATGCGCACATTTTTACATTCATTTGCTCAAGAACATTTTGCTTTAAGGTTAATTTAAGTTGAGGCCGCTATCATGCTCAATAAGTCCCATTAATTGTCTTAAAAATAGTCATTTAGCAGACAAATAAGACAAGACCGCTTTTTATCCTGTAACAGCAATTTTATGCTCTCCCCCTATGGGCCTTTTAACAATTACACTGAGTCTGGACGTTATGCTGGAAAATCTGAACAACTCGCTTTTTTATCTCATCAATGCCACGCCGGACTCAGCGCAATGGGCTATCTCGCTCGCCATATTTATTGCCAAAGATTTAATCAGCATTGTCCCGCTGTTAGCCGTTATTCTCTGGCTTTGGGGACCGCGCGCTCAGGTTACTCTCCAGCGCCAGTTGGTCATAAAAATGGCGATAGCGCTGGCAGTCGGCCTGACTATTTCATGGCTGATGGGGCATCTGTTCCCCCACGATCGTCCGTTCGTTAACCACATTGGGTACAACTTCCTCCACCATGCGGCGGATGACTCTTTCCCGAGCGATCACGGCACGGTTATCTTTACTTTTGCTCTGGCTTTCCTGTTCTGGCATCGTCTGTGGACTGGCGCGCTGCTGATGGTTGTCGCCGTGGCGATTGCATGGTCGCGCGTTTACCTTGGCGTGCACTGGCCGCTGGATATGCTGGGCGGATTCCTGGCTGGGCTGATCGGCTGCCTGAGCGCCCAGATGATCTGGCAACGGTTCGGCGCCACCCTATATTTCGGCTTGCAGACCTGCTATCGCACCTGTTTCGCTCTGCCCATCCGTAAAGGCTGGGTGCGTGACTAACCCACGGTAAAAAGAGTAGTATTAGGCGCAATACGAGCACTTATACTACTCTCCAGGGGAACTATGGAAACTCGACGCGACGAGCGTATTGGTCAGTTGCTACAGGCGCTGAAACGCAGCGATAAATTACACCTCAAAGAAGCCGCGACGCTGCTGGGCGTATCTGAGATGACCATTCGTCGCGACCTGAATAATAACAATGCGCCTGTCGTCTTGCTCGGGGGCTATATTGTTCTGGAGCCCCGCAGCGCCAACCACTATTTAATCAGCGATCAAAAATCCCGTCTGGTTGATGAAAAGCGCCGTGCCGCCCAGCAGGCGGCGAGCCTCGTACAGGCGCATCAGACCATCTTTTTCGACTGCGGCACGACCACGCCGTGGATTATTGAGGCTATCGACAATGAACTGCCTTTCACCGCAATCTGCTACTCGCTAAATACATTTCTGGTATTGCAGGAAAAACCACAGTGTCGCGTCATTCTGTGTGGCGGGGAATTTCATGCCAGTAACGCCATCTTCAAACCGCTCGATTTTCAGGAAACACTGAATAATCTGTGCCCGGATATCGCCTTTTATTCCGCGGCAGGCGTGCACATTGAGAAAGGCGTGACCTGTTTTAATCTGGAAGAGTTAGCAGTAAAACACTGGGCAATGTCGATGGCGCAGCATCACGTTCTGGTGGTCGACCACAGCAAGTTTGGGAAGGTACGTCCTGCGAGGATGGGGGAATTAAAACGTTTTGATACCATCATCAGTGATAGCCGCCCCGACGATGAGTTTGTGGAATACGCTAAGGCGCAACGCATAAAGCTGTTGTATTAAGTGATACTGCCGGACAGCGATAGTAGCGCCATCCGGCAATCGGTTAGATTAAGAGAACCAACCGCCAAACCACTGGTGGAACTTCATCATCACAAAATCCCACATCCGGCTAAAGAAACCACCCTCTTCCACCGCTTCCATCACCATCAACGGACGCTGCTCGATAGATTTACCGTTCAACTGGAAGTCGATAGTCCCCACAACCTGCCCCTTTTTCAGCGGCGCGGTTAACTGTGGCTCAGTCAGCGTAAAGCTGGCTTTCAGGTTCTTAAGCTGACCGCGCGGGATGGTAACCGAACCCGCTTCCCCGGCACCCAAATTGACTTCGCTCTTATCGCCAAACCAGACGCGCTGAGTCACGAAGGTGGCATCCGGCTTGATCGGCGTAACGGTTTCAAAGAAGCGGAAGCCCCAGGTCAGCAGCTTTTCGGACTCATTAAAACGGATACGGTCGGTTTTTGCTCCCAGCACGACGGAGATCAGGCGCATATCCCCCTGGGTAGCGGAAGCGACGAGGTTATAACCTGCGCCCGCTGTGGTACCGGTTTTCATTCCGTCCACGTTCAGGTTGGTGCTCCACAACAGACGGTTGCGGTTCGGCTGGCGAATTTTATTAAAGGTAAACTCTTTCTCTTTGTGAATCGCGTACTCTTCGGGCACATCGTGGATTAACGCCTTGCCGAGCAACGCCATATCACGCGCGGTACTGAACTGCCCTGCCGCATCCAGGCCATGCACCGTCTGGAACGTGGTATTGGTCAGTCCCAGCTTTTTCGCGTAACCGTTCATCAGACCGATGAAGGACTCCTGGCTCCCGGCAACGTAATCAGCGAGTGCGATACAGGCATCATTACCAGACTGAATGATAACGCCTTTGTTCAGATCGGATACCGCAACCTGATCGCCAGGTTTGAGGAACATAACCGACGAACCGCGCAGGGCCGGATTACCGGTCGCCCAGGCATCTTTGCCCACGGTGACCATGTCGTTGAGGTTAATTTTTCCGGCCTTCAGCGCCTGACCGACCACATAGCTGGTCATAATCTTGGTCAGACTGGCAGGATCCAGTTTCTCATCAGCATTACCTTCCGCCAGCACCTTGCCGCTGGCGTAATCCATCAGGATCCATGCACGCGCGTCCACGCTCGGCGGAGCCGTGGGTTGCTCCGCCGCCTGTACGGTCGGCGCCAAAAGGATTAAGAGTGCAGAACCTGCAGCAAAGCTGCGAAGTGAAGAGAAGTATTGCGTCATAAATGCCACCCGAGTATCCATTCTAAAAAACCACGTCATACCACACCGTGTTTACACAAAACTGGCCAGACAACCTCGGCCAACCCATTGCAGAAAAAGTCTGATGGATGACGTGTAAAATAAGTGCGGTGAGTAATAACGCACTAACGAGCTTAAAGAAACCGTAAGTTGGTAAAGTTTTTAAAGTTTATGCAATAACGCCGCGCAGCGCTGCCCCTGGCGCGATTTTTTTAGACGTTGTTGCGTAAATATTAGGTTTACCCCACCATGTGAGCGAGTCAGAGGGTATCTGCAGCCATGAAGCTGCTCAATTAATTTGCGGGGTTACTATGATTACACTGTGGGGTCGCAATAACTCGACCAACGTAAAAAAAGTATTGTGGACGCTTGAAGAACTGGAACTGCCGTACAACCAAATTCTGGCGGGCGGGCAGCATGGCGGTAACCGCGACGCCGACTATCTGGCGATGAACCCGAACGGGTTGGTCCCACTGCTACGCGATGATGAAACGGACGTTGTCCTGTGGGAATCCAATACTATTGTCCGTTATCTGGCGGCTCAGTACGGACAAAATCGCTTATGGATTGACGCCCCGGCCGCGCGTGCCGTCGGCGAAAAATGGATGGATTGGGCGAACCAGACGCTGAGTCCTACGCACCGGGTTATCTTATTTGGTCTGGTCCGAACACCGGCCGATCAGCGCGACATGGCAGCCATTGAAGCAAGTACTCAGGTTTGCGATAAGCTGTTTGCTATTCTGGATAACGCGCTGGCGGACCAGCCGTGGTTCTCCGGAGCTGAATTCGGCACGGCGGATATCGCCATTGCGCCATTCGTCTATAACCTGTTCAACGTTGGTCTCACCTGGACCCCGCGGCCACACCTGGAACGCTGGTATCAGCAACTGACTGAACGCCCGGCATTTCAAAAAGTGGTAATGATCCCGGTCAGCTAATCAGCTCAGGGACTCACTTTCAATAATTCCCCGTCGGACTCGTCGGTTAACACGTACAAATAGCCGTCTGGTCCGACGCGCACATCGCGGATCCGCTGCCCTCTATCCTGTAAAATGCGACCATCCTCCGTGACCGCATTCCCTTTGACGCTCAGCACGATCACCTCTTTATCTTTCAATGCGCCAATGAATAACTTTTGCCGCCACTGCGGGAAGGTATCGCTATGATAAAAAGCCATTCCGCTGACCGCCGGTGACTTTTCCCAGTAAAAAATGGGTTGCTCAGTACCCGCAACAATTTGGCCTTTTGCTTCGGGAATTTTAAGACCACTGTAATTAACGCCCCAGGTCGCGATCGGCCAACCGTAGTTTTTGCCTCTTGCGGGGATATTAATTTCATCGCCTCCGCGCGGACCATGCTCATTGAGCCACAGCGCATCACTCCACGGATTCATCGCCATACCTTGTGGATTACGGATGCCATACGACCAAATTTCTGCCCGCGCCCCCGCCTGATTCACAAACGGATTATCCGGCGGTGTTTTGCCCTCGTCGGTCAGACGTACCACCTTGCCCTGCAATTTATCCAGATCCTGCGCGGTTGCACGTTGGTTATTTTCACCCAAGCCAATAAACAGATAGCCATGGCCATCAAACACCATGCGCCCGCCAAAATGGTTTCCGGTTGAGAGTTTCGGCTGTTGGCGAAAAACGGTCTGGAACGCTTGCAGGTGTTTGAGATCATCGCTCAGGCGTCCGTAACCTACCGCCGTGCCGGCTTTACCTTCACTGTCGGCTTCAGCAAAGCTGAGCCACACTCGCCGGGATTGTGCAAAATCAGGCGCTAACGCCACATCCAACAATCCTCCCTGACCATTCGCCCAGACTTTAGGTACGCCGGTCAGCGGGTCGGAAAGCCCCTTATCAGGTTGCCAAAGTCTAAGCTGGCCGCCTTTAAGGGTAATTAATATACCGCGATTATCGGGTAAAAAAGCCAGCGACCACGGGTGATCAAGTTTGGTTTGCAGCACCTCCACCTTTACCGCGGCGGCATAAGAGGAAAATAGCGCAAGTGGGATAGCACAGAGAAAGAGTCGACGCATAACACCTCCTTAATGGCTCTGCATAAAGCGTAGCCAGCAGGGGGAATTACCCCGTCACATTTACATAATCTTAACAAAAAGGGGGAGCGCCCTCCCCCTGATTCAGACGTGTTCCAGCTTTGGATAAGATTGCAAACACTGGATGCTCAGCGTCAGCGTTGTCAGGCAGTTTTCCAGTTTATCTGCGTTAACGGCAATAAAAGTTGGACAATCGTGATGTCCACTCATAAGACAAACAGCGGCGGCGGCTAACGCCCCTTCAGCACGATGAAGGGCATTCCACTCTTCCTGATCAAGATGCATACCGTGAAGCTGTGATTGCTCGTGCAATTCGCGATTCAGCACAAAAAAATTATCACGCAGACGATCGCTCTCGCTGACTGACATGTAGCCTTTCGCTTTTCTCAACAGCAGATAAGCGGCAAGTTCGATACGGGCGTTTATCAATTTGTTGAGAAGATCGGTTCTCAGTCTGTCAACAACCATACTTTGTTCCTCCTCTTTCCAACCATGGTGCAACTTAATAGTATGGTTGTTTTTTGAACAAATAGATGTCCTACATCAACAAAGCTCAATTGATTAACATAATTTACAATGTTACAACCCTCGGCAAGTTACTCTGCCGCTAAGACAAGCAAATCTGGCTGCGACAATATGCAAAATGAGAAGCCAGTCTTCCCTGCGCCTTATACCGATCAGATATAGATGTACCGTGACGGCATCTGTATAATCCCCCGATTACGAGCAATGTACAGTATAAGAAAATGGCAAAAATTGGTTTTATATCACTAGGTTGTCCGAAAAACCTCGTCGATTCTGAGCGCATCCTGACCGAACTTCGTACCGAAGGCTATGATGTTGTGCCAAGCTACGACGACGCGGATATGGTTATCGTTAACACTTGCGGCTTTATCGACAGCGCGGTTCAGGAGTCCCTGGAAGCAATCGGCGAAGCGTTGAACGAAAACGGCAAGGTGATCGTTACCGGCTGTCTGGGCGCGAAAGTCGATCAGATCCGTGAAGTCCACCCGAAAGTGCTGGAAATCACCGGTCCGCACAGCTATGAACAGGTTCTGGAGCACGTTCACCACTATGTGCCAAAACCAAAGCATAACCCGTTCCAGAGTCTGGTTGCTGAGCAGGGCGTCAAGCTGACTCCGCGCCATTATGCCTATCTGAAAATTTCTGAAGGCTGCAACCACCGCTGCACGTTCTGCATTATTCCGTCGATGCGTGGCGATCTGGTGAGTCGTCCGATCGGCGACGTACTCAGCGAAGCCAAGCGTCTGGTAGATGCGGGCGTGAAAGAGATACTGGTCATTTCTCAGGATACGTCCGCATACGGCGTGGATGTGAAGCATCGCACCGGTTTCCATAACGGCGAGCCGGTCAAAACCAGCATGGTTGATCTGTGCGAACAGTTATCAAAACTGGGGATCTGGACGCGTCTGCATTACGTCTATCCCTACCCGCACGTTGATGACGTGATCCCGTTGATGGCGGAAGGCAAAATTCTGCCGTATCTGGACATCCCGCTGCAGCATGCCAGCCCGCGTATTCTCAAGCTGATGAAACGCCCAGGCTCCGTGGACAGACAGCTGGCGCGCATCAAGCAGTGGCGTGAAATCTGTCCTGAACTGACGCTGCGCTCCACCTTCATTGTCGGTTTCCCGGGTGAAACAGAAGAAGACTTCCAGATGTTGCTCGACTTCCTGAAGGAAGCACGCCTGGATCGCGTCGGCTGCTTTAAGTACAGCCCGGTAGAAGGCGCTGGCGCCAATGACCTGCCGGATCAAATCCCGGAAGAGGTGAAAGAAGAACGCTGGAACCGCTTTATGCAGTTGCAACAGCAGATCTCTGCTGAACGCTTGCAGGAGAAAGTGGGCCGCGAAATTCTGGTTATCGTTGATGAAGTTGACGAAGAAGGCGCGATTGGTCGCAGTATGGCTGACGCCCCGGAAATCGATGGCGCGGTATACCTGAATGGCGAAACCAAGGTGAAACCTGGCGATATCATCCGCGTGAAGGTCGAAAACGCAGATGAATACGATCTGTGGGGCACCCGCGTTTAAATAGCGTAACCCAACGTAGGCCGGATAAGCGTTACGTCTTATCCGGCCTGTGGTTTATCCTTTTATCTTCGGGTCCAGCGCGTCGCGCAGGCCATCGCCCAGTAAGTTAAACGCCAGCACCGTCAGAAATATCGCCACCGCCGGGAAAATCGCCACATGCGGCGCAATCACCATATCGGCCCGCGCCTCATTGAGCATTGCCCCCCACTCCGGGGTCGGCGGCTGCGCGCCCAATCCCAGAAATGACAAGCTCGCGGCAGAGATAATCGACGTGCCAATTCGCATGGTAAAAAAGACCACAATCGATGAGACCGTTCCCGGCAGAATATGGTTAAAGATGATGGTTGCATCGCTGGCGCCAATACTGCGCGCAGATTCAATAAAGGTCTGCTGCTTCAGCACTAGCGTATTCCCACGCACCAGACGCGCGAAGGCCGGAATAGAAAAAATAGCCACGGCAATAATCACGTTGGCAATACCGCTGCCCAGCACTGCCACCACAGCGATCGCCAGCAAAATACCCGGAAAGGCGAACAGTACATCGCAGATGCGCATAATCAGTCGATCCCACCAGCCTTCGTAGTATCCCGCCAGTAACCCCAGCACGGTGCCAATCGTCGCGCCAATAAATACGGCAAAGACCCCTGCCGCCAACGAGATTTGCGCCCCAACCAGCACACGGCTAAAGATATCCCGTCCCAGGGAGTCAACGCCGAACCAGTGCAGCATCGACGGCCCGTCATTCAGACGGTCATAATCGAAGTAGTTTTCGGCATCAAATGGCGTCAGCCAGCGGGCAAAAATCGCCACCATAATCAGGATAAGGACAAACAATCCCGCGATCATCGCCATGCGCTGGCGGCGGAAACGACGCCAGAACTCATGCCACGGCGTGCGAATCTGCTCTGGCTTAACAAGGGGCATCGCATTTAAAATCGCCTGTCGGCGCCAGTTAAAAAATCGCATCCTTACTTGTACCTGATAGCCGGATTAATGGCGGCGTAGAGTACATCCACCACTAAATTAATAAGAATAAACTCCAGAGAGAATAACAGCACCTCGGCCTGTATCACCGGGTAGTCGCGCATTTCGACTGAGTCCACTAACAGTCGTCCAAGCCCTGGCCAGTTAAACACCTTCTCAACCACGATTGAGCCGCCGAGTAAAAAACCAAACTGTAGCCCCATCATGGTAACCACCGGGATCATCGCGTTACGCAGACCATGTTTCAACACCACCCAGGTTTCACTCACCCCTTTAGCTCGCGCGGTGCGCATATAATCTTCACTGAGCACATCGACAAACGAAGCACGGGTAAAGCGGGCCAGCACCGCAGCCACCGCCGCCCCCAGCGTAATAGACGGGAGGATATAGTGCAGCCAGGTGTCAGCGCCCACGGTGGGCAACCAGCCGAGTTCAACGGAAAATATCTGCATAAGCAGCATGCCGAGCGCAAAAGCCGGAAAAGAGATTCCGGTGACCGCCAGCGTCATACTTAACCTGTCCGGCCAGCGATTACGCCACACGGCGGCGATAATCCCCGCCGTCATGCCAAATAACACTGCCCAGGCCATACTGGCAATTGTCAGCCATAGCGATGGCATAAAACGGCTGGCAATCTCTTCCGCAACCGGGCGGCGAGAAACCATCGAGGTTCCAAAATCGCCCTGCAACACGTTGGTCATGTAATGCCAGAACTGAATATGCAGCGGTTGGTCCAGACCCAGTTGCTTACGCACCAGTTCAATCACCTCAGCGTCAGCCTCCGGTCCGGCAATCAGCCGGGCCGGATCGCCGGGTAGCAGGTGAACAAATAAAAACACCAGCACCGCCACAATCAACAGCGTTGGGATCAACCCCAGCAGGCGCTTGAAAACATAGTTAAGCATCACGCTCCCTTCGCCGGCCCCTGCATTACGGGGCCGAATGCATCGCTTATTTTAAATCCGCATCATCAAAGCTAAATCCGGTATCCGGCATGATCCAGAATCCCGTCAACCTGGTGCTGTGCGCCGAAATCAGTTTTTCAACCACCAGCGGGATCCACGGCGACTCTTTCCAGATGATATCCTGCGCATCTTTGTACAGCTTCGCTTTCTGCGCCGGATCGTTGGTTTGCAGAGCCGCGGCTAAATCACTGTCCACCTGCTTATTACTGTAGAACGCCGTGTTAAACAGCGTCGGCGGCCAGTTTTGTGATGCAAATAGCGGCGACAGCGCCCAGTCCGCTTCACCTGTAGAAGCAGACCAGCCGGTGTAGAACATCCGCACTCCGCTCTCTTTCTGCGCTTTACCTTCAACTTCCGCCGCTCGCTGACCAGCGTCCATCGCCGTTACCTGCGCCTTAATGCCCACCTGTGCCAACTGCTGCTGGGTAAATTGCAGTACTTTCTGCGCGGTACTGTGGTTATGCGAAGACCATAGCGTGGTGGTAAAACCATTAGGGTAACCCGCTTCTTTCAGCAACTCGCGCGCTTTCGCCGGATCGTAAGGCCACGGCGTATAGCTTTGCGCATAGGCAATCGATGGCGGGAGAACACCGGTGGCAGGCGTCGCGTACCCGGCAAAAGCGACTTTCACCAGCGCCTGACGGTTGATGGCATAATTCAGCGCCTCACGCACCTTCGGGTTATCGAATGGTTTTTGCGTGACGTTCATACTGATATAACGCTGCATGATAGACGGGCTGGCCACCAGTTCCAGGTTTTTGTTCTTCGCCAGTAGCGCCGCCTGCTCGTAAGGGATCGGGAAGGCAAACTGCGCCTCCCCGGTCTGCAGCATGGCCGCTCGCGTGTTGTTGTCGGTCACCGGACGCCAGGTAATCGTGTCAAGCTTTGGCAACCCTTGCTGCCAGTAGCCCGCGAACTTCTTAACCTTGACAAAATCCGTCTGATTCCAGGTTTCAAGCTGATACGGTCCGGTGCCGACAGGATGAAAGCCGATCTCCTTACCGTATTTCTCCAGCGCGGCAGGCGAAATCATCGCCGTTGCCGGGTGCGCCAGAATATTGATGAATGCCGAGAACGGTTGCTTCAGCGTAATCTTCACCGTCGACGGGTCGACAACCTCGGTTTTATCAATATTCTTATACAGGTTGTAGCGTTTCAGATGGTTTTCCGGATTACTGGCCCGATCGAGGTTAGCTTTGACCGCATCGGCGTTGAAGTCAGTGCCATCCTGAAACTTCACGCCCTGACGCAGCTTAAGGGTGTAAGTCAGGCCATCATCAGAAACCGTATAACTCTCCGCCAGCACATTTTTCAGCTTCATCTCTTTATCAAGGCCAAACAGTCCTTGATAAAACGACTTTGCTACCGCCTGCGACAACGTGTCGTTCGCGTCATAGGGGTCGAGCGTGGTGAAGTTAGATCCCACTGCCACCACCACGTCTTTGGCGGCCCAGCCCGGTGCGGCGGCCAGCGCCGAGGCCACTCCCACAGCAACCAGCCATTTTCGAGCAACAATTTTTGTCATGTTATTCTCCTTAAACCCTGTCTGCCTGTTATAAACGCGAAAGCGCATTTTCTGGTTGTGGACGCGCGACATAATGCCCCGGGCCAACTAACTGTAGTGACACGGGGGAAATCTCTTCGCCGCGCTTGCGGATATTGCTGGGGATATCATCCGATAACAGCACGCGCTGGGGCCGATGATGTGATGGATCGGCAACCGGTACTGCCGCCATCAGTTTGCGCGTATACGGATGCTGTGGATTTTCAAATACCGCCCGCCGGGTGCCGATCTCGACAATCTGCCCCAGATACATCACCGCCACACGGTGACTGATCCGCTCCACTACCGCCATATCGTGGGAAATAAACAGATATGCGATCCCCATTTCGCGCTGCAGGTCGAGCAACAAGTTGATAATTTGCCCACGAATCGAGACATCCAGCGCCGAGACCGACTCATCGGCAATAATTACCTTGGGATTGAGCGCCAGCGCCCGGGCAATGCAGATACGCTGACGCTGACCGCCGGAAAACTCGTGCGGATAGCGCCAGGCATGCTCAGGGAGCAATCCTACGCGCTCCAGCAGCCAGGCAACCCGTTTTGCCGCCGCATCACCTTGCAGTAATCCATGCACCCGTAACGGCTCTAAAATGGAATATCCCACCGTCTGGCGAGGATCGAGCGATGCATAAGGGTCCTGGAAGATGAACTGAATGTCCCGGCGCAGCGGCTGCAGTTTGCTGGCGGCGAGGGTATCAATCCGCTGTCCGTTGAAGATGATCTCTCCACGCTGAGACTCAACCAGGCGCAGCAACGCCCGCCCTGTGGTGGACTTGCCGCAGCCCGACTCGCCCACCAGCGAGAGCGTTTCTCCCGGCCACAGGTCAAAGCTGACGTTTTCCACCGCATGCACCTCACGGGTTACCCGGTTAAGAATGCCGCTGCGCAGAGGAAAACGCGTCACCAGATTGCGTACCCGTAGAATAGGCTCGCCTCCAACCACGGTGTCCTGCTCGGTTTGCGGTTCAACATGACTGGGATCGTGTAAAGAAATAAGTGGGAAACGGCGCGGATACTCTTGTCCGCTCATGGCGCCAAGCTGCGGTACGGCTGCCAGCAACGCTTTAGTATAGGGATGCTGGGGAGCATGAAAGATCTGCTCAACGCTGCCGGTTTCAACCGCCTCACCCTGATACATTACCAGCACACGGTCGGCAATATCCGCCACCACGCCCATATCGTGGGTAATAAAGATCACCCCCATCGACATATCCTGCTGCAACACTTTTATGAGTTGCAGGATCTGCGCCTGAATAGTGACATCCAGCGCGGTGGTCGGCTCATCGGCAATCAGCACCGCAGGGCGGCACGACAACGCCATAGCGATCATCACGCGCTGGCGCATGCCGCCGGAAAGCTGGTGCGGATAACGCGATAAAATCGCCTTCGCCTCAGGAATACGGACCTGATCGAGCATCCGTTTAGCTTCCAGCATCGCCTCTTCATGACTGGCCCCCTGGTGTAAGCGGATAGACTCGGCAATCTGCTCACCCACGGTAAACACCGGATTTAGCGATGTCATCGGCTCCTGAAAGATCATCGCGATATCCGCGCCGCGCACGTGGCGCATCTGTGATGCGCTCTGTTCACCCAGCTCAATAACCTGGCGGTTGCGGCGTCGGAGGAGCATTTCATCACAGCTCACCTCGCCGCCAGCCTGTTCTATCAGACGCATCAGCGACAAAGCCGTGACCGACTTTCCTGAACCGGACTCGCCAACTATCGCCAGCGTTTCGCCACGCTTCAGACGAAATGACAGATTACGCACCGCACTTACGCGCTGCTGTTCCTGTTCAAAGGCAATGTTCAGGTTACTCACTGCCAGCACGTCACTGACGTCAAGCTCATCACTGTGTGGCAACGGTATCTCCTTTTTCCCGATAAATACCGGTGGTTGGCGTATCGCCCGCGTATCCCCAGGCACGGTACATGCCTTCACTGTTAAACGGTAAGGCGACATTGCCCTCATGATCGATAGCAATTAAGCCGCCACTGCCGCCCAACGCCGGTAATTTTTCCATCACCACACGCTCGCACGCCTCAGATAAACTCAGGCCGCCATAATCCATCAATGCCGCAATGTCATAAGCCGCCAGCGCACGAATAAAGACTTCTCCGGTTCCGGTGCAGGAAACCGCCACGTTTGCGTTATTGGCATAACAGCCTGCGCCAACCAGTGGACTGTCACCCACCCGGCCCGGCAATTTGTTGGTCATCCCGCCGGTCGATGTCGCCGCCGCCAGATTACCAGACATATCCAGCGCAACCGCCCCCACGGTACCCATTTTGTTGTTCTCATCCAGTGGGGTAGCGTTATGATCCAGCACCATTTCACCCGCCGTTCGCGCCGCCAGCAGTTGAGCGTAGCGTTCTGGCGTCGAGAAAATATCCGCCGAAACGCGCTCCATACCCTGCGCAATGGCAAAATTCTCTGCCCCCTCACCTATCATCATGACGTGTGGGCTGTGTTCCATCACCAGGCGTGCCGCGAGAACTGGATTTCGCAGATGACTGACTCCCGCGACGGCTCCCGCTTTCAGGGTATTACCGTCCATCACGCAGGCGTCCAGCTCATGGGTTTCATCACGGGTATATACTGCGCCAATTCCGGCATTAAACAGCGGGCACTCTTCCAGCAGACGCACGGCCTCGGTCACCACATCCAGTGCGCTACGCCCCTCTTCGAGCATCCGCTGACCGGTTTCGACAACATCTGACAGCGCCTGTATATAACGCAACTCCTGCTCCTGGCTCAGCTGCGCACGGGTAATAGCCCCGGCGCCGCCGTGAATTGCAATAACTGCTTTACCCATTTTTTCGTCCATTAAGGTGACCGGTTCCGGGGTTATAAATATCAGAATTTCGGTGACTTATTGATTCGATTTTTGAATATAGAAAGATGCAGACGTCATGTAAAGGTAAAGGCCTGCCTCTCATAATCGATGCTGTCAGGTCATTCAGATGGAGTTAACAGGAATGAATCCCCGACGACGTTGAATAACCTATTCAAGCAGATCGGTAATCTGTTTTTTTGCATACCATACAAACCGTTGTACTGACGGCATGGATTCAGCCCAGTTCGTTTTGGCCACCCCCAGATATTCCGCACATGCAGCTTGCAGCGTGTCAGCATGCTCAACGGGCAATTTAGGCATGAGCCACGACGCGGCCTCATCCTTAGCGACAATATCGCCGGTCACGACGCTGTACCAGATGCGCGCCAGAGCCAGAATGATATTGCGCTCATCACCCTCTAAATCTGCGGGTTCTTGCCACTGTTCAAGAGTATGTCGAAACGTTTTCAAGACATCATTGGCAGGAATGGCGTTGAATAATATATCAGCGGGTTCACCGAACAACGGTACGCTGGCGCGCCGGGCCTGGGTCAGCAAAATGGCAAGATCAGCATCCGCCAGCGCCGGTTCAAACACGCCGGCGTCGATCTCCTCACGCAACCACTCGCCAAACTGCATTTCTCTTACGGGTGGGAATTGCCACGGTACGATCAGCGAGTACACAACAACGGTGACTTCCAGCGCGCGATAACGCTCTGAAGTCCCGGGCGGCGCTGAAATGGTCAGCAATTCCCGCATTACGGTTTCTCTTAACCGGGCATCCATTGGTTCCCGTATGGTGACCAACAAATCAATGTCGCTGAGAGGTTTTAAGCCGCTGTCGACAGCAGAACCATACAGATGAATAGCCACGAGATTCTCTTCGAAAAGCTGGCGGATGAGCGCACTGGCGGCATTCACCTGTCGTCGAATTGCGTCCGGAATAGGAGTAGCCATTTAGCCCCCTGGGGAAAAAGAGCGGAAATATTGAGTCTATACTGCATTTTTCCTGTGGCGCTATCCTCTGGCATGAAACCTTGACCAGATCTGATTCTAAGCCTGAGGTAGCATACTGTCCGCGGCCATTTTCTGACATAATGGCCGGATTCGATTTTGCCCGCAGGAGTCTTCTCATGGAATTTACCGCCGGACTGATGCCGCTTGAAACGGCTCTCTCTCAGATGCTGTCGCGTATTACCCCGCTCACCGCCGTCGAAACGCTGCCGCTGGTTCAATGCTTTGGCCGCATTCTGGCCGCCGACGTCGTTTCCCCCATTGATGTACCAGGATTCGATAATTCGGCAATGGATGGCTATGCGGTACGATTAGACGATTTACGCTCGGGTCTGCCGCTTGTGGTAGCAGGCAAAGCCTTTGCCGGACAGCCTTTTCACGGCGAATGGCCCGCGGGGACCTGTATCCGCATCATGACCGGCGCCCCGGTGCCTGCCGGTTGTGAAGCGGTAGTCATGCAGGAACAAACGGAACAAACCGATGACGGTGTACGTTTTACCGCCGAAGTCCGCGGCGGACAAAATATTCGTCTGCGCGGTGAAGATATTGCAAACGGTGCAGTCGTCTTCCCCGCCGGGACTCGCCTGACAACCGCCGAGCTCCCGGTTCTGGCTTCGCTCGGTATTGCTGATGTGCCTGTTGTGCGTAAAGTCCGCGTGGCGTTGTTCTCCACCGGTGATGAACTGCAACTGCCGGGTCAACCGCTGAGCGACGGACAGATTTATGACACCAACCGTCTGGCCGTTCACCTGATGCTGCAACAGTTGGGCTGCGAGGTGATCAACCTTGGGATTATTCGCGACGATCCCAACGCGCTACGCGCGGCGTTTATTGAAGCCGACAGCCAGGCCGATGTCGTTATCAGCTCCGGTGGCGTTTCAGTCGGTGAAGCGGATTACACCAAAACCATTCTGGAGGAACTGGGAGAAATTGCCTTCTGGAAGCTGGCCATCAAACCGGGCAAACCGTTCGCCTTTGGCAAACTAAGCAACAGTTGGTTTTGCGGCCTGCCGGGTAACCCGGTGTCAGCAGCCCTCACCTTTTATCAACTGGTGCAACCAATGCTGGCGAAGCTTAGCGGCAACACGGGCTGTGGGTTGCCTCCTCGCCAACGCGTACGCACCGCGTCACGTCTGAAGAAAACGCCAGGCCGTCTGGATTTTCAACGCGGCGTATTGCAGCGTACCGCAGAAGGCGAACTGGAAGTCACCACCACCGGACACCAGGGTTCGCATATTTTTAGCTCCTTTAGCCTCGGCAACTGTTTTATCGTGCTGGAACGCGATCGTGGTAACGTTGAAGCCGGAGAGTGGGTTGAAGTCGAGCCGTTTAACGCGCTGTTTGGAGGTCTGTAATGGCGGAACTCAGCGACCAGGAGATGATGCGCTATAACCGGCAAATCATTCTGCGCGGCTTCGATTTTGAAGGTCAGGAAGCGCTGAAGGAGGCGCGGGTACTGGTCGTTGGTCTGGGGGGACTTGGCTGCGCCGCGACCCAATACCTGGCAGGCGCTGGTGTCGGGCATTTAACGCTGCTCGACTTTGACACCGTTTCCGTGTCGAACCTCCAGCGCCAGACGCTGCACAGCGATGCAACCGTAGGGCAACCGAAAGTGCTATCCGCCCGCGACGCGCTGGCGCGGATTAACCCTTATATCGCCATTACGCCAGTGAACGCACTGCTGGATGATAGCGAAATTCACGCGCTGATCGCCAAACACGATTTGGTGCTGGACTGTACGGATAACGTCAGCATCCGCAATCAGCTTAATGCCGGATGCTTTAGCGCAAAGGTTCCGCTGGTTTCCGGGGCGGCAATTCGCATGGAAGGACAAATTACCGTCTTTACCTATCAGGAAGGCGAACCTTGCTACCATTGCCTGAGCCGCCTGTTCGGTGAAAATGCCCTCACCTGCGTGGAAGCTGGCGTAATGGCTCCGCTAATCGGCGTGATCGGCTCATTACAGGCCATGGAAGCCATTAAATTATTGGCAAACTACGGTAAACCCGCATCTGGAAAAATCGTCATGTACGACGCCATGACCTGCCAGTTTCGCGAAATGAAGCTGATGCGTAACCCGGGATGTGAGGTGTGCGGGCAGTAACGGTAAGCCCCGGCGGCATTTATTTTCCGGGGCTGTATTAACATACATTCAATGCGTCAAAGAGTTAATATCTTCCTCAGATAGCCCAGTGATTCTCACGATAAGCTCCCGTGGGAGACCATCGGCCAGCATTGAGTGGGCAATGCGCTGCGCTTCCTCGCGACGACCTTCAGCTAAACCTTTTTCATGACCGCGCTCCATGCCTTTCCGTAGCCCCTTTCGCTCCCCTGCCCTACGTATTTTTTCAACAATATTCATTGTACTCTCCTTGTGTTCGGGTACCTGCTGCGCCAGCTTACGCATAAATCGCCCAAAGCGCGGTTTGTGACCATGCTGGATTAGCAGATAATTAAACAGCGCTTTTAGCTGGCTGTCATTAGCACTTCCTGTAACCAGCAGCGTAGCCAGATTGTCCACCAGTCCTAATAAATCGCGCTGGCGAATATGCTTTTGAATCAGTTCCAGCAGTGCGATACGCCGGTGCTGCATAATTTCTTCATCCGGGATCACGGTAATATCCACCAATGGAAATGCCGACAGATAAAGCTGGCGCGCCAGGAGCGGATTATCAAACTCATCCAGCCAGCATAAAGAGAAGGGATAAGGCGTATCGACGCCATGATAAAACAACATCGGCACGACTAACGGTAAGCGGGTATGCCCGGCGTCAAGGTGGCTTTGCATTGCCGCTATCGCATAACGCATCAGGCGAAACGACATATGCACATCAGGACGACTTTGATGTTCAATCACAACATAGATATAACCCTCCCCTTCACTGGTTTTCATCGACCAAAGCACATCTGAATAATATGCGCGTAAGTTTTCTTCAATAAAACTGGTGGGTTGCAGTTCTAATGTCGCCAGATCACAAAGCGCCCGTAGCGTGGGAGGAAGATGAATTTCAATAAAATCACGGGCTGTGGCAGGGTATTTTAAAAATGTTTTAAACAGCGCATCGTGCGGTGTGGTTGTAGGTGTTTTTTTCATGGCGGTCCGTCACCTGATAAACATGATGACGTGAATGTACCCGTCGCGATGACGGGTAGCATGCAGGCTTTACCGGTTTTACGAGGGGGATTCGCAGTTTATTGCTCTTAACTGCAACAGATTCATTTTAACGGAATCACCTACGCAAATATGCCGGAGTAATCCGACCTAAAACTAGATCGACGTCCGTCCAAACGCCCTCTGCCAGTCCTGCTCAAACTTCACAATCGCCGCATCCACAGCCGGAGAGGTCATAAACTGCTGCGCCACGTCCAGCGGCAGCGTGATAGACTCGCAGCCTGCCAGCAGGCAATCCAGCGCCTGACGCGGCGTTTTGAAGCTGGCTGCCAGTACTTTGGCGTGCGGCGCATGCATGTTCAGTAAGGTTTGCAGATCGGTCACCGTCTGAATACCATCTCCCCCCTGCGCATCCACGCGGTTTACGTATGGCGCAACATATTCCGCTCCTGCCAGCGCCGCTAACAGCCCTTGAGCAGCACCGTATACTGCGGTACCCAGCGTCGGGATCCCTTCTTCTTTCAGTAGCTTAATTGCCGCCAGACCTTCAGCCGTCACCGGTACTTTGACCACGATATCCGCGATAATTGCCCGCAGTTTACGCGCATCATTGACCATGCCTTCGGCGGTCGTCGCCATCACCTGTGCAAACAGACGGCCTTGTCCCCCCATCGCTTCCTGCAGTTGCGGCAGCAACACTTCCAGCCTCTCTTTACCAGCCGCCACAATGCTCGGGTTAGTGGTAACCCCAGCCAACGGCAAAACACGCGCCAGAGCTTTGACAGCGGCAACATCAGACGTATCTAAATAGAGTTCCATAACCTTTCCTCAAACGAATAATTAGCATGAATAAAAGGTAGCACGGCGAAACCTCACGGTTAGTTGACGCACGTCAATATAACTTTCATTCGAAAGTAATTTAATCTTTATACGAAAGAAAAGAGGCCACTTATGATTTTCAATATCCAGCGCTATTCCACGCATGATGGTCCCGGTATCCGTACCGTGGTGTTCCTTAAGGGATGCTCCCTGGGCTGTCGTTGGTGTCAGAATCCGGAAAGCCGCGCCCGCACACAGGATCTGCTCTACGACGCACGGTTGTGTCTCGACGGTTGCGATCTCTGTGCTCAGGCGGCACCTGCGGTGATTGAGCGAGCGCTGAGCGGTCTGCTTATTCATCGCGAAAAACTGACCGATGACGCTTTCGCCGCCCTGACGGACTGCTGTCCAACCCAGGCGTTGACCGTCTGCGGAGAGGTAAAAAGCGTGGACGACATCATGGCGACCGTATTGCGCGATAAACCGTTTTACGATCGTAGCGGTGGGGGTCTCACCCTCTCCGGTGGCGAACCGTTTATGCAGCCAGAACTGGCGGCAGAATTATTCAAGGCCAGCCACGATGCGGGTATTCATACGGCGGTCGAAACCTGTCTGCATGTACCGTGGAAGTATATCGAGCCGTCATTACCTTACGTTGATCTGTTCCTGGCTGATTTAAAACATGTCGCCGACGCGCCGTTTAAGCAGTGGACCGATGGCAGTGCCTCTCGTGTATTAGACAATCTGAAAAAATTGGCCGCTGCGGGTAAAAAAATGATTATCCGCGTACCGCTGATTCAGGGTTTCAACGCTGACGAAGCCGCCATCCAGGCTATTACCGATTTTGCTGCCGACGAGCTTCACGTCGGTGAGATCCATTTTTTGCCCTATCACACCCTGGGCATCAATAAATACCACTTACTCAGTCAACCCTACAACGCACCGGATAAACCGCTTGAGGCGCCTGCCCTGCTCGAATTTGCTCAGCAGTATGCCCGCCTTAAAGGTTTAACCGCGACCCTACGAGGATAATCGCCATGACCACTCTGAAACTGGACACACTCAGCGACCGTATCAAAGCGCATAAAACAGCCCTGATCCACATCGTGAAACCGCCGGTTTGCACCGAGCGCGCCCAGCACTATACCGAGATGTATCAACAACATCTGGATAAGCCGATCCCGGTACGCCGTGCGCTGGCGCTGGCCCATCATCTGGCGGAACGTACTATCTGGATCAAGCATGACGAACTGATTATCGGTAACCAGGCGAGCGAAGTGCGCGCTGCACCAATCTTCCCGGAATACACCGTCTCCTGGATTGAAAAAGAGATCGATGACCTCGCCGACAGGCCGGGCGCTGGCTTTTCGGTAAGTGAAGAGAACAAACGCGTATTGCACGAGGTGTGCCCGTGGTGGCGCGGCCAGACTGTACAGGATCGCTGCTACGGGATGTTTACCGATGAGCAGAAAGGTCTGCTGGAAACCGGCATTATCAAAGCCGAAGGCAATATGACCTCCGGCGACGCACACCTGGCAGTGAACTTCCCGCTGCTGCTGGAAAAAGGTCTCGACGGCCTGCGCCACAAAGTCGATGAACGTCGCTCCCGCATCAATCTGACTTGTCTGGAAGACCTCCATGGCGATCAGTTCCTGAAAGCGATTGATATCGTGCTGGAGGCCGTCAGTCTGCATATTGAGCGCTTTGCCGCTCTGGCACGAAAAATGGCGTCCACGGAAACCCGCGCCAGCCGTCGCGAGGAACTCCTGACCATGGCGGAAAACTGTGATGTGATTGCCCATGAGCCGCCTAAAACGTTCTGGCAGGCGCTGCAGTTGTGCTACTTCATCCAGTTGATCCTGCAAATTGAGTCGAACGGCCATTCAGTGTCGTTTGGTCGCATGGACCAGTATCTCTATCCTTTCTACCGTCGTGATGTGGAGCTGAATCAATCGCTGGATCGCGAACACGCCATTGAGCTGCTGCACAGCTGCTGGCTGAAGCTGCTGGAAGTGAACAAAATCCGCTCCGGCTCCCACTCCAAAGCATCGGCAGGTAGCCCGCTGTATCAGAATGTGACCATTGGCGGACAGAATCTGGTTAACGGTCAGGCGGTGGATGCCGTCAACCCGCTCTCCTACGCCATTCTCGAATCCTGCGGCCGCCTGCGCTCTACTCAGCCTAACCTGAGCGTGCGCTATCATGCGGGGATGAGTAACGATTTCCTTGATGCCTGTGTGCAGGTCATTCGCTGCGGCTTCGGGATGCCAGCCTTTAACAACGATGAAATCGTCATACCTGAATTTATTAAGCTTGGCATTGAACCGCAGGATGCCTACGACTATGCGGCCATTGGTTGCATCGAAACCGCCGTTGGCGGCAAATGGGGCTATCGTTGTACCGGTATGAGCTTTATTAACTTTGCCCGTGTGATGCTGGCGGCGCTGGAAGGCGGACGCGATGCCACCAGCGGCAAAGTCTTCCTGCCGCAGGAAAAAGCGCTCTCGGCCGGCAATTTCAACAATTTCGATGAAGTGATGGACGCCTGGGATACACAGATTCGCTACTACACGCGTAAATCCATCGAAATCGAGTATGTCGTCGACACCATGCTGGAAGAAAACGTACACGATATTCTCTGTTCGGCGCTGGTAGACGACTGTATCGAACGCGCGAAAAGCATTAAGCAAGGCGGCGCGAAGTATGACTGGGTATCAGGTTTGCAGGTGGGTATTGCCAACCTCGGCAACAGCCTGGCGGCTGTGAAGAAACTGGTCTTCGATCAAGGCGCTATCGGCCAGCAGCAATTAGCTGCGGCACTGGCTGATGATTTTGACGGTCTGACTCACGAGCAATTACGCCAACGACTGATCAACGGCGCGCCGAAGTACGGCAACGATGACGATTCCGTTGATACGCTGCTGGCCCGCGCTTATCAGACCTATATTGATGAACTGAAACAGTACCATAATCCACGTTATGGTCGCGGTCCGGTTGGCGGCAATTACTACGCCGGGACCTCTTCTATCTCCGCCAACGTGCCGTTTGGCGCGGCAACCATGGCAACGCCGGATGGCCGTAAAGCACACACCCCGCTGGCTGAAGGCGCAAGTCCGGCTTCCGGGACGGACCATCTCGGCCCGACGGCGGTAATTGGCTCAGTGGGTAAACTGCCTACCGGCTCCATTCTCGGCGGTGTGTTGTTAAATCAGAAGCTGAATCCGGCCACGCTGGAGAATGAATCAGATAAACAAAAGCTGATGATCCTGCTGCGCACCTTCTTTGAAGAGCACAAAGGCTGGCATATTCAGTACAACATTGTGTCCCGTGAAACGCTGCTGGAAGCAAAAAAACACCCGGATCAATACCGTGACCTGGTGGTGCGTGTCGCAGGCTATTCCGCCTTCTTCACCGCCCTGTCTCCGGATGCGCAGGACGATATCATCGCGCGTACTGAGCACATGCTGTAAGCAATATTGTAGGCCGGATAAGGCGTTCACGCCGCCATCCGGCACGCTACCCTCCCCATTGCCGGATGCGCTGACACTTATCCGGCCTACAACTGCTCTCCCCTTAGCCGGGTAAGGCGAAGCTGCCACCCGGCCTTTTACTTTCATTCGAAATTAAATTTGTGCTTCAGGTCACATTGTTATTAGAATGTTTCTGGTCGCAGTTATGAGCCAGGAGCAAGTATGACCATCAAAGTTATCGTCACCGATATGGACGGAACTTTTCTCGACGACGCCAAGAAATACGATCGTGCACGTTTTATGGCGCAGTATCAGGAACTGAAAAAACGAGATATTGAATTTGTCGTAGCCAGCGGCAACCAGTATTTCCAGCTGATCTCCTTTTTCCCGGAGCTTAAAGACGAAATATCGTTTGTCGCTGAGAATGGCGCGCTGGTTTATGAGCATGGCAAACAGCTGTTTCACGGCGAGCTTACCCGTCACGAATCACGCATTGTTATTGGCGAACTCCTCAAAGACAAGCAGCTCAATTTTGTTGCCTGTGGTCTGCAAAGCGCCTACGTCAGTGAGAATGCTCCTGAGTCTTTCGTGGCATTGATGTCGAAACACTACCATCGCCTGAAACCGGTGAAGGATTATCAGGACATTGATGATGTGCTGTTTAAGTTTTCGCTGAACTTACCCGACCAACAAATCCCGTTGGTTATCGATCACCTGCATACCGCTCTGGATGGCATAATGAAGCCCGTCACCAGCGGCTTTGGGTTTATCGATTTGATTATTCCGGGCTTACATAAAGCCAACGGTATCAGCCGCCTGCTGAAACGCTGGAACCTGTCTCCACAAAACGTCGTCGCCATTGGCGATAGCGGCAACGATGCAGAAATGTTGAAAATGGCGCATTACTCTTTCGCCATGGCCAATGCGGCGGAGAGCATCAAAGCGATTGCCCGCTATCAGACCGATGACAATAACCATCAGGGCACGCTGAATGTGATTCAGGCGGTGCTGGATAACACCTCTCCTTTTAACTAACGTCTAATCCTGCTAACCGGGGCGTGCTCCGGTTCTCACGCTTAATGCATTCCGTGCACACCATCAAGTTTTTAAACTTGCATTAACCTATTTTTAACTTATATTGCATGTGTAAGATAAATTAGTTTCGAATGAAAGTTAATGCGAGGTGGTTATGGCTTTTACGTTTACCAGCGACACATTGCCCGTCGATCACAAAGCGGCAATCCGTCAGATGAAACAGCAATTGCGGGCACAGCTTGGGGATGTTCAGTTGATTTTCAATCAGCTGAGCGATGCCATTGCCACTCGCGTGGCGGAAATCAACGCCCTCAAAGCGCAAGGTTCCCCAGTTTGGCCAACGTTGTCCTATGCGGATATCAAGGCGGGACGCGTAAACGCAGAGCAGCGTGAAGAGATTAAGCGTCGCGGATGCGTGGTCATCAAGGGACATTTCCCCCGCGAACAGGCGCTGGCATGGGATCAGTCGATGCTCGATTACCTGGATCGAAACCATTTCGATGAGGTCTACAAAGGCCCCGGTGATAACTTCTTTGGCACCCTCAGCGCATCCCGCCCGGAGATCTATCCCATCTACTGGTCCCAGGCGCAAATGCAGGCGCGCCAGAGCGAAGAAATGGCCAATGCGCAGTCATTCCTTAATCGCCTGTGGACGTTTACAAGCGAAGGGAAACAATGGTTTAACCCGGACGTCAGCGTCATCTATCCTGACCGCATACGTCGTCGTCCGCCGGGAACAACGTCCAAAGGGCTGGGCGCGCATACGGATTCCGGCGCGCTGGAGCGCTGGCTTCTGCCGGCATATCAGCAGGTCTTTGCTAATGTTTTCAATGGCAAGCTGGAAGATTACGATCCATGGCAGGCGGCGCATCGCACAGAAGTTGAAGAGTACACGGTAGATAACACCACTAAATGTTCAGTATTTCGTACCTTCCAGGGCTGGACGGCACTCTCCGATATGTTGACTGGTCAGGGATTATTGCACGTAGTCCCGATTCCTGAAGCGATGGCCTATGTGCTATTACGTCCATTGCTTGACGATGTGCCGGAAGATGAGCTTTGCGGCGTCGCGCCCGGCAGAGTTCTGCCGATTTCCACGCAATGGCATCCGCTGCTGATAGAGGCGTTAACCAGTATTCCGCAACTGGACGCCGGAGACTCCGTCTGGTGGCATTGCGATGTGATCCACTCCGTCGCGCCGGTGGAAAATCAGCAGGGCTGGGGCAATGTGATGTATATCCCTGCCGCGCCGATGTGCGAAAAGAATCTGGCCTACGCCCACAAAGTGAAGGCCGCGCTGGAAAAAGGCGCGTCGCCGGGGGATTTCCCGCGCGAGGATTATGAAACTGACTGGGAAGGACGCTTCACGCTGGAGGATTTGAATATCCACGGTAAACGCGCGCTGGGTATAGCTTAGCTGTCGTACAGTCCTTCCCGATCAACGGCGGTGCGTCGTTTCCCCTGACGTATCCGCCGTACTGATTCCCGTACGGCCAGCGTGCCGTTAAGCAACAACGTCCCCACCGGCGCATCCGGGCGCATCAGCCGCTGCTGGAGCATATATACCGCTTCCGTTCCAAGTTCATCGCGGGGAACATGCACTGCGGTTAAGGGTACATCCTGAATCGCCGCCAGATTAAAGCCGTCGATGCTCATGACAGAGACGTCCTGAGGTACGCGCAGGCCGTGTTTTTGCAGGGCACTGATGGTACCCGCCGCCATAAAATCGCCGCCAACTAAAAATGCAGTCGGCAGATCCTTACCCTGCCGCTCAATAAGCCAGGCATTTACCAGCTCCTCCGTTTCACGAGCGCTAAAGCTCGGCACCACCAGCAGATCGCGCAGGTCATTAAATTTCAGGTTGTGTGACTGCCACGCGTCGCGGATCCCCGACAGGCGCAGCTCCATAGTGTAGCGGCGCAGACACATTACATTCAGCACCTCCCGGTGCCCCATTTCGAACAGATATTCCGCCGCCCGTTCGCCAATGGCGCGGTGATCGGGCGTGACGGCGGGCAGGCGCATGTGCCGGTCCCGGCAGTTAATTAATATGCAGGGTTTAGCGACATCCACCGCCAGATCGTGGATATGAGGATCGTCGATACCGAGAAGAATGGCGGCCTGGGTGTCCGGCTCGTTCATTCGCGTCAGAAACAACTGCGCATCGCTATCATTCTCTTCCAGCGCGCAGTAGCGCAGGCGAACCTCGTGGGATGCCAGGCCTTTACTCACGCTCTGGATCACGCGGTAGTAAAAGATGTCGGACCGCTCGTCAAACGCCCGCTGCGGCGCAAAAACCACCAGAGTGTTAAGCAGCAAACGCCCGGCCGCCATGCCGTCAATCACCCCCAACTCCCGCGCGCATGCCAACACCTTTGCCCGTGCTTTCTCACTGGTGTTGGCCTTCCCCGCCAGCACGCGGGAAACCGTGCTGATAGAGAGCTGAGTACGGGCTGCGATTTCGGTAATTTTTAGCCTTTTGTCCATTTTGTGATCTGGCTCCATTTGCAAAATGAAAAAATTTTCATGGCGTATTTATCAGTAAATAACTGGCATGGGAGCCATCATGCCAAATGACTTACGTTATTTATGAGAAATTTTGCACAAAAACGACTATTTCCCGCTCATGTTCTCCCTTAAGGTGAACTTGTCACACCACTTCCATACTAGTTGTATATCAACTTTCGTATTTAAAACGTACAGAAATCAAAGCTATAAAAATTTGTGTGACACCTGAACCTCCGTCCCCTTACCGTCCGTCTTGTGGAGAGTAAAATGAGTCAGGACATCAATAACACCGTTGCGATAAGCAAAACCCGTCGCGTCATTAAGAACTTGCGCTGGTACATCCTGGTGCTGTTCTTACTTGGCGTCACCGTTAACTACATCACCCGAAACTCGTTAGGTATTCTCGCTCCGGAGTTGAAAGAGAGCCTCGGGATCACCACCGAACAATACTCCTGGATCGTCGGCGCGTTTCAGATTGCCTACACCATTTTCCAGCCCCTGTGCGGCTGGCTGATCGACGTTATCGGCCTGAAGATTGGCTTTATGATCTGCGCCGCGATCTGGGCGCTGATGTGTATTTTCCACGCGGGCGCCGGAAGTTGGCTACACCTGGCCATTCTTCGCTTCTTTATGGGAGCGACCGAAGCGGCTGCGACCCCGGCGAACGCCAAAACCATTGGCGAATGGTTCCCGAAATCAGAACGCCCTGTTGCTGCCGGTTGGGCGGGTGTGGGTTTCTCCATCGGCGCGATGCTGGCGCCGCCTATCATCTACTTTGCTGACGCCTCGTTCGGCTGGCAGGGCGCGTTTATGTTTACCGGCGTGCTGGCGCTGCTATGGGTGATCCTGTGGTGGGCGTTCTACCACAATCCGGAACAGCACCCGAATCTGAGTAAGGACGAGCTGGCGTTTATTAAGCAGGATAACGAACCGCCAGCGGTCAAACTGCCCTTCCTGACTGCGCTAAAGACCGTCTCAAAAAACAAACGCTTCTACGGCATCGCCATCCCGGCCTTTATGGCGGAGCCCGCATGGGCAGTGCTGAGCTTCTGGGTGCCGCTGTACCTTGCCAAAGAGCACGGTATGGATTTGAAGCAGATTGCGATGTTTGCCTGGCTGCCGTTCCTCGCCGCCGACCTCGGTAGCGTGGTGAGCGGTTACCTGACGCGTCTGTATACCCGTCTGTTCGGCTGCTCCCGCGTTAACTCTGTGGTAGCAAGCTCCGTGACGGGCGCGTTCCTGATGATCTCTCTGGGCATCGTAGCCATCACCCGCGACCCGTATATCACCATCGTGCTGATCTCCATCGGCGGCTTCGGGCACCAGATCATCTCCTGCATGCTGAGCGCCCTGGTCGTGGAGTCGTTCGACAAAGGCCAGATGGCGACTGTCAACGGCATGCGCGGCTCTGCTGCGTGGATCGCCAGCTTCCTGTTCTCGCTGTTAATCGGCGTAACCGCCGACAAAATCGGCTTTAACCCGCTGTTTATTGCCATGGGCTTCTTTGACCTGATTGGCGCTGTCTTCCTGGTAGCATTTATTGCTGAACGTCGCGCTAAACGCGCCTGATAGTGGATGTATTGCATATGAAAACCCTGAAAAACTGGATCGTAGATAAGCAGTCAGCAAACCATCTTGAACTGCTGGTCGATAACCAGCACCGTCTGTGTCTGTATGTGCTGGAAGAGAATCTTTTTCGCGTGCTGGTTAAGCGCAAAGGCGAGCTGGCGCTGGACCGCACCTGGAGCATCGCACCGGAAAAAGACGTGCCGTGGGAAGGCCGCCATCGTGACGACATAAGCGGTTTCTCCTGCCCGGCCTGGAACCTGACGCAGCAGGGTGGTGCGCTAACCGTGGCAACCGAACAGCTACGCGTGACCGTCCACCAGCCGCTGTGGCTGGAGTGGCACTACCGCAATGAGGCGGGCGAGTGGCAGCCGCTGGTCAATGACCGACCAACCAGCGCCTACCTGCTGAATGCCCACGGCGACGGCGTGGCGCACTATCTGAGCCGCTCTAAGGATGAGCGTTTCTACGGCCTGGGCGAGAAAGCGGGCAATCTGCAGCGCAACGGTAAACGCTATGAAATGCGCAACCTCGATGCGATGGGCTATAACGCAGTCAGCACTGACCCGCTGTACAAGCACATCCCGTTCACTATCGCCCGCCGCCATGATGTGAGCTACGGCCTGTTCTACGACAACCTGAGCAGTTGCTGGCTGGATTTGGGTAACGAAATCGATAACTACCACACCGCCTATCGCCGCTGGCAGGCGGAAGCCGGTGATATTGATTACTACATCTTTACCGGCAAGCGCGTGCTGGACGTCACCAAAGCCTTTGTCCGTCTGACCGGCAAAACGCTTTTCGGACCCAAATGGAGCCTGGGCTACAGCGGCTCGACCATGCATTACACCGACGCACCGGACGCGCAGAACCAGCTCATGAACTTCATCCGCCTGTGCGCAGACCACGCTATTCCGTGCGACTCGTTCCAGCTCTCGTCCGGCTACACCTCGATCAACGGCAAGCGCTACGTCTTTAACTGGAACTACGACAAAGTGCCGCAGCCGAAGGTGATGAGCCAGGCGTTCCACGACGCGGGGCTGAAACTGGCGGCCAATATCAAACCGTGTCTGTTGCAGGATCACCCGCGTTATAACGAAGTGGCAGAACGCGGCCTGTTTATTCGCGATTCAGAAACCGATGCGCCAGAACGTTCCAGCTTCTGGGATGACGAAGGCTCTAACCTTGACTTTACCAACCCGCAGACTATCCAGTGGTGGCAGGAAGGCGTGACCACGCAGTTGTTGGAGATGGGGATCGACGCCACCTGGAACGACAACAACGAGTTTGAAGTGTGGGACGGCGAAGCGCGCTGCCATGGCTTCGGCCAGGAGATCGCTATCAAACACATTCGCCCGGTAATGCCGCTGCTGATGATGCGCGCCTCGCTGGAAGCGCAGCAGCGTTTCGCCCCGGAGAAGCGCCCGTATCTCATCTCCCGTTCCGGCTGCGCCGGGATGCAGCGCTACGTGCAGACCTGGAGCGGTGATAACCGCACCAGTTGGGACACCCTGCGCTTCAATACCCGCATGGGGCTGGGGATGAGCTTGTCCGGGCTGTTCAACGTCGGTCACGACGTCGGCGGTTTCTCCGGCGACAAACCGGACGCCGAGCTGTTTGTCCGCTGGGTACAAAACGGCGTGATGCATCCGCGCTTTACCATTCACTCATGGAATGATGACCACACGGTGAACGAGCCGTGGATGTATCCGGGCGTGACGCCTGCCATTCGTGGTGCCATTGAACTGCGCTATCGCCTGCTGCCGTATCTTTACACCCTGCTCTGGCAGGCGCATGCCGACGACGAGCCGATGCTGCGCCCGACCTTCCTCGATCACGAGCACGATGCGCAGACCTTTGAAGAGTGCGATGACTTCCTGCTGGGCCGCGACCTGCTGGTGGCAAGCGTCGTCGAAGCCGGGCAGCGCGAGCGTCGCGTCTGGCTGCCGGATAACGAAACCGGTTGGTACGATTTTTACACCAACGAGTGGTTCGCTGGCGGGCAATCGATCGTTCTCGACGCGCCGCTGGAAAAACTGCCGCTGCTGGTACGCGCAGGTGCTGCTCTTCCGCTAAGCGAACGCATTACCCACGTGTCCGCTGAAAAAGACAACACCCGTGAGCTGAAGCTGTTCCCGGTGAAAGGCGTCGGCACAACCTCCGGCCTGCTGTTTGAAGATGACGGCGAAAGCTGGGGCTACCAGAATGGCAATGCGCTGTGGGTGGAATGGGAGATGGTGTGTGATGGCGCAGCGATCAATCTGAAGGTCAACGCGCGTGGGGATTATCATCCGGCGTGGAAGGCGCTGAAGGTGTCGTTACCGGCGGGGGAAAAACGTAAGCTGCTGGTGAATGGGGTTGAAGGGGGCGAGTGGCTGGTGTAGTGCTGCCTGATGCCCTCACCCTACCCCTCTCCCACAGGGAGAGGGAATAAAGGCTCGACGCCTTTCCCTAAGTATTTCGCGCTGCAGGAAGGCGGCAAACCTGTGAATCCCCGGGAGCTTACATTAGTAAGTGACCGGGGTGAACAGGTGAAGCCAACACATCTGCAGCGTGAAAGACGACGGGAAATTAGCCGTCGATACCTTTACTACGCAGGTAATCTTCGTAGTTACCGGTGAAGTCGATCACGCGCTCCGGCGTAATTTCAATCACACGGGTTGCCAGAGAACTGACGAACTCACGGTCGTGAGAAACGAAAATCAACGTGCCCTGATACATTTCCAGCGCCATGTTCAGCGACTCAATCGATTCCATATCCAGGTGGTTAGTTGGTTCATCCATTACCAGAATATTCGGTTTCTGCATCATCAGCTTACCGAACAGCATGCGCCCTTTTTCACCACCAGAGAGCACTTTTGCAGGCTTCTTGATATCGTCCTGGCTGAACAGCAGACGACCGAGGAAGCTGCGCACAACCTGTTCATCATCGCCTTCTTGTTTCCACTGGCTCATCCACTCGAATACGGTCAGATCGTTTTCGAACTCATATTCATGATCCTGCGCGTAGTAACCAACTTGCGCGTTTTCGGACCACTTCACGGTACCGTTATCCGGCTGCAAATCACCGACCAGCGTTTTCAGCATAGTGGATTTACCCACGCCGTTGGCGCCCAGAATGGCAATCTTCTCACCCACTTCGAGCAGCAGATTGAAGTTTTTAAACAGCGGGCCTTCATCAAAACCTTTAGTAAGCGCTTCCACTTCCAGCGCGTTACGGAACAGTTTCTTATCCTGTTCGAAGCGAATGAACGGGTTCTGACGGCTGGAAGCTTTAACTTCTTCCAGTTTAATTTTATCGATCTGACGGGCGCGGGAAGTCGCCTGACGAGATTTTGAGGCGTTGGCGCTAAAGCGGCTGACGAAAGATTGCAGGTCAGCAATCTGCGCTTTCTTCTTGGCATTATCGGCCAGCAGACGTTCACGCGCCTGGGTGGCCGCCGTCATGTATTCGTCGTAGTTCCCCGGATAAACACGCAGTTCGCCGTAGTCCAGATCCGCCATGTGCGTGCAGACCATGTTCAGGAAGTGACGGTCGTGCGAAATGATGATCATGGTGCTGTCACGTTCGTTCAGCGTCTGCTCCAGCCAGCGGATGGTGTCGATATCCAGGTTGTTCGTTGGTTCGTCGAGCAGCAGAATGTCCGGGTTAGAGAATAGCGCCTGCGCCAGAAGCACACGCAGCTTCCAGCCGGGTGCGACTTCGCTCATCGGCCCGTAATGTTGTTCTACCGGAATACCCACGCCCAGCAGCAGTTCGCCCGCACGCGCTTCAGCAGAATAACCGTCCATTTCACCGTACTGAACTTCGAGGTCAGCCACTTTATAGCCGTCTTCTTCACTCATTTCGGCCAGCGCGTATATACGATCGCGCTCCTGCTTCACTGCCCACAGTTCAGCATGCCCCATGATCACGGTGTCAAGCACGGTGAACTCTTCAAAGGCGAACTGATCCTGACGCAGCTTACCGATGCGCTCATTCGGATCGAGGGAAACGTTACCCAGCGTCGGTTCGAGATCACCGCCGAGAATTTTCATAAAAGTGGATTTACCGCTACCGTTCGCGCCAATCAGGCCGTAACGGTTGCCGCCGCCAAATTTGACGGAAATATTTTCAAACAGCGGCTTACTGCCAAACTGCATGGTGACGTTGCTGGAAACTAACACTGGCGTATCCTGAAAGAGAAAGAAATATGTGACAAACCGCTTATTATGCCATAAGTCTACGATAAGATCGCCCCTTCATGCTGAAGGGGGAAAGTGAAAGCAAAAGGAAAAAAATGTGATTTAGTACACATCCGAATTCCTTGTTGCTCAGATTGCACATATAATGCGTGCCCAACACTACATAAATCTCAACCCACTCGCCTGCCTGGCACTGAATCTCGCATACATGAAGATGAATATGAAATTGACAACGCTTTTCGCGGCGGCACTTGCGGTAGTTGGTTTTTGCAACACTGCCTCAGCCGTCACGTACCCGCTGCCTACCGATGGTAGCCGTTTGATTGGCCAAAACCAGGTCATCACCATTCCTGAAGGCAATACCCAACCGCTGGAGTATTTTGCGGCAGAATATCAGATGGGTCTGTCTAACATGCTGGAAGCGAACCCTGGCGTGGATACTTTCCTGCCGAAGGGCGGCACCGTACTGAACATTCCTCAGCAGTTGATCCTGCCGGATACCGTGCATGAAGGTATTGTTATCAACAGCGCTGAAATGCGTTTGTACTACTACCCGAAAGGCACCAACACCGTTATCGTTCTGCCGATCGGTATCGGCCAGTTAGGCAAAGACACGCCAATCAACTGGACCACCAAAGTAGAACGTAAGAAAGCGGGCCCAACCTGGACGCCAACGGCGAAAATGCATGCGGAATACCGCGCTGCGGGCGAACCGCTGCCAGCCGTGGTTCCGGCAGGCCCGGATAACCCGATGGGGCTGTACGCACTGTATATCGGCCGTCTGTATGCTATTCACGGCACCAATGCTAACTTCGGCGTTGGCTTACGTGTCAGCCACGGTTGTGTCCGTCTGCGTAACGACGACATCAAATTCCTGTTTGAAAATGTGCCGGTCGGCACTCGCGTACAGTTTATCGATGAGCCGGTGAAAGCCACTACCGAACCAGACGGCAGCCGCTACATCGAGGTACACAACCCGCTGTCCACCACGGAAGCACAGTTTGAAGGCGGGGAAATCGTACCGATTACGCTGAACAAGAGCATTACCAGCGTCACCGGTCAGTCTGATGTCGATCAGTCCGTCGTTGAGCAGGCGGTACAGAACCGTTCTGGTATGCCGGTTCGTCTGAACTAATCTGCTATACATGCCCGATGGCGCTACGCTTATCGGGCCTACCAACGCAGTAGGCCGGATCAGGCGCCAGCCGCCATCCGGCACACCATATCAATTACATCATCTGCAGCAAAACATACCCTACCAGCGCCGCCCATATCAGCATCGGCAACGAATACCAATGAAAACGCCACCAGATCCGTCGATCGTTTGCCATGCGTAAAGCGATAAGATTCGCCAGCGATCCCGGCAGCAGCCCGAAGCCGCCCACATTAACCGCCCAGGCCAGCAGCAGCGTCGGCGGAACGTAGTTCAGCAACAAAATCGTACTGGGAACATTACTGATAAACTGCGACAGGCCAATGGCCGTCAACCAGAGACCCGGCGCTGAGAGCGTGCCAATCTGGTGCGTTATCCCCTGCAATGCCGGTAGCTGCGTCAGCAAATACACATCGATAAACATCGCCATAAATACCAGCAGCAGCGTCCAGTCCACGCTGAGGATGACGCGACGCGCCAGAACAATGAACCCCGCCGCCACAATCGCCAGACCCCACAGCTCTTGTTTTAACTCCAGCGCCGTCAGAAAGATGATATACAGCGCAAGACAGCTCCACACCAGGCGTGGTTGCCAGTCTGGCGCGCGCGTCCCGGTATGATAGTGCAATGCTTTGTTCGGGAAACTGAACCAGCACAGCACCACCAGCGTCAGCATCATGGCACCCGCGAGCGGCGCCATTTGCCAGGTAAACGCGGTAAATGACAACCCGGAGCGCCCCCACATCAGGATATTTTGCGGATTGCCGATTGGCGTCAGCAACGATCCGGCGTTTACCGCCAGCGCCTCAAAGATAATCAGGCGATTCACCGGAATGGCGCACAATTTTTTCAGGGTGATGGTCAGCGGGACAACAATAAACAACGCAACATCGTTGGTCAGAAACGTCGACAGCAGCGCCGCCGCCAGCACCATAAATATCGCCAATTGGCGTTCAGTGTGAAAGCGGCGGGTCATCTTGCGCCCTAACACATCGAAGTAACCGCTTAATTCTACGCCTTTGGTCAGTAACATCAGGCCGCTAAGCGTAATAATGGTGTGCCAGTCAATCGCTCCAGGCCAGGAACGGGGCGTAAATGGCGTGAACACGCTCAGTACAACCCCGACGATGATTAACAGCTGGAAAAAACGATCGCGCTGCAAGGCGCGTAGTAAAGGAAAACTCATTCAGAGCCAGATCCTTGCTGTTGCGTAAAACGGCTAAAAGCCTCCAGCGTTTCCTTACTGACGTGGTGCTCCATTCCCTCTGCGTCACGGCGGGCAATTTCCGGGCTGATACCTAACATCAACAGGAAATTTTCCACAATCTGATGACGCTCCCGGCTCTCCTGGGCCAGACGTTCGCCTTCTGCGGTTAAAAACACACCGCGCCAGGGGATCATTTCAATCAACCCGACGGAAGCAAGGCGCTTCAACATTTTGGCAACCGTCGGCTGGGAAACCCCGAGTCGGGCAGCCATGTCCACCTGGCGCGCTTCACCTACCTCAATAATGAGATCGGAAATCAGCTCTACGTAGTCATCAATCAGCTCGCGGCGATGCGCCTCCCGGACCTGACGAAATCCTTCAACGTGTTCTTCGACATTCACCAATTGCGTCACTTTTTTTGTTGTTGGCGTACCTGCGCGACGACTCATTCTGCTTCCTCGTTACTGTGACGCGTTAACGGCATCTGATTAGAGAGCGCTCATTGTAAACCAGAGTTGCGTGGGCACAAAAAATTAACGTTTTAGCAATAGCTATATAATATAGCCTGTGCTATATCTGTATATAATAAAGACATCCCTCAAGGACTGATGGGATCGTGAAGTCAGGAGGTTTATATGAATGAATTTAAGAGGTGTATACGCGTGTTTAGCCATTCTCCCTTTAAAGTACGGTTGATGCTGATCTCTATGCTGTGTGACATGATCAACAGCAAACCAGAGCAGGATAAACCTTCAGAAAAATAATGCGGCGTCGCGGTACGCCGCTTCCTTTCCCTGCTGTCATCTGGGTACAGTAGTGTTTTTCGTCCCAATAACCCTGCTTTTTGTCAGTTTTGCCACCTCTCTCGCAAAACAATTTCCTTGTAGTAGTTGACCTTCTCTCATGCACACTCTATCTTTTCGCAGCCCTGCGTATATTGCGGCTCGCGGATGCGGACCCTATCCCTCTTCTCGCACTCTCAGGCAGGCAATGACCCTTAACGCCAGGGTAAGCACATGGCGTTTTTGCATTAGTGGCGTATGAATTTAACCCTCAAAGATTCAATCATTGCTCGTAGCCGGGCCATTAGTCCGTGGACTGGCCTCTATTTCTTACAGTCTATGCTGATCAACCTGGCGTTGGGCTATCCGCTTAGCTTGCTCTACAGCGTTGCTTTCACCTGTATATTAATACTGCTGTGGCGCAGCGCGCCGCGCGCGCAGAAAGTGCTGATCGGCATTTGCTCACTTATTGCGGCGATGTACTTTCCGTTTGGTCAGGCTTACGGTTCGCCTAACTTCAATACGTTGCTGGCGCTGCATTCAACCAATATGGAAGAGTCCACCGAGATCCTGACCATCTTCCCCTGGTACAATTATCTGGTTGGGGTATTTATTTTTGCCCTCGGCGTTATCGCCGTACGCCGTAAAAAAGAAGCGCAGAAGCGCAGTTGGAATAAGTACGACAGTCTGTGTTTGTTGTTTAGCGTCATCGCGTTTTTTGTTACCCCGGTACAAAACCTGGCCTGGGGCGGCGTGTTCAAGCTTAAGGACACCGGTTATCCGGTTTTCCGCTTCGCCAAAGACGTGATCGTCAATAATAACGAAGTGCTCGATGAACAGGAGCGCATGGCGAAGCTGTCGAGTGTGAAAGACAGCTGGACAGTAACCGCCGTGAAGCCAAAGTATCACACCTATGTCGTGGTCATTGGTGAAAGCGCCCGCCGCGATGCCTTAGGCGCGTTTGGCGGTCACTGGGATAACACCCCGTTTGCCAGTTCCGTTAACGGCTATCTGTTCGCAGATTACATTGCCGCAAGCGGTTCAACGCAAAAATCGCTTGGCTTAACGCTTAATCGGGTCGTTGATAATAAGCCCCAGTTCCAGGATAACTTTGTCACTCTGGCTAACCGCGCGGGATTCCAGACGTGGTGGTTTTCCAATCAGGGGCAGATTGGTGAATACGATACGGCTATCGCCAGTATCGCAAAGCGGGCTGATGAAGTGCACTTCCTCAAAAATGGTGATTTCGAAGCGGATAAAAATACCCGTGACGAAGAACTGTTAAAGATGACCGCCCAGGTACTGGCAACCGAGCGCACTCAGCCGCAGCTCATCGTGCTGCATTTAATGGGTTCACATCCCCAGGCCTGCGACCGTACGCAAGGAAAATACGAGACCTTCGTTCAGTCAAAAGAGACATCTTGTTATCTGTACACCATGACGCAGACGGATGACCTGCTGCGCCAGCTTTACGAGCAATTACGTAACAGCGGCAATAGCTTCTCGATGGTCTATTTCTCCGATCATGGCCTCGCCTTTAAAGAGCGGGGAAAAGAGGTGCAGTACCTGGCGCATGACGATCGGTTCCAGCAGAATTTCCAGGTGCCTTTTATGGTGCTGTCGAGCGATGATAAAGCGCATCGGGTGATCAAAGCCCGTCGCTCTGCCAATGATTTCCTCAGCTTTTTCTCTCAATGGACGGGGATCAGCGCGAAGGAAATTACCAACAGCTACCGTTTTATCTCAGAGAAGAAAGCCGGACCGGTGTATATCACCAACTTCAAACTGCAGAAGGTGGATTACAACCATCTGGGTAGCGATATCTTTGAGACCAAATCTCGTTAATCTCTAAATTACACGCAAAAAAAATCCGCCTCAAAAGGCGGATTTTTTATATCACCGAAGTGATTAGAAGCGGTAACCCACGCCAGCGATCCAGGTGCCAACGTCAACGCTACGAATACGGCTCTGCTCATAGGAGAAGTCCAGAGCAACGTTTTCGATCGGGTTGAACTGCAGACCAGCACCGTAAGAGAAACCGTAGTCGCTGGTGGTGTGGTTGTCAGCCGGAGATGCTGCGTTCTGGAATTTACCGTAACCAACACCCACTACACCGTAGATGCTTGCCCAGTCGTTCAGACGGTAAGCCGGACCCGCAGTGATGCCGTAGTACTGGGTTTTGTTGTAGTCGCCAGAAGCATCGGTACGGTCTTTTTCAGTGTAAGTGAAGGAACCGATTACACCCAGCGGGTTGTTGTCCTGCTCGTAGCGATACTTCAGGTTGAAACCGTTCATTTTGTTCGCTGCGCCCTGAGCATCACTCTGAGCGTAACCACCAGTAACGGTAGAAGTAGCAGCTACAGCAGTACCTGCGGAGAAAGCCAGAACAGCGGCCAGTGCTGAAAGACATGCAATTTTTTTCATAACCACCTCAAATGTGCTTCAAGTAAATCCTAAGTTTTAAATATAACAAAAATTGATGGGAAACTCTTTGCGATTCGCGGTGTCTAACGGGCTCTTTCATGTAACAAAACATTTCACAAACCAGCTATACCTTTCAATTTACACCACTTTTTTAAGCTAATGAGCCATTATTGCGCGCACAATACGACACATTCATCCAGATAATTCCTAATCACGCAGATTATTAATCCACCAATTTCGTACCATTGTACGGATCTGAAGAATTTTTTTTTCAACCAATACTCAACCAGTTGAGTGTATTTCCATTACACTCGCTGTTTTACTTTTCTATACATTTTGCCATCCGCGTCGCAACGCCGCGCAGATGAAGAGATGTAACCATCATTTGTCAGGAGAAAGGATGCCGGGGTCGTTACGAAAAGCGCCAGTTTGGTTACCTATTTTAGTTTTGCTTATTGCTATGTCCTCCATTCAAAGCGGAGCATCTCTGGCAAAATCGCTGTTCCCTCTCGTCGGTGCGCCTGGCGTTACCGCGCTGCGCCTCGCACTGGGCACGCTCATCCTTATCGCCTTCTTTAAACCCTGGCGTTTACGTTTTGCCAAAGAACAGCGCCTGCCGCTGCTGTTTTATGGTCTGTCTCTTGGCGGGATGAACTACCTCTTTTATCTGTCTATTCAGACTGTCCCGCTGGGAATTGCCGTGGCGCTGGAGTTTACCGGCCCGCTTGCAGTGGCGCTGTTTTCATCCCGACGCCCTGTAGATTTTATTTGGGTTGCGCTGGCCGTTCTTGGGCTTTGGTTCCTGTTACCGCTTGGCCAGGACGTTTCTCATGTGGATTTAACCGGCGCAGCGCTGGCGCTGGGAGCTGGCGCCTGTTGGGCCGTTTATATTCTCACCGGGCAGCGTGCCGGCGCGGAACACGGTCCGGCAACCGTAGCGGTTGGTTCATTAATCGCTGCGCTGATTTTTGTTCCCATTGGCGCGATTCAGACCGGCGATGCCCTGTGGCACTGGTCAATACTGCCGTTGGGACTGGCCGTGGCCGTACTCTCCACCGCGCTCCCCTACTCATTAGAGATGATCGCACTAACGCGATTGCCAACGCGGACTTTTGGTACGTTAATGAGCATGGAGCCCGCGCTGGCTGCGGTTTCGGGAATGATCTTCCTCGGTGAAACGCTAACGCTTATCCAGACGCTGGCCCTGGGGGCTATTATTGCCGCATCAATGGGTTCTACACTCACTATTCGCAAAGAACCGCAAATTAAGCAAGTTGACGTGAATTAACCCCTTAATATTCTGCATGGTTTGCATAATCATGCAGAATATCCAATTGTAAATCTTCGTGATAATTTTTCTAATAAATAGATTTTTCTTATTCGCCTATTTCTTTTAATTTCCACATTAACATAAAAATAACATTGCGCGACAATCAAACCAGTTATGCTAATGATTTTAATAGATTTTTATTATCCGCTCCTCTCTTCGCTATTAAAGTAATAGGTAACACCGGAAAAATAAATCCAAAATTAGCGCTATACTTATTTCCGTTGAAGAGTTGGGACATAAATATCAAGAGGATATGAAAATATGAGTACCGCAAAACTGGTAAAAACAAAAGCATCCGCCCTCGTTTATACTCGCAACGATGTGACAGACAGTGAAAAGAAAGCAACGGTAGAACTGTTGAATCAGCAAGTGATCCAGTTCATCGACCTGTCGTTGATCACTAAACAGGCTCACTGGAACATGCGCGGCGCGAACTTTATTGCTGTCCATGAAATGCTGGATGGCTTCCGTACTGCCCTGACCGATCATCTCGATACCATGGCTGAGCGCGCCGTACAGTTAGGCGGTGTGGCATTGGGTACAACCCAGGTCATTAACAGCAAAACGCCGCTGAAAAGCTATCCGCTGGATATCCATAGCGTACAGGACCACTTAAAAGAGCTGGCCGATCGTTATGCAGTGGTCGCCAACAGCGTACGTAAAGCCATTAGCGAAGCAAAAGACGAAGATACAGCGGATATCTTCACCGCTGCGTCACGCGATCTCGACAAATTCCTGTGGTTTATCGAAGCCAACATTGAATAACTGTAGTCATAAGAATTACCTATAAAACCCTCGCTCCGGCGGGGGTTTTGCACATCTATGGTGCATAACATTGATCATTCGTCACCCCAAAGTAAATTAATTGTAATAATCACCTCACACAATCGTTAACGAAAGATTGTTTTATCAACAATTTTTACGCTAAATAGTCATACCGTTTGCACCGTGTCAGGTACGCACCAAATGAGTGCCCCAAAATAGTGCAGATTATCCGCTTTGCCCTACTTATTGTGCAGAGAAAAGAAATACCTTCTTTTTAAAACAATGAGTTGCAAAAGTGGCACGATTTTTTCATTAAGCCATATGTTCTCGCAGGGGATCGCCCCGTGGATATAAAAGGAAATCCTATGAAGTCTGTATTAAAAGTTTCACTGGCTGCACTTACCCTGGCTTTTGCGGTGTCCTCCCATGCCGCAGATAAGAAACTGGTTGTCGCAACTGACACCGCGTTTGTTCCATTTGAATTCAAACAGGGTGACAAATACGTTGGATTTGATGTGGATCTGTGGGCTGCCGTCGCCAAAGAATTGAAGCTGGATTATGAACTGAAACCAATGGATTTCAGCGGCATCATCCCTGCTCTGCAAACCAAAAACGTCGACCTGGCACTGGCGGGTATCACCATCACCGACGAGCGTAAAAAAGCGATCGACTTCTCTGACGGCTACTACAAAAGCGGTCTGTTAGTGATGGTCAAAGCGAATAATAACGACGTTAAAAGCGTGAAAGACCTGGATGGTAAAGTCGTTGCTGTGAAGAGCGGCACCGGTTCCGTTGATTACGCAAAAGCTAACATCAAAACCAAAGACCTGCGTCAGTTCCCAAATATCGATAACGCCTATATGGAACTGGGCACCAACCGCGCAGACGCCGTGCTGCATGACACGCCAAACATTCTTTATTTCATCAAAACCGCGGGTAACGGCCAGTTCAAAGCCGTAGGGGACTCGCTGGAAGCTCAGCAGTACGGTATCGCCTTCCCGAAAGGCAGCAATGACCTGCGTGAGAAAGTGAACGGCGCGCTGAAAACGCTGAAAGAGAACGGCACTTATAACGAGATCTACAAAAAATGGTTCGGTACTGAACCTAAATAATAACTGGCAGTGATGCCCGGTGGCGCGATGCATACCGGGCCTTTCCCAGGATTTTTGAGACCTGTAACCGGATAAGCACAGCGTATCTGGCAAAACGGGCATTTGAATATTTACACCACGGTAACAGGAACGACATATGCAGTTTGACTGGAGTGCCATCTGGCCCGCCATCCCGCTTTTGATTGAAGGCGCCAAAATGACCTTATGGATCTCGATCCTCGGTCTGGCTGGCGGCCTGGTAATCGGGCTTGCAGCAGGGTTTGCGCGTACTTTCGGCGGTTGGATAGCCAACCACGTAGCGCTGGTGTTTATCGAAGTCATTCGCGGTACACCAATCGTTGTGCAAGTGATGTTTATCTACTTCGCTCTGCCAATGGCGTTTAACGATTTACGTATTGACCCCTTTAGCGCCGCCGTTGTCACCATTATGATCAACTCCGGTGCCTATATTGCGGAAATCACCCGCGGTGCGGTGCTCTCAATCCATAAAGGATTCAGTGAAGCCGGACTGGCGCTTGGACTTTCACGTACAGAGACTATCCGTCACGTTATTTTGCCTCTCGCGCTGCGTCGTATGCTGCCGCCGCTGGGCAACCAGTGGATCATCAGCATTAAAGATACCTCGCTGTTTATCGTCATTGGCGTCGCTGAACTGACCCGCCAGGGCCAGGAAATCATTGCCGGTAACTTCCGCGCACTGGAAATCTGGAGCGCCGTTGCGGTGTTCTATCTGATCATTACACTGGTGCTGAGCTTCATTCTGCGTCGTCTGGAAAGAAGGATGAAAATCCTGTGATTGAATTTAAAAATGTTTCTAAGCACTTTGGTCCTACCCAGGTGCTGCACAATATTGATCTGAACATTAAGCAGGGCGAAGTCGTGGTCATCATCGGGCCGTCCGGCTCCGGTAAATCTACTCTGCTGCGCTGCATTAACAAGCTGGAAGAGATAACCTCTGGCGATCTGATCGTCGACGGTCTGAAAGTCAACGATCCCAAGGTCGATGAGCGGTTAATTCGCCAGGAAGCCGGGATGGTGTTTCAGCAGTTCTACCTGTTCCCCCACCTGACGGCGCTGGAAAACGTCATGTTTGGACCGCAGCGCGTACGCGGGGCGAATAAAGAACAGGCAGAGAAGTTGGCGAAAGAATTGCTGGCGAAGGTCGGCCTGGCCGAGCGCGCGCATCACTACCCTTCTGAACTGTCCGGCGGTCAACAACAGCGTGTGGCTATCGCCCGTGCACTGGCAGTGAAGCCGAAAATGATGCTGTTTGATGAGCCAACCTCGGCGCTTGACCCTGAACTGCGTCACGAAGTTCTGAAAGTCATGCAGGATCTGGCGGAAGAAGGAATGACCATGGTGATTGTGACCCACGAAATCGGCTTTGCCGAAAAAGTGGCCTCACGTCTGATTTTCATTGATAAGGGACGTATTGCCGAAGACGGTAATCCGCAAGCCCTGATTGAAAATCCCCCTAGCCAGCGTTTACAGGAGTTCTTGCAGCACGTCTCCTGATGCATTGACCTCCCTTCGCCCGAAGGGAGGTTTTCACCAGAATCCTCTCATTTCCATTCTCTTACGCTCTGGCATCTATACTTATCCTTTTGAATTTATTTTCTCATGGGAGGAGTCATGCGCTGGATCCTGTTGGTCTTCTTTTGTCTGCTGAGCATACCGTCTCACGCGGTGACAATACCCGGCGTCACAACCTCGACTTCAGCCGACCCGCAAGCCACCCCCGCAAAAGAGCCTGATGTTGAGCAAAAGAAAGCCGCTTACGCCGCGCTGGCTGACGTACTGGACAATGAAGCATCGCGCCAGGAGTTGATTGGTCAATTGCGCAAAGTCGCGGCAACGCCTCCTCCCGAACCCGTGCCGGTGATTGTCCCCCCCACGCTAACTGAAGAAAAAACGGTATTGGAAAACGTGACAGATGTCAGTCGTCACTATAGTGAAGTTCTTTCCGACCGCTTTGCCCAGCTTTACCGCAACATCACCGACGCCCCGCATAAAACCTTTAACCCGCAAACCTTCACCAATGCCCTGACCCATTTTTTAATGCTGGCAGCGTCAGTGTTTGGGTTTTACTGGCTGATCCGCCTGTGCGCGCTGCCGCTGTATCGCAAAATGGGGCAATGGGCACGACGGAAAAACCGCGAACGCAGCAACTGGCTACAGCTTCCGGCAATGATCGTCGGCGCATTTATTATCGATTTATTACTGCTGGCGCTAACGTTGTTTATAGGGCAGATTCTGAGCGATCGAATGAACGCCGGGAGCCGCACCATCGCTTTCCAGCAAAGTCTGTTCCTCAATGCCTTTGCGTTGATTGAGTTCTTCAAAGCGATTTTACGTCTGATATTTTGCCCGACCGTAGCGGAGCTACGCCCGTTTAACATTCAGGATGACGGCGCGCGCTACTGGAATCGCCGTTTGAGTTCATTAAGCAGCCTGATTGGTTACGGACTGATTGTTGCCGTTCCTATTATCTCAAATCAGGTTAACGTGCAGGTCGGTGCGATGGCAAACGTCATCATCATGCTGTGTATCACGCTATGGGCGCTGTATCTGATTTTCAGAAATAAGAAAGAGATCACGCAGCATTTGCTCAATCTGGCGGAAAGATCGTTAGCCTTTTTCAGCCTGTTTATCCGCGCCTTCGCGCTGGTATGGCATTGGCTGGCCAGCGCTTACTTCATTGTGCTGTTTTTCTTTTCGCTGTTTGACCCTGGCAACAGTCTGAAATTCATGATGGGCGCAACGTTACGCAGCCTGGTGATTATCGGCATTGCCGCCTTTGTTTCCGGCATGCTTTCGCGTTGGATAGCCAAAACGATTACCCTGTCGCCACATACCCAGCGCAGCTACCCGGAATTACAAAAACGGCTGAATGGCTGGCTGTCGACGGCGTTAAGCGTGGCCCGGATCCTGACGGTGTGCGTCGCGGTGATGCTGCTGCTCAATGCCTGGGGATTGTTCGACTTCTGGAACTGGCTGCATTACGGTGCCGGAGAGAAAACGGTGGATATCCTGATTCGTATCGCGCTGATTCTTTTCTTCTCCGCCATTGGCTGGACGATCCTTGCCAGCCTGATTGAAAATCGTCTGGCTTCCGATATTCACGGTCGCCCATTGCCCAGTGCCCGTACCCGCACGCTGTTAACGCTGTTCCGCAATGCGCTGGCGGTGATTATCAGCACTATTACTATCATGATTGTGCTGTCCGAAATTGGCGTCAATATCGCCCCCTTGCTGGCCGGGGCCGGGGCGCTGGGGCTGGCGATCTCTTTCGGCTCGCAAACGCTGGTAAAAGACATTATCACCGGGATCTTCATTCAGTTCGAAAATGGTATGAACACCGGGGATTTAGTCACTATCGGCCCACTCACCGGTACGGTTGAAAGGATGTCCATTCGTTCTGTGGGGGTGCGTCAGGATACCGGGGCGTACCATATTATTCCCTGGTCATCGATAACCACCTTCGCCAACTTTGTGCGTGGCATTGGCTCAGTCGTCGCCAATTACGATGTCGACCGTCATGAAGATGCGGATAAAGCCAATCAGGCGTTGAAAGACGCTGTCGCTGAGCTGATGGAAAAGGACGATATTCGCGGGCTTATTATCGGCGAGCCGTCGTTTGCCGGGATCGTGGGGTTAACCAATACGGCTTTCACGCTACGGGTCTCATTTACGACCCTGCCGCTGAAACAGTGGACGGTACGTTTCGCGCTCGACAGCCAGGTGAAAAAACACTTCGATCTGGCCAACGTACGCGCCCCGGTACAGACGTATCAGGTCTTGCCTGCACCGGTGAATGGCCCTCCGTCGGCGGCAAGCGAACAACTGCCGCCAGGGGAGCCAACGCTCTAGCGTTTACGCGCCATAAAACGACGACGCTGATCGTTATCCATAAAGGTCCAGGCAATAAAGCGGCTCTGCTTTTGCCCCTGGGCCATCTCTTTCTTAACCACTTTCACCGCGCCCGCATCCGTTAATGCGTGATACAGCGGAGGTAAATTCTCACCGCGCGAAACCAGCGTGGTAAACCACATCACCTGACGGCCAAAGGCCTGGCTTTCGGCGATCATTTTCTTGATGAACGCCACTTCGCCGCCTTCACACCACAGCTCCTGCTGCTGTCCGCCAAAGTTCAGCGCATCATCTTTGTCCTGACCCAGATTACGACGCTTACGTTCGCTTCCGGCGCGGGCTGAGGCCGCAGAATCATGGAATGGCGGGTTACATACTGTGGCTTCATACTGCTCATTTTTATGAATGATACCGTTGAAGATTGACGCTGCATCTTTTTGCCGGCGCAAACGAATTGCGCGAGTCAACCCCGGATTGGCGTTAACAATCGCCTGAGCGCTGTTAAACGCTTCGCTACTGGTTTCGCTACCGGTGAATCGCCAGCCGTATTCATGCACGCCAATCAGCGGATAAATGCAGTTTGCCCCAACCCCTACATCCAGCACGCTCGCATTTACCGGAATAGTTCCTGTCGTTTCACCTAACAGGTCGGCCAGATGGTGAATGTAGTCCGCACGACCAGGAACTGGCGGACACAGAAAACCGTCTGGAATATCCCAGTTTTTCACCGCATAAAAATGCGCCAGCAGTGCTTTATTGAGCGCCTTCACTGCCTGCGGATTGGCGAAGTTAACGCTCTGCTCGCCGCCGGGCGTGAGGGTGAGAAATTGCGTCAACTCGGGTGTAACCTGGCATAAAGTCGCAAGATCATAACGGCCATTGTGGCGGTTACGCGGGTGTAATCCCGGTTTCTGGGGGGACATAGCATTCTCCTTTTAACAGCGGCGTAAGATACCCGCATAACGCCACGCGGTAAACACACACAACAAGGATATTTGATTTTTTATGCCTGTACGTTGCCTTACCGATTGTTCAAAAAACAGATATGTTATCACCAGTTTTTTGCGGTTAATGTCTTCCGCTGGCGGCCTAAACTTATCAGGCACCACCTGTTGTTTCTCAGAGGATATCACCATGAAGAAATGCCTCACATTACTTGCCGCTACCGTACTAACCGGTATGACGTTCGCGTCCTTTGCCGCACAGCCCAACACCAGCCCAGCAACCGGTCAGCTCCAGGCCTCAGGTACAGTATTCGCTACCGGCGCCACTAACCTGAGCGATCTCGAAGACAAGCTGGCAGAGAAAGCAAAAGAACAAGGCGCAAAAGGCTTTGTCGTTAACTCTGCGGGCGGTAAAAACCAGATGTACGGTAGCGCCACTATCTATAAGTAACCCCTCCACTTCAGCCCAACTGCATTCATCCCGAATGCAGTTTCCTGCGCGAATGGTCTGAAATCTGATACCGCTGATGTGGGGTCGTTTCTCAGCCATCATATTCGCTATACTAATTCTGTAGACAATAACAGGAGGTACATATGGCATCCGGATGGGCAAATGACGACGCAGTTAACGAGCAGATCAACAATACTATTGAAGATGCTGTTGCCCGTGCCCGTGGTGAATTACCGACCGGGGAAAGTCTGTATGAATGCGAAGAGTGCGGTAATCCTATTCCGCAGGCCAGACGTGAGGCAGTGCCAGGCGTACGCTTATGCATAGCCTGTCAGCAGGATAAAGATTCACATAACTCAGCATTTTCAGGATATAATCGCAGAGGTTCGAAAGACAGCCAGTTACGTTGACTTATCTTTACCAAACGTTTCAGCGCAGATAATTTCCTTTACGAGCACGCTTTTTCGCATGCTGTGTAGCAAAATGTGCCGTTGTCGCTTTCACTGTAAAGCGCAGTGACAAGAACTGTAAACCCCTCTTTCGAATTTATTAATATTCAATATGTTATTTGTCATTCAATTTTTTTGATTGACGCCGTCAATTCTATTCGATTTTCTCTCGCATAAAAAAACGTGATACTTCTCACATCGACGAAACAACGTCTTCTTACCAGAACACTGACTAACAGAACAAACCTGCGAGAGATTAATCATGAAAAATATTAAATTTGCCGTTGCCGCCATCGCCCTTTCTACCCTGTCATTTGGCGTTTTCGCTGCCGAGCCAGTTTCCTCCACTCAGGCACAAAGCATGAATAAAATTGGTGTGGTATCTGCTGATGGCGCCACCACGCTGGATGGTCTGGAAGCAAAACTGGCTGAGAAAGCCGCCGCTGCCGGCGCAACGGGCTACAACATCACCTCCGCTGTCGGCAACGACAAAATGAGCGGCACCGCGGTTATCTATAAATAACCGAAAGATTACCTGTACGACCCAATGCTCCAACCCTCATTGACCCTGTTTGTTACCCTTTGTTTGCCCGTCCGCCACTGGACGGGCTTTTTTTTGCCTGGTGTTTCAGCCGTTCACGGAATTCCTGTAACACGGTGTCGGGCATCCCTATTTGCAACGCCGCCTCGCAGATTGCCTGCCAGCTTCCGGCATCCAGCGGAATACCTTGTTCCAGCCTTTCATCACGAGTATTCACCTCCCACTCACCAGGCAACAGGATCGGGGCGTCATCGGCATGTGGGGACGCTTTTACCCACTCAGTAAATGCCGCGACCTGGTTATCGCAATCCGGCGCGCCGAACAGTTCCGGATTAATAATAAGGGTGGTCATACAGTTAATGATGGCGTCCGCACTGGTCTGCAGGCTCTCCTCATGTGTGGTTTTACCACCAGAAAGCGCGCCGCCCATAATTTCGCACATCGCCGCCAACGCATAACCCTTGTGTTGAGCGAAGGTCAGCAACGACCCCAGCGGAGAGACCTGCATCACAGCAGGATCGGTTGTCGGCGCTCCTTCGGCATCAATAAGACATCCCGGAGCCACCGGTTCCCCCTTATGCCATGCCACGCGGGTTTTGCCAAAAGCGATGGCGCTGGTTGCATAGTCCAACAACAACGGGAAAGTATCTTTACGCGGAAAAACGACGCAGAAAGGGTTGGTGCCAAAACGGCTATCGCGGCCGTGGAACGGCGCGACCATCGGGATGCCCACCACATTCACAAAGTGTACCGAGACAAAACCTGCCGCCGCACATTGTTCCGCCCAGTAACCAATACGTCCGATATGGTGCGAATTGTGTAACGCCACGGCGGCGATACCGTACTGGCGCGCTTTTTCAATCCCAAGCGTCATTGCCTCGTGCGCCGCCACCTGACCAAATGCGCAATCGCCATCAAGCGTAATCACCGCCCCCGCATCTTTAACCACTTTGGCATGACGGTTGATCTGCAGATGTCCCTGCGAGAAGGAGCGAATATAGCTTGGGATCATGCCGATGCCGTGGGAGTCGTGCCCGGCGAGGTTAGAGGCAATCAGATGATCGGCCACCAGCCGCGCTTCCTGCTCGTTACTCCCCATCTGGTGAAAAACGGCCTGAATAAAGGCGTGCAGCGTTGGCACATGGAAGCGATGTCCACTGTTCATTGTTATCTCCTGTTGTGTCGCGTGTTTGTTGTGTTTCTTATTTTTCAACAAACTATGCTGCGCCACAGCAGTCAGGAGATCAATAAACGTGCAGAAATTTCACGTTGATGCAAAGGATGAACCGACAGGCCTGGTAAATGACCTGTCGGGGGGAACAAGAAAATTAGAAGCTTTGCCCGACGCGAGCAAGGCCTTCAGCCAGCGAGGAAGATTCGCCGGTTGCGACCAGACAGCAGGCCATCTGAATTTTCAACGAGGCCGGAACAGGCTCGCTACCGGCCAGACAACGTTCAATCCAGCGCGCGGTAGTTTCCGGATCTTTTGCCACTGGCAGCGGTACCGGCTCGTCGGGCATCTCACTCTGACGCTCCTGCAACACTCGCACACCGGATGAATCGATCAGGCTTATCTGCGGACAGCGCTGCGGGTTGGCATACACCTCGCCTTCTGTACCGTGCATCAACAGGCCACGGCCACCGATGTCGCTAAAGAATTTCGCCACGCGCGATACATATTCCGGATGCGACACGCTGGCAAGACGCAGCGCGGCATCTTCAGCAAACGGCGTGGCGAGTTTAGCCAGCGTATGCGCGCTGTTACGCACGCCCATTCTCCAGCGCATCGCCAGCTGTTTCTCCAGCGGAGGACACAGCGCGCTCACCGGGATAAACACCGGCTCATGACCATCGAGTTTTGCCTGTGCCTGCCCCGCATGCCGCGTTGGCGTAATGCCCATCAGTTCGAAAATGGTTTCTGTCAGCACGCGGGTTGGATCTTCACTGACGCCGTGCACCACTACCGGGAAGCCCAGCTTGTGCAGTAAAATTGCCAGCAACGGAGTCAGATTCGCCTGCTTGCGTGCGCCATTATAGCTGGGAATAACAATGGGCATGGGTTTAGCAACCGGCGGCGTCAAGCGAATAGTATGGTTCTGCATCGCTTCGTAAAAGCCCAGCATCTCCGCTTCACCCTCGCCTTTAATACGTAGCGCAATCAGTACGCCGCCCATCTCAAGCTCCGGTACATCGCCGTTCAGCATATGGGTATACAGTCCGCGAGCAGTATCCTTATCCAGGTCACGCGCGTGATTTTTCCCTCGCCCAATCTCTTTGATGATTTTGCGGTAATCCATCGATAACTCCTTGCTGTTGCTCACATCGTTAACGCCTGCGGCGGCGCGTGGGTTTCGCTTTTTCTTTTGGTTTTACTATAACGTCTGGCACAGCAGGTTGCTCTATCGGAAATATGGGTAACGCATTCAGTAAACGCTTGCCGTAGTTTTTGGTCAATAAACGCTTGTCATAAATAACCACTTCCCCCCAGCAGCCGTGGCTACGGATGAGTCGCCCGACCTGCTGGATTAAATTAAACGATGCGGCCGGTAAACTCTGTACTTCGAAAGGATAACGATTCAGGCTTTTCAGCCACTCACCCTCGGTGATCACTACCGGGCTGTCGATTGGCGGAAAGGCGATTTTATGAATATGCACCTGCGTCAGCAGGTCGCCTTTCAAATCCAGACCTTCGGCAAAAGATTGCAGACCCACCAGCACGCTACGCTCACCGTTTTGTATCCGTTTGCGGTGTAGCTCCACCAGACGATAACGCGGCTGATCGCCCTGGACCAGCAACAGCAGACGTAGATCGGCGACGTGCTCAAGAAAACGCTGCATCGCCCGACCGCTGGCAAACAGCACCAGCATGCCCTGATGCTTTTTGCTTTCCAGCTGTTCGCGAAAATAGGCAGCCATTTCCGCAATATGCTGCTCTTCGTTCTCTATCAACGGTTCGTAGCGCATCTGAGGAATAACAATTTTGCCTTGCTCAACATGATTAAACGGAGAATCCAGCGCGACGAAGCGGTCACCGGCCTTTTCTTTGAGGCCGCTCATCTCCTGTAGACGCGAAAAGCTGTTGAGCGAGCGCAGTGTGGCGGAGGTAACGATAATATGTGGTACGCTGCGCCACAGCAGTCTTTCCAGTTGATCGCTCACGCGGATCCCCACGCAGTGGAACCAGACGTGGATCTGCCCGTCACGCACTTCACGCGTCGCCCATTTACTCACCGGAGCGCCTGACGACTGCGCCAGCGAGGCCAGCCGCCACAGCTTGCTTTGCGCTTCGAACATACCCAGCGCCCGGTTCATCTGCAAAATAACCCGATGCAGACGCACAATATCGTGAGTGCCGGTTTTTTCGCTGAGATCGTTGAGGAACAGTTCAGCCAGACCGCGCAGCATTTCTGTGAGCTTCGCCAGGCGCTGACATATCTCCATTACTTCCGCTGGCAGTTCACCCATCGCAAAACGGTGTTCTGCTTCCTGGGTGGCAGGCATATACAGATTAAGAATATTGTTAAGTGAAGAAATCAGTTCATACAGTTCTTCGCAGTGGCCGTTCAGACGCTCAGCATTTGCCAACGGCGGCGTGGTTTTGGGGCGAAACTGCTCAAGGCAGGTAGCCACAAACTTACAAAACAGATCCAACTGCAGTCGATACCAGGGAGCGCTGATTTCCGCACTCATCTCCAGCGCATCGCGCGCAACGTCCGGCAAGTGGTGTCCTTCATCAAGCACCAGCAGCAGGTTTTTCGGCTCCGGCAAAACAGCTTCACTTTCCATGGCGGCCATCACCAGCGCATGGTTGGCAACCACCACTTCGGCTTCCTGAATCTCACGGCGGGCGACAAAAAAAGGACATTCACGATAATAGTGACAATTACGATTCAGACAGCTGGCCTTATCGGTGCTCAGGCGTTGCCAGAGTCCGTCATCAATAGCGATATCCGTGTGATCGCGCAGCCCGTCCCATTTATAGGTGTCGAGGTCGCCTTTCAGCCTGGCGCAGCGCTTTTGCTCTTCCTGGTTATTTGGCGTCAGGTCATCGTCGAGAAAAGCCAGCAGATCCTGCTGATTAGGTTCGGTACTGGCAAGCGCCGCTAAGTTACGCGGGCAGACATAGCGCCCACGACCGAACGCGGCGGTAAAACGCAGGTCAGGAATAATTTTGCGCAGTAACGGCAGATCTTTGCTGTAGATCTGATCCTGCAAGGCGACGTTGGCGGTACTCACCACCAGCGTTTTTTGTTCTTCCCGGGCAATGGCGATTCCCGGAATTAAATAGGACAGGGTTTTCCCCACCCCTGTCGGCGCTTCAATCGCCAGATGCCGCCCTTCTTCCCCGGAGAGCGTTTTCGCAACGTCAGCAATCATCTGCCGCTGCGGTGCGCGGGGGATAAAGTCGGGGATCTGTTCCTGAAGCGCCTTGTACCAGGCGGCAATTTGCGCTTTCAGCGCAGCCGTAAGTGCCATGAGAAAACCTGAAATACTGTATAAACAGCCACTATTGTGGCACTTTCTGAAACGTGTCGCAAAAAGAAAAGCCCGACCTTTCGGCCGGGCTCGCAATTACTGCGCTGAAGACGGTCTGCGCGGACGGCGCGGTGGACGAGGTTTATCGCCTGCCGGTTTGCCTTCGCCGCTACGCGGTTTCGCTTTTGGCGCACCGCCATCCTGACGACGCGGCTGCTGGCCACGTCCTGCTCCGCCCTGGCCGCGACCGCCGCCACGCTGCTGGCGACCGTTCTGAATCGGCTCAGCTTTGATAGACGGGTCTGGCTCGTAGCCTGGCGTTGCAATACGCGGGATCTCTTTTTTCAGCAGCTTCTCGATATCACGCAACAGTTTGTGTTCATCGACGCACACCAGAGACAACGCTTCGCCGGTGGCGGCGGCGCGGCCGGTACGACCAATACGGTGCACGTAATCTTCCGGGACGTTTGGCAACTCGTAGTTCACCACGTGCGGCAGCTCTTCAATATCCAGCCCGCGCGCGGCAATATCGGTCGCCACCAGCACGCGAATATCACCGGATTTAAAATCGGCCAGCGCACGCGTACGCGCCCCCTGAGATTTGTTACCGTGGATCGCCGCGCTGCGGATGCCGTCTTTATTCAGTTGTTCCGCCAGATGGTTCGCACCGTGTTTGGTACGGGTAAACACCAGCACCTGCTGCCAGTTGCCCTGACCAATCATCTGCGACAACAGTTCACGTTTGCGTTTTTTATCCACGAAATGCACATGCTGAGTCACCTGCTCGGACGCGGTATTACGACGCGCCACTTCAATTTCCAGCGGGTTGTGCAGCAGCTTTTCGGCCAGCGATTTAATATCGTCAGAGAACGTTGCCGAGAACAGCAGGTTCTGGCGTTTTGCCGGCAGTTTCGCCAGAACGCGACGAATGTCATGAATAAAGCCCATATCCAGCATGCGGTCAGCTTCATCCAGCACCAGGATCTCAACCTGATCCAGTTTCACCGCATTCTGGTGTTCCAGATCGAGCAAACGACCCGGGGTGGCAATTAGCACATCTACGCCGCCACGCAGCTTCATCATCTGTGGGTTAATGCTGACACCGCCGAAAACCACCAGCGAGCGAATATTGAGATACTTACTGTAATCACGTACGTTTTCGCCAATCTGAGCCGCCAGTTCGCGAGTGGGCGTGAGGATCAGCGCGCGAACCGGACGACGGCTTTTACCATGCGGCTGATGAGTCACAAGATGCTGCAACAACGGCAGGGTAAAGCCTGCTGTTTTCCCCGTACCGGTCTGGGCGCTGGCCATCAGATCGCGGCCTTCCAGCACGGCGGGGATCGCCTGCTGCTGAATAGGGGTAGGTTCACGGTAACCCTGCTCGGCAACGGCACGTAAAATCTCAGGGTTCAAACCAAGGGAATCAAAAGACATAACAACTCCGAACCGCCCTGACCGTTACCGGTGTCGTTTTCAGGGAGATACACACAATAGAGATGACAAAAACCACAATGTCATGAAGGGGCGGAGTGTAGCAGTTTTTGTGATGTACCGCATAAATTATCCCTTCAACAGAAATTAACCTCGCGGACTGGACAAGGTTGCACATCAGTCATAATCTTAATCAATCGATTGATTAAGATCAGAGCCGCGCAATGAATACACCCACCATGACAACCAAAGGCGAACAAGCGAAAAACCAGCTCATTGCCGCCGCGCTGGCGCAGTTTGGCGAGTATGGTCTGCACGCCACAACGCGCGATATCGCCGCGCAGGCCGGACAAAACATTGCGGCCATCACCTACTATTTTGGCTCAAAAGAGGATTTATACCTCGCCTGCGCCCAGTGGATTGCCGATTTTATTGGCTCACAGTTTCGCCCGCACGCGGAAGAAGCCGAGCGTCTGTTTGCTCAGCCGGAGCCCGATCGTGGCGCGATGCGCGAACTTATCCTGCGCGCCTGTAAAAATATGATCATGCTGTTAACCCAGGACGACACCGTTAACCTGAGCAAATTTATCTCGCGCGAACAGCTTTCACCCACCGCGGCTTATCAACTGGTGCACGACCAGGTTATCAATCCGCTGCATACCCACCTGACGCGCCTGATTGCTGCCTATACTGGTCGCGATGCCAACGATACCCAAATGATTCTGCACACCCACGCCATACTTGGCGAGGTGCTGGCCTTTCGTCTGGGGAAAGAAACTATTCTGTTGCGTACGGGCTGGTCACAATTTGATGAGGATAAAACCGCGCTGATTGAGCACACCGTTACCTGTCACATCGATCTTATTCTGCAAGGTTTAACGCAAAGGAGTCTGGAGTCATGAAAAAACCTGTCGTTCTCGGGCTGGTTATCGCGGCCCTCGTTGCCGTGATTGCTGGTGGAACGTGGTGGTATCAAAGTCGGCAAGATAACGGTCTGACGCTCTACGGCAACGTCGATATCCGTAGCGTCAATCTGAGTTTTCGCGTCGGCGGCAGGCTGGCCTCGCTGGCGGTTGACGAAGGCGACGCCATTACCGCCGGTCAGGTGCTGGGCGAACTGGACCACGCGCCGTATGAAAACGCGCTAATGCAGGCAAAAGCGAATGTTGCCGCCGCCCAGGCACAGTACGATCTGATGCTGGCCGGTTATCGTGAAGAAGAGATTGCGCAAACCGCAGCGGCGGTCAAACAGGCGCAGGCCGCCTATGATTATGCGCAAAACTTTTACAATCGACAGGTAGGACTGTGGAAAAGCCGCACCATCTCCGCTAACGATCTGGAAAACGCCCGTTCATCACGTGACCAGGCGCTGGCCTCACTGAAATCCGCGCAGGATAAACTAGCCCAGTATCGCAGCGGTAATCGTGTGCAGGATATTGAACAGGCGAAAGCCACGCTCGAACAAGCACAAGCTGAGCTGGCGCAGGCTGAACTGAATTTGCATGACACCACGTTAACCTCTCCGTCTGACGGCACGATTCTCACCCGGGCGGTTGAACCGGGTAGTATGCTGAACGAAGGAGGCACGGTACTGACGCTATCACTCACGCGTCCGGTCTGGATTCGCGCCTACGTTGACGAACGAAATCTGAGCCAGGCGCAGCCAGGACGCGAAATCCTGCTCTACACCGATGGCCGCCCGGACAAGCCTTATCACGGTAAAATTGGCTTCGTGTCGCCTACCGCCGAGTTTACCCCGAAAACGGTCGAGACCCCTGACCTGCGCACCGACCTGGTTTATCGTCTGCGCATTGTGGTGACCGACGCAGACGATGCGCTGCGCCAGGGGATGCCGGTAACAATAAAGTTTGGCGATGAGGCACGGCATGACTGACGCCGTCATTACGCTGAATGGGTTGACGAAAAACTTTGCCGGAATGGAAAAACCGGCCGTCGCCCCGCTCGACTGTACCGTTCATGCCGGCTACGTGACCGGGCTTGTCGGGCCGGACGGCGCGGGCAAAACCACGCTGATGCGGATGCTGGCGGGTTTGTTAAAACCCGACGCCGGAAGTGCGGCGGTAATTGGCTTTGATCCCATCAAAGACGACAGCGCCCTCCACGCCGTGCTGGGTTATATGCCGCAGAAATTTGGCCTGTACGAAGATTTGACGGTCATGGAGAACCTCAATCTCTATGCCGATTTGCGCAGCGTCACCGGCGACGTGCGAGAAAAAACCTTTGCCCGGTTACTGGAATTTACCTCGCTGGGTCCGTTTACCGGACGACTGGCAGGCAAGCTTTCCGGAGGCATGAAACAGAAGCTCGGGCTTGCCTGTACGCTGGTGGGCGAGCCCAAAGTGTTGCTGCTGGATGAACCCGGCGTGGGCGTCGACCCGATATCCCGCCGCGAGTTGTGGCAAATGGTCCATGAACTGGCGGGCGACGGGATGCTGATCCTCTGGAGTACCTCCTATCTGGATGAAGCCGAACAGTGTCGTGATGTGCTGCTGATGAATGAAGGCGAATTGCTGTATCAGGGCGATCCGACCCAGCTTACGCAGACGATGGCCGGACGCAGTTTTTTAATGAGCAGCCCGCAGGAAAATAACCGCCGACTGTTGCAACGCGTGTTAAAACTGCCGCAGGTCAGCGACGGGATGATTCAGGGGAAATCCGTCCGTTTGATCCTGAAAAAAGAGGCCACGGCCCAGCAGATTCAAGACGCGAACGGTATGCCGGAGATAACCATCAACGAAACCGCTCCCCGTTTCGAGGATGCTTTTATCGATCTACTCGGCGGTGCCGGAACATCAGAGTCACCGCTGGGCGCCATCCTGCATACCGTGGAAGGCACGCCTGGCGAAACGGTGATCGAAGCCAAAGCGTTGACCAAAAAGTTTGGCGATTTTGCCGCTACCGACCATGTAGACTTTGCCGTGCAGCGCGGCGAGATTTTTGGCCTGTTAGGCCCCAACGGCGCCGGGAAATCCACCACCTTTAAAATGATGTGCGGTCTGCTGGTTCCTACCTCCGGCAAAGCGCTGGTGCTGGATATGGATCTCAAGGTTAGCTCCGGCAAAGCGCGTCAGCATCTGGGCTATATGGCGCAGAAATTCTCCCTGTACGGCAACCTGACGGTTGAACAGAATCTGCGTTTTTTCTCCGGCGTTTACGGCCTGCGCGGTCGGACGCAGAAAGAGAAGATCGATCGCATGAGTGAGGCATTTGGCCTGAAAAGCATCGCCTCCCACGCTACCGACGAGCTACCGCTGGGCTTTAAACAACGTCTGGCGCTGGCCTGCTCGCTGATGCATGAGCCAGATATCCTGTTTCTCGATGAACCCACTTCCGGGGTTGACCCCCTTACCCGTCGAGAATTCTGGTTGCATATCAACAGTATGGTGGAAAAAGGCGTCACGGTAATGGTGACGACCCACTTTATGGATGAGGCGGAATATTGCGATCGCATCGGACTGGTTTATCGCGGCAAACTGATCGCCAGCGGCACGCCGGACGACCTGAAAGCAAAGGCTGCCGATAACGACACGCCGGACCCCACCATGGAGCAGGCGTTTATTACGCTCATCAATGACTGGGATAAGGAGCATACGCATGAGTAACTCCGCGCTCTCATGGCGACGCGTACGCGCGCTGTGCGTAAAAGAGACGCGCCAGATCGTCCGTGATCCCAGCAGTTGGCTGATTGCGGTGGTGATCCCGTTGTTGCTGCTGTTTATCTTCGGCTACGGGATCAACCTCGACTCCAGCAAGCTGCGAGTGGGAATTTTGCTCGAACAGCAGAGCGAAGAGGCGCTGGATTTCACCCACACCATGACCGGTTCGCCGTACATTGACGCCACCATCAGCGATAACCGTCAGGAATTGATTGAGAAAATGCAGGCCGGACGCATTCGCGGGCTGGTGGTGATCCCGGTAGATTTTGCCCAACAAATGGCGCGACCTGGCGACACAGCCCCTATTCAGGTAATCACTGACGGCAGCGAACCGAATACCGCCAACTTTGTGCAGGGTTATGTCGAAGGCATCTGGCAGATTTGGCAGCAACAGCGGGCTGAGGATCGCGGGGAATCATTTAAGCCGTTAATCGATGTGCAGACCCGCTACTGGTTTAACCCGGCGGCTATCAGCCAGCACTTTATTATTCCCGGGGCGGTAACCATCATCATGACGGTGATTGGCGCGATCCTCACCTCGTTAGTGGTGGCGCGTGAATGGGAGCGCGGCACCATGGAAGCGCTGTTGTCTACCGAAGTTACCCGCGTCGAGCTGCTGCTGTGCAAACTGATCCCCTATTACTTTTTAGGCATGCTGGCGATGCTGCTGTGTATGCTGGTGTCGGTGTTTATTCTTGGCGTGCCCTATCGCGGCTCGTTGTTAATCCTGTTTTTTATCACCAGCCTGTTCCTGCTCAGTACGCTCGGCATGGGCCTGCTTATCTCCACCATCACCCGTAATCAATTTAACGCCGCGCAGGTTGCGCTGAACGCCGCTTTCCTGCCCTCGATTATGTTGTCGGGGTTTATCTTCCAGATAGACAGCATGCCGGCGATTATCCGCGCGGTGACTTACATTATTCCGGCGCGCTATTTCGTCAGCACCCTGCAAAGCCTTTTTTTGGCGGGCAACATTCCGGTGGTGCTGATTATCAACGTGCTGTTTTTAATCGCTTCGGCGGTAATGTTTATTGGCCTGACGTGGCTGAAAACCAAACGTCGGCTGGATTAAGGGGACGGGCATGTTTCATCGCTTATGGACATTAATTCGTAAAGAGCTGCAATCGCTATTACGCGAGCCGCAGACGCGAGCCATTCTGATTTTACCGGTGCTGATTCAGGTCATTCTGTTCCCGTTCGCCGCGACGCTGGAAGTGACCAACGCCACTATCGCTATCTATAACGAAGACAATGGCAAACACTCGGTGGAGCTTACCCAGCGCTTCGCCCGCGCCAGCGCCTTTACGCATGTCCTGTTACTGAAAAGCCCACAGGAGATCCAGCCCACCATCGACACGCAAAAAGCGCTGCTGCTGGTGCGCTTCCCGGCCAACTTTTCGCGGAATCTGGATACCTTCCAGCAAGCGCCCATGCAAATTATCCTCGATGGACGTAACTCGAACAGCGCGCAAATTGCCGCCAATTACCTGCAGCAGATCGTGAAGGAGTACCAGCAGGAGCTGATGGACGGCAAGCCAAAACCGAACAACAGCGAACTGGTGGTGCGTAACTGGTATAACCCGAATCTGGACTACAAATGGTTCGTGGTTCCGTCGCTGATCGCCATGATCACCACCATCGGCGTAATGATCGTCACCTCGCTGTCGGTGGCCCGCGAGCGCGAACAGGGCACGCTCGATCAACTGCTGGTCTCCCCGCTCACCACCTGGCAGATTTTCATCGGCAAGGCAGTGCCCGCGCTGATTGTGGCCACTTTTCAGGCCACCATTGTGCTGGCGATCGGCATCTGGGCTTATCACATTCCGTTTGCCGGTTCACTGGGGCTGTTCTATTTCACGATGGTGATTTATGGGCTGTCGCTGGTCGGTTTTGGTCTGCTGATTTCATCGCTGTGCGCCACCCAGCAGCAGGCGTTTATCGGCGTATTTGTCTTTATGATGCCGGCGATATTGCTCTCAGGCTACGTCTCGCCGGTCGAAAATATGCCGGTATGGTTACAGAATCTGACGTGGATAAACCCGATCCGCCATTTTACGGACATCACGAAACAGATTTACCTGAAGGATGCGAGTCTGAAGATTGTCTGGGGAAGTTTGTGGCCGCTGTTGGTGATCGCGGCCACAACCGGCTCAGCGGCGTATGCGATGTTTCGACGCAAGGTGATGTAGCTTTTTGTCTTTCGCCAGCAGCGACACCACGGCGGGTCCGGCAAGGATCACCAGCCCCGCCAGAGCCAGCAAGACGTTGTTTTGCAGCACGCGCGACAGCAGCCACAGTACAATCATCGCGGCACCGAAATACCACGTCGTAGTGAGTTCTTCCAGCACATCCGCCACGTCGCGCCAGCGCTGTTCATGGTGACGTTGTAAGGCCAGCATTAATAAAACCGTTACGCCGTAAACGACGCATAATCCCAGGCCGACGTGCACCAGCGTGCCGCTCATCCAGCCCATTACCAGCAATGCCACTACCAGTAAATGCAACACAATCTGCCAGCAACTTAGACCCGTTGCGACACGAACACGTTGTTGCCACCTCATGGCTTTTCTCCTGAAGGATTTTCGACTAATTGTTCAGAGTACCGGACTTTACGGAAAATTCCGCAACACCGCATCTTTTTGTGACGACGACTACACTATTTTAATCAGGAAAGTGATGCCAACGGGAGAATCATGGCCAGACAAACAGAACGGTTTTCATTCAATGTGCTCACCATTAATACTCATAAAGGGTTTACCGCCTTCAATCGGCGTTTTATTTTGCCTGAGCTGCGAGAGGCCGTCAGAACGGTCGGTGCGGATATTGTGTGCCTGCAAGAGGTCATGGGCGCGCACGAGGTGCATCCTCTGCATGTGGAAAACTGGCCGGACACCACGCACTACGAATTTCTGGCGGATACCATGTGGAGCGACTTCGCTTATGGACGTAACGCCGTGTATCCGCAGGGGCATCACGGTAACGCTGTGCTGTCGCGCTATCCTATTGAACATTATGAAAATCGCGATGTGTCGGTCGGCGCGAGTGAAAAACGCGGGGTCCTGTACTGCCGCATCGTGCCGCCGATGCTCTCCCACCCGGTTCACGTGATGTGTGTCCATCTCGGTTTGCGTGAAGCCCACCGTCAGGCCCAACTCGCTATGCTGGCAGAGTGGGTGAATGCCTTACCTGAGGGTGAGCCCGTCGTGGTCGCCGGTGATTTCAACGATTGGCGACAAAAAGCTAATCATCCGTTGAAAGCCAATGCCGATCTTGACGAGATCTTTACCCGCGCCCACGGTCGCCCGGCGCGGACGTTTCCGGTGCAGTTTCCCCTGCTGCGTCTCGACAGGATCTATGTGAAAAACGCGAATGCCAGTACCCCAACGACGCTGGCGCTGCGTCACTGGCGACATTTGTCCGATCATGCCCCTCTGAGTGCGGAGATTCATTTATGAAATTTGGCTGGCGTGAAGGCAATCAAATTCAACTGCTGGAAAACGGCGATCAATACTACCCCGCCGTGTTTGACGCCATTGAACAGGCACAACAAAAAATTATCCTCGAGACCTTCATCTGGTTTGAAGATGCGGTCGGAAAACAGCTGCATGCCGCGCTGCTGAGTGCAGCACGTCGCGGTGTTAAAGCCGAAGTGCTGCTGGATGGCTATGGCTCGCCGGACCTCAGCGACAGTTTCGTTAATGAGCTAACCGCAGCCGGCATTGTTTTCCGCTATTACGATCCGCGCCCGCGTCTGTTCGGCATGCGCACCAATCTCTTTCGCCGTATGCATCGCAAAATTGTGGTCATTGATGACCGTGTCGCTTTCGTCGGCGGCATCAATTATTCCGCTGAACATATGTCGGATTACGGCCCTGAGGCCAAGCAGGATTACGCCGTACGCGTTGAAGGCCCCATCGTGGCCGACATCCTGACATTCGTACTGGAAAATCTGCCGGGCCAGAGCGCCGTACGTCGCTGGTGGCGACGTCATCATCGCGCAGTCGAAAATCATCGGCCTGGCGAAGCGCAGGTGCTGTTTGTCTGGCGCGACAACGAAGAGCATCGCGATGATATTGAACGTCATTATTTGAAAATGCTTACCCAGGCCAGACGGGAAGTGATCATTGCCAATGCCTACTTCTTTCCCGGTTATCGCTTTCTGCATGCCCTGCGTAAAGCGGCCCGACGCGGCGTTCGGGTAAAACTCATTGTGCAGGGTGAACCGGATATGCCGATTGTGAAAGTGGGCGCCCGTCTGCTGTACAACTATCTGGTAAAAGGCGGCGTCCATGTCTATGAATATCGCCGTAAACCTCTGCATGGCAAGGTAGCGCTGATGGACGATCATTGGGCGACGGTAGGTTCCAGCAATCTTGACCCGCTCAGCCTATCGCTGAATCTGGAAGCGAATCTCATTATTCATGACCGTGCGTTTAACCAGACTCTGCGCGATAACCTGAACCCGATTATTGCGCAGGACTGCAAGCGGGTTGATGAATCCATGCTGCCCAAACGCACCTGGTGGAACCTGACCAAAAGCGTGCTGGCGTTCCACTTTTTACGCCATTTCCCGGCGCTGGTCGGCTGGCTTCCCGCACATACACCACATCTGACCGAGGTAGAACCGCCCGCACAGCCTGCCATGGAAACGCAGGATCGCATTCAAACTGAGGATGTCGGAGGAAAATCCTGATGGCCAAAGCACATCCGCGCTGGCGGTTAGCGAAAAAAATACTCACGTGGCTATTTTTCATTGCCGTCATCGTGTTGCTGGTCATTTATGCCAGCAAGGTCAATTGGGAAGAGGTCTGGACGGTAATCCGGGATTACAATCGGACTGCCCTGCTCAGCGCCGTGGGGCTGGTAATCGTCAGTTATTTACTCTACGGCTGCTATGACCTGCTCGGCCGACATTACTGTGGGCACAAGTTGGCAAAACGTCAGGTCATGCTGGTGTCGTTTATCTGTTACGCCTTCAACCTGACGTTAAGCACCTGGGTGGGCGGTATTGGGATGCGTTATCGGCTCTACTCGCGCCTCGGGTTGCCGGGGAGCACTATTACGCGGATTTTTTCACTGAGTATTACCACCAACTGGCTGGGCTATATTCTGCTGGGCGGCTTTATTTTTACCTTTGGCGTGGTCGAGCTGCCCGCGCATTGGTATATCGATGAAGGTACGCTGCGCATTTTAGGCATTGCGCTGCTACTGATTATTGTCGTTTATCTGTGGTTTTGCGCCTTCGCGAAACATCGCCACATCACCATCAGGGGCCAAAAGCTGGTGCTGCCTTCCTGGAAATTTGCCATCGCGCAAATGGTGATATCCAGTACCAACTGGATGGTGATGGGAGCCATTATCTGGCTGTTGCTGGGTCAGGATATCAACTATTTCTTCGTGCTGGGCGTGCTACTGGTGAGCAGTATTGCCGGGGTTATCGTACATATTCCGGCGGGGATCGGCGTGCTGGAGGCGGTTTTTATGGCGTTGCTGGCGGGAGAAGATACTTCTCAAGGCAAGATTATCGCCGCCCTGCTTGCGTATCGCGTCCTTTATTATTTTATTCCACTGCTGCTGGCGCTTATTTGCTACCTGTTGCTGGAAAGTCGGGCGAAAAAGCTGCGGGCGAAAAACGAGAAGGCAATGGCGAAATGATGGTGTATATAGTGCCGGATGCGGCGTAATGCCTTATCCGGCAACAGAGAATTAACGACGATTGCCGAAGATACGCAGCAGCATCAGGAACAGGTTGATAAAGTCCAGATACAGCGTTAGTGCGCCAAGAATCGCGTATTTGCGCAGATTAGAACTGTCACGCAGATCGATCTGCTCACCGATGTTTTTCAGCTTCTGCGTGTCATAGGCGGTCAGACCGACAAACACAATCACCCCAATGTAGGTTACCGCCCACATCAACGCTTCGCTCTTCAGCCAGAAGTTAACCAGTGAAGCCAGCACAATCCCGATTAGCGCCATAAACAGCATATTGCCGAAACCGCTGAGATCGCGCTTAGTGGTATAACCGTACAGGCTCATGATGCCAAACATCCCGCCGGTGACCACAAAGGTACTGGCGATAGACGAGTAGGTATAGACGATGAAGATGCTCGACAGCGTTAACCCGGTTAACGCCGAATAGAGCATAAACAGTGTGGTTGCCACACCGGCGCTCAGCTTTTGCACCATGCCGGACAAAACGAACACCAGCGCCAGTTGGGCGATAATCAGGCCAAAGAAGGTGATTTTACTGGAGAAGACAAACATCATCACCGCGGGCGTATTTGCCGCATACCAGGCGATAAACGCCGTCAGCAACAACCCGCAGGTCATCCAGCCATAAACCTGCGCCATATACGTTTGCAGGCCGGAACGCGCCTGCACAATAGAATCGGATCGTGGGAATCGGTCCATGACAATCTCCTGAATCAGTATGAGCCTACAACAATTGTACTCTACCAGCGTTTTGCTGCTAGCTTATCGCTGTCACGGGCATCCACCCAACGTTCACCTTCCGGCGTGGCCTCGCGCTTCCAGAACGGTGCGCGGGTTTTCAGATAATCCATAATGAACTGCCCGGCATCAAACGCGCTACTGCGATGCGCGCTGGTCACGCCAACAAAAACGATTTCATCGCCGGGCCACAGCGCGCCAATGCGATGAATCACCGTCACCCGTCCGAGCGGCCAGCGCGTACGCGCCTCGTCGACAATCTCCGCCAGCGCTTTTTCGGTCATGCCGGGATAGTGTTCCAGCGTTAATGCCTGCACACTGTCGCCGAGGTTGTGGTTACGCACTTTACCGGTGAAGGTCACTACGGCGCCGTCTTCATCACGCTCGGCAAGCCAGGGATACTCTTCCCCAACGCTGAACGGCGCATGCCCAACAACAATTCGCGTCTCAGCCATCTTAACCTCCGGTTACCGGTGGGAAGAAAGCCACTTCATCACCTGCATTAAGGGGATGGTCAAAACTGACCAGCGTCTGGTTCACCGCCGCCAGCAGCTTGCCGTCCTCCAGCGCCAGCGCCCAACGATCGCCTTGCGCCGCCAGATGCTGGCGCAGCGCTTCGACCGTTGGAAATTCAGCGGTGACCTCTAAAGCATCCGTGTTGACCAGTTCACGGACCTGGGCAAAGAAAAGAACCTTAATCATGCGCATCCACCTTAAAATCTCCCGACTTGCCGCCGCTTTTTGCCAGCAGGCGCACCGGACCAATCACCATGTCCTTTTGCACCGCTTTGCACATGTCGTAGATGGTCAACGCCGCCACGGAGGCCGCCGTTAACGCTTCCATTTCCACACCGGTTTTCCCGCTCAGGCGACACAGCGTCTCAATGCGTACACGATCGTGTTCCGGTTCGGCATGCAGGTTGACTTCGACCTTGCTCAGCATCAGCGGATGACACAGCGGGATAAGATCCCAGGTTCGTTTGGCCGCCTGAATACCGGCAATGCGCGCCGTGGCGAAAACGTCGCCTTTATGGTGGCTACCATCGATAATCATCGCCAGCGTTTCGCTGCGCATCGTCACGAATGCTTCAGCACGCGCCTCGCGTACCGTTTCTGCTTTGCCAGAGACATCCACCATGTGGGCTTCGCCAGCGGCGTTAATATGAGTCAGTTGCGACATACTTATTTCTTCAAATGTGGGTGGAAATTACACGGACGCGTACGGGCATCAAGCTGCGGCGCAATGATATTTTCCCAGGCGGTACGGCACGCTTTGGTCGACCCCGGCATGGCGAAAATCAGCGTTTTATTCGCAACCCCGGCAATTGCCCGGGATTGCAGCGTCGCGGTACCGATCTCTTCAAACGAGAGCATACGGAATACTTCGCCAAAACCTTCAACTTCTCTGTCGAACAGCGGTTGCAACGCTTCCGGCGCCTGGTCACCTTCGGTCAGTCCGGTGCCGCCGGTAATGAGCACAACCTGCACATCGTCACTGGCAATCCAGGCGGAAACCTGGGCACGGATGGCATAACGGTTCTCTTTGACAATCGCCTTGTCAACAATCTGATGGCCCGCTTCCTGCGCCGAGTCACGCAGGTAGTGACCGGAGGTGTCATCCTCTTCGCCGCGACGGTTGGAAACAGTAAGAATAGCAATGCGTGTCGGGATAAATTCAGCGCTTACCTGACTCATGGAAACTCCTTTTAGCGATCAGCCGCCAATGTAAGATAAGTTTTGCGTAATACCGGTATTGTTCTGATGCAGGAAGTGGGTCTGCTTTTTCTCCAGCAGCGCGGTTGAAATGCGTTCTTCCAGCGCGGATTGCTGAGCGTCATCTTCCAGCAAGTCACGCAGGCTTACGCCGCCTTCACCAAATAAACACAGATGAAGCTTGCCGACAGAGGAAACGCGCAGACGATTACAGGTGGCGCAAAAGTCTTTCTCATAAGGCATGATCAGACCAATTTCGCCAGCATAATCAGGATGGCAGAAAACCTGAGCCGGACCGTCGCTGCGCAGGCGAAGCTGGTGGATCCAGCCGCGACGCAGAAGCTCATCGCGCAGTACTTGCCCTGAGATATGATGCTTACGGAAAAGTGCACTGCCCTCCCCCGTTTCCATCAGTTCAATAAAACGCAGTTGAATAGGACGAGGTTGGATCCACGCCAGGAAGGTGTCCAGTTGATGATGGTTTACATCGCGCATCAACACAGTGTTGACTTTGACTTTTTCAAAACCGGCTGCAAAGGCGGCGTCAATGCCCGCCATCACCTGCTGAAATTTGTCCTGCCCGGTAATGGCGTGAAACTGACGGGCATCGAGACTGTCGACGCTGACGTTGAGTGCCGTCAACCCGGCATCGCGCCAGGCGGCGGCATCGCGCGCCAGACGATAACCATTGGTCGTTACCGCAATCTGACGGATAGCGTCGTTTTCACGCACGGCGGCAATAATGTCGGTAAAATCGCGACGTAATGAGGGTTCGCCCCCTGTCAGGCGCACTTTTTCCGTCCCCAGACTGGCGAACGCACGGGTGACGCGGCGAATTTCATCAACGGTCAAAAAGCCGTTGTTGGTGACCCCGCCGGGCTTATAGCCATCCGGCAGGCAGTAGGTGCAACGAAAGTTACACACATCGGTAATCGACAAACGTAAGTAGTAAAACTTACGCGCGAAAGCATCGGTAAGTTGAGAGCCCATGTACACCTTTCCAAATACGGGAGACGCAGTCATTTCTTCCTGCGCCCTGGTGACAATCTCGTTCGAGAATTGCCACGGCCAAAGCACCGTATCATTTGACCCAGGTGCAGAGGCTAGAGTGTTTATACTCATCATACTTTGAGTACGTAGTGGTTATGCCGATACTAGCGTGTAAATGGCGATAATGCCAAGCACACTTACGCTGTATAAATACGTATATAGCGGCATGATCGTGCAATTTCGCTACAGAATAAGCAAAAACCACAGTTTTGCATTGATATACATCATCTTGCTGTCAGGTGCATGTCGTCAGAAAGGAGTAGATCGCCGAAAATTAATTTCGGCAAATGCCAACTGGATAATTGCTGAAAACACGCTATTTACGGTACTGTAGCGCCGATCAATTGATATCAGGAAACTCTATGCGCACTCGCACGCTGGCAGATTTAGATCGCGTTGTCGCTCTCGGCGGAGGGCATGGATTAGGACGCGTTCTCTCCTCACTTTCCCCTTTAGGTTCACGACTGACGGGTATCGTCACCACCACCGATAATGGCGGCTCCACGGGGCGTATTCGTCGTTCTGAAGGCGGCATCGCCTGGGGGGACATGCGTAACTGCCTGAACCAGTTAATTACCCAACCCAGCGTTGCATCCGCTATGTTTGAATACCGTTTTGGCGGTAATGGCGAGCTTTCCGGACATAACCTCGGAAATTTAATGTTAAAGGCGCTCGATCACCTCAGCGTGCGGCCTCTCGAAGCTATTAATTTAATTCGCAACCTGCTGAAGGTGGATGCGCATTTAATTCCGATGTCTGAGCTGCCGGTGGATCTGATGGCTATTGATGATCAGGGGCATGAAGTCTATGGCGAAGTGAATATCGATCAGCTCACTATCCCACCTCAGGAACTGATGCTGTCGCCAAAAGTCCCTACCACGCGAGAAGCGGTTGAGGCAATCGCCGAAGCAGATTTGATTCTGATAGGACCAGGCAGTTTTTATACCAGCCTGATGCCGATCCTGCTGCTCGACGAACTGGCGCAGGCATTACGGCGTACACCCGCCAGGATGGTCTACATTGGCAACCTGGGTCGCGAATTAAGCCTGCCAGCAGCCAGCCTGACGCTTAACGATAAGCTGGCAATCATCGAACAGTACGTTGGCAAGAAAGTGATTGACGCGGTGGTTGTCGGCCCGAAAGTAGATGTTTCCGCCGTTACCGACCGCATTGTGATTCAGGAAGTGCTGGAAGCCAGCGATATTCCGTACCGTCATGACCGTCAGCTGCTGCACAGCGCGCTGGAGAAAGCGGTCCAGGCATTAGGCTGAGTGGCGTTGCCTGATGCGCTGCGCTTGTCAGGCCGACAAACGCAAGCCCCCCGTAAGCCGGATAAGGGGGTTACCCCGCATCCGGCACAGGATTACGATGCCGCAATAAATAACTCGCGCAGCTGATGCAACTGGTCGCGGATCGTCGCAGCCTCTTCAAATTCGAGATTCTGCGCATGCTGCATCATCTGCCCTTCCAACTCGTGAATCTTTTGCTGCAGGGCTTTTGGCGTCATATCCAGTTCCACAACGTCAGACTTCGCACCCGCACGTGACTTCCCTTTGCCCTTCGCCTTGGTCTTCGCAATATTCTGACCCAGCGCCAGAATATCGACCACTTTCTTGTTCAGCCCCTGCGGCGTAATACCGTGCTCTTCGTTATAGCGCTGCTGCTTCTCGCGACGACGTTCAGTTTCACCAATCGCCCTGGCCATCGAGGCGGTAATTTTATCGCCGTAGAGTATAGCCTTGCCGTTGATGTTACGCGCCGCGCGACCGATGGTCTGGATAAGTGAGCGTTCAGAGCGCAGGAACCCTTCTTTGTCTGCGTCCAGAATCGCCACCAGCGAGACCTCAGGCATGTCCAGGCCCTCACGTAACAGGTTGATACCCACCAGTACGTCAAACTCGCCCAGGCGCAGGTCACGAATGATTTCCATACGTTCCACGGTATCGATGTCTGAGTGCAGATAACGCACCCGCTCGCCGTGCTCTTCGAGGTATTCGGTGAGGTCTTCCGCCATGCGTTTGGTAAGCGTGGTGACCAGCACACGTTCGTTAATCGCCGCACGCGTGCGGATCTCCGACAGCAGATCGTCAACCTGCGTCGCCACCGGACGCACTTCTATCACCGGATCCAGCAGGCCGGTCGGTCGTACTACTTGATCAACCACGTCATCACCGGATTTCTCCAGCTCATAGTTCCCCGGCGTCGCCGAGACGTAGATGGTCTGCGGAGCCAGCGCCTCGAACTCTTCAAATTTAAGCGGGCGGTTATCCAGCGCCGAGGGCAAACGGAATCCGTATTCGACCAGGGTCTCTTTACGCGCCCGGTCGCCACGGTACATACCGCCAATTTGCGGGATAGTGACGTGGGATTCATCCACTACCAGCAGACCATCAGCCGGCAGGTAATCAAACAACGTCGGCGGCGGCTCGCCTGGACCGCGTCCGGACAGATAGCGGGAATAGTTTTCAATCCCCGAGCAATAACCCAGCTCGTTCATCATTTCCAGATCGAACTGTGTACGCTGGCTTAAGCGCTGCTCTTCCAGCAACTTGTTATTCGCCAGCAGATTTTTACGGCGGTCTGCCAGCTCGACTTTAATTTCTTCCATCGCCTGCACGATACGTTCGCGCGGCGTGACGTAGTGCGTTTTAGGGTAGATGGTATAGCGGGAAATGGTCGATTCAACCTGCCCGGTAAGCGGGTCAAACAGCGACAAACGCTCGACTTCCTCATCGAATAGTTCCACGCGCAGCGCAATGTCGTCGGATTCAGCCGGGAAAATGTCGATAACTTCACCGCGCACGCGGAAGGTACCGCGCTGGAATGCCTGATCGTTACGGGTATATTGCAGCTCCGCCAGACGACGCAGGATCGCGCGCTGGTCAATGATCATCCCCACCGTCAGATGCAGCATCATTTTAAGATACAGGTCCGGGTCTCCCAAACCATAAATGGCGGAAACCGACGCCACCACAACGACATCCCGACGTTCCAGTAGCGCTTTGGTCGCCGACAGACGCATCTGCTCAATGTGTTCGTTGACCGAGGCATCCTTCTCGATGAAGGTATCAGAACTCGGTACGTAAGCTTCCGGCTGATAATAGTCGTAGTAGGAGACAAAATATTCCACCGCGTTTTCCGGAAAGAACTCTTTCATCTCGCCATATAGCTGCGCGGCAAGCGTCTTGTTAGGCGCCAGCACCATGGTAGGACGCTGTAGGTCCGCAATCACATTCGCGATGGTGAATGTTTTCCCCGATCCCGTCACCCCCAGCAGCGTCTGATGCGCCAGACCGTCCTCCAGACCTTCTTCCAGGCGACGTATCGCCTCAGGCTGATCGCCAGAGGGTTTAAAAGCGGAATTTAGTTTGAACGGTTTACTCATGAGCAGCTACCTGAAGCAATGGGCGGGCAGGTGTGTAATTTTACTCGCAGTCGTATATTTTGCCAGTAAAATATACTGGATGAAAAAACAGTAACGCGCCAGAATATTTCTGTTACACCCGCAAAATAGCCGTGACTGCAGGCCAAAATTTGCCCCCAGACAAGATAAAACACCAGCAAAAATGTGTTATCCCCAAACCAATGCCTTTTTTAACATTTGTCAAGCGAGCCGATGAAAGTTTTATGACAACACATGACACTTCTGCGACAGCCATTGATTTTATCTAACTATCTGTAATTTAAAGATTATTATCTCAAGCCGTCTTTCGCATCAATTTAGTCGCAGGCCGCGTCTTCTCTCGCTTACATTGTGTTTTCTAACCCTAATGCACAAGGTTATCCACAGGAATAGTGGATAACTGCTTCCAGCCCGTGTGGACTGTAGCCTGGCAAAAACACCCTGACTCTCTTTTCCGCTGGGCTAAAAAAAAATTATCGCTATTTTTTGATATTTATCAGCTAACGAGGCGGCCAGGGAGAGCCGAGATCTTGCTCGCATTTTCACCATTTTCTTGTCCGCCTACTGCAATAGCGACCAGCGTTATTTCCCGTCTCGATTCAACCAACTGATGCCCTCAAAGACAAAATGCTGAGATCGAGATAACGTCCGGTCGATGCCTGCTCAGGAGCTTCTGCCAGCCAGGGAATTTCCCCCAGCAAAGGTGCCGGGATCACGCGCTTTAGCGTCGCCATGTATTCAGCATGACGTTTGCCGGGCGGCGTCACATCATTGGCTACCCATCCGGCAAGCGTCAGTCCGGCCTGCTGCACCGCCTGGGCGGTCAGAATGGCGTGATTGATGCAGCCGAGCTTAACGCCAACCACCAGAATCACCGGCAACTGTTCTGTTTTGACCCAGTCGGAAAAACTCAGCGTTGGCGAAAGCGGCGTAAACCATCCACCAGCCCCCTCCACCAGTACCCAGTCAGCCTGCGCTTCAAGCGTGCGTAACCCTGCAGACATCACGGAAGCCAGAATGGGGCGACCTTCGTCGGCGCTGATGATATGCGGCGAGGTAGGTTCAGCGAAGCAGTAGGGATTAATCGCCGCATAGTCCGCCGTCACAGCGCTATTGCGCTGTAATGCCAACGCATCGCTGTTTCGCAGGCCATCAGCCGTCATTTCACTGCCCGACGCCACGGGCTTATAGCCAACGGCGCGCAACCCCATTTGTCCTGCCGCCTGGAGCAGCGCACAGCTGGCGACAGTTTTACCGACTTCGGTATCTGTCCCGGTGACAAAATACGTTTTAGCCACGTTGAATCACTCCTAAAAAAAGATGGTAGGTCAGCGGATATTTCCCTTGCTGACAGGGCCAGGCTAGCTGTAACTGGCGCAACTGTGAGCGCGTCAGCACACGTTGCTCGCGCCCATCATGCAAATGCGTCGCGCCAATGCCTTTCAGCGAACGCATGGCGCTCAACGCATCGTCAAACCACATCGTGACGGCATGAGACTGGTATTCAACATCCCAGCCATACAGGGCGTTCTCCAGTTGCGCCACGGGTAAAAAACGGTTGGCATGCTCCCGATCGTCAACCGCCTGCCAGGCCTGACGAAGTTCCGGCATCGAACCCTGCGCCAGGGTACTAAACGCCACCGTCCCGCCAGGACGCACCACCCGGTAAAGCTCGCTTAACGCGCCGCGCAGGTTGTCACACCACTGTACGGCCAGATTACTCCAGGCCAGGTCAAAGCTCGCGCTTGCCTGCGGGATGTCTTCGATATCTGCCAGCAGATAATGGTGGGCGACATCGTGACGCTGCGCTTCAGTCAGCATTTGCGACGACAGATCCAGCGCGCAAACCTCGCTCCCCTGCTCACGCCAGTAGCGACTCATACGTCCAGGCCCACAGCCCGCATCCAATACCTGCGAGAACGTGCCGCCATCCAGTAACGCCAGTAACGCATCGGCACTTTGACGCTGTAGCTCTGCGTGTTGCTCATAGTGGGTGGCCGCGCGGCCAAACGCGGCGGCAATCGCCCGTTTATTGACCTGCGCCATGCAACACCTCCAGTAGACGATCGATATCCTGCACCTCATGCGCCTGGGTCAGCGTCAGCCGTAATCTGGCCGTACCGGCGGGCACCGTCGGCGGGCGAATTGCCGTCACCCAACATCCCTGTTGCCGTAGTGTGTCCGCCAGTTGCAAGGCTTTATGGTTATCGCCAACAATCAGCGGCTGAATAGCACTGGTTGAATTCGCCAGCGTTAAGCCCGGCGTATTCACCCCAGCGCGAAAACGCTGGATTAGCATCGCTAACTTTTCCCGGCGTTCATCACCTTCACGGCTGCGGATCACCGCCAGCGCGGCGCGCAGGGCCTGAGCCTGTGCCGGAGGCATACTGGTGCTGTAGATCAGATGACGGGCAAACTGCAACAGATAGTCGGCCACGCTGTCAGAACACAGGATTGCCGCGCCGCTGACGCCAAATCCTTTGCCAAACGTCACCACTAACAGTTCGGGTTTCACCTGCTGTCGCCAGCAGGAACCGCGTCCTTCTTCACCGGTTACGCCAACGCCGTGCGCATCGTCCACCAGCAGCCACGCACCGTGTCGTTCCGCCACCGCGTGGATTTCAGCGAGCGGCGCGCTGTCGCCATCCATGCTGAATACGCCTTCAGTGACCACGAGCTGCTGCCCCGGACAGGGGGCAGTCAGCAGACGCTCCAGATGATGCGGATCGTTATGGGTAAAGCGACGTAGAACAGCCGGGCTAAGGCTGGCGGCCTCCAACAGCGAGGCATGGCTAAGCCTGTCGGCGACAATACGATCGTCTTTTTCCATCAATGCGGCTATCACCGCCTGATTAGCGGCAAAACCGGAGATAAATAACAGCGCCCGCGAATAGCCCAGCCACTGCGCCAGCTCTTCTTCCAGCGCCTGGTGAGCCACGGAATACCCGCTGACATGACCCGAGCCGCCGCTGCCGACGCCAAAACGTTCAGCTCCCTGCTGCCACGCGCAGATAATCTGCGGATGGTGGCTCAGGCCAAGGTAGTCGTTGCTGGAGAAATTCAGATACTGGCGGCCGTCGGCCTGCAGCCAGCGACCGGCGCCCTGGGTCACCGCATAGCGCTGCCGCCACGCATCAGCGCAACGACGCGCCGTGAGCGCATCGCCAATTTTTTGCTGCCAGGTCATACGGTTGCCGCGTTGTAGTAATCATCGGTATCCGGGGTACGCAGCGCCTGCTCGAGACGTTGTTGTTGTTCGTTATCCCCCGCCAGCACCGCCGTTTGCTGCGGGTTGAGACCCAGCTTGCGGAACAACAGCAAATCTTTATCTTCGTTCGGGTTCGGCGTGGTCAGCAGTTTGCAGCCGTAGAAAATCGAGTTAGCGCCGGCCATAAAGCACATCGCCTGGGTTTGCTCGTTCATCTGCTCGCGCCCGGCGGAAAGACGCACGTAAGAGGTTGGCATCATGATGCGCGCCACGGCGATGGTACGGATGAAATCAAACGCGTCGACGTCGTCGTTATCAGCAAGCGGCGTGCCCTTCACCTTCACCAGCATGTTGATCGGCACGCTTTCCGGCGGTGTCGGCAGATTGGCTAATTGCAGCAGCAGACCGGCGCGATCGGTGACCGTTTCGCCTAATCCGACAATACCGCCTGAGCAGACTTTAATCCCGGCTTCACGCACTTTATCCAGCGTATCCAGACGTTCCTGATAAGACCGGGTAGTGATGATATTGCCGTAAAACTCCGGCGAGGTGTCGAGGTTATGGTTGTAGTAATCCAGTCCCGCGTTGGCCAGGCGCTGAGCCTGAGTTTCGTTGAGCGTTCCCAGCGTCATGCAGGCTTCCAGCCCCAACGCTTTCACACCCTGAACCATCTGTTCCAGGTAAGGCATATCGCGCTCGTGCGGGTTCTTCCACGCCGCCCCCATGCAAAACCGCGTTGAACCGGCCTGCTTCGCCTTACGCGCCGAGTCCAGTACCTGTTCCACTTCCATCAGGCGTTCCGTTTCCAGACCCGTTTTATAGCGGGAACTTTGCGGACAATATTTGCAGTCTTCCGGGCAGGCGCCGGTCTTAATCGACAACAGCGTACTGACCTGTACCTGCCGCGGATCGAAGTGCTGACGATGAACCTGTTGCGCTTCAAACAGGAGATCCAGCAGTGGTTTTTCAAATAATTCGGTGACTTGCGACATTGTCCAGCGAGAAGAATGAGCCATATTGGTATACGTTTCGTTGTCAGTTTGGTGTAGACTCGTAAACCTAAATCTTTTTAATTTGGTTTACAAGTCGATTATGACAACGGACGATCTTGCGTTTGACCAACGCCATATCTGGCACCCTTACACTTCCATGACCTCCCCATTGCCGGTGTATCCGGTGGCGCGGGCCGAAGGTTGTGAACTGATTTTAGCCAGCGGCGAGCGGCTCATTGATGGGATGTCATCCTGGTGGGCGGCAATCCACGGTTACAATCATCCGCAGTTGAACGCCGCAATGAAAACGCAGATTGACGCCATGTCGCACGTGATGTTTGGCGGCATTACCCATGCCCCGGCCATTACGCTGTGTCGCCAACTGGTGGACATGGCACCCGAAGCGCTGGAGTGCGTTTTTCTCGCGGATTCAGGTTCGGTCGCGGTGGAAGTGGCGATGAAAATGGCGCTGCAATACTGGCAGGCCAAAGGGGAATCTCGTCAGCGTTTCCTGACATTTCGTAACGGCTATCACGGCGATACCTTCGGCGCGATGTCGGTCTGCGATCCCGACAACTCAATGCACAGTCTGTGGAAAGGGTATCTGACGGAAAACCTGTTTGCGCCTGCGCCGCAAAGCCGCATGGGCGGCGAGTGGGACGAACTGGACATGGTGCCTTTTGCCCGCCTGATGGCCGCGCATCGTCACGAGATTGCGGCGGTGATCCTCGAGCCAATTGTGCAAGGCGCTGGCGGTATGCGCATGTACCATCCTGAGTGGTTAAAGCGTATCCGTAAGATGTGCGACCGGGAAGGCATCCTGCTGATTGCCGATGAGATTGCCACCGGATTTGGCCGCACCGGCAAGCTGTTTGCCTGTGAACACGCCGATATTACGCCGGATATTTTGTGTCTCGGCAAAGCATTAACCGGCGGAACGATGACCCTTTCCGCGACCCTGACCACCCGTCTGGTCGCAGAAACCATCAGCAACGGCGAAGCGGGCTGCTTCATGCACGGTCCGACCTTTATGGGCAATCCGCTGGCTTGTGCCGTCGCCTCCGCCAGCCTGTCGCTACTCAACACCGGCGAGTGGCGCTCGCAGGTCGCGACCATTGAAGCGCAGTTGCGTGCAGAACTCGCCCCGGCGGCAGACTCCAGCCGGGTCGCCGACGTGCGCGTGCTCGGCGCCATCGGCGTGATAGAAACCACCCAGCCGGTAAATATGGCGGCACTACAGAAGTTCTTTGTCGAACAAGGCGTGTGGGTACGACCGTTTGGTAAGCTGATCTATCTGATGCCGCCGTACATTATCCAGCCCGAGCAGTTGCGCCGCCTTACGCAAGCCGTCAATGAGGCTGTGCGCCATGCAACATTTTTTAGCGATTAAACAGCGGTAAGCTCTACGGTTTCTGGCTACACTTTTTGGCTAACGAGAGGAGTCAGTATGAAACTAATCAGTAACGATCTGCGCGATGGGGAGAAGCTTGGGCATCGTCACGTCTTTAACGGCATGGGATATGACGGGGATAATATTTCCCCGCATCTGGCATGGGATGATGTGCCCGCCGGGACTAAGAGCTTTGTCGTGACCTGTTACGATCCTGATGCACCCACCGGCTCCGGCTGGTGGCACTGGGTAGTCGTTAATCTGCCTGCGGATACCCGCGTTCTCACGCAAGGCTTCGGCTCCGGGCTGGTTGCACTGCCGGACGGGGTGATTCAGACCCGTACGGATTTTGGTAAAGCCGGTTATGGCGGCGCAGCGCCGCCGAAGGGGGAAACTCATCGCTATATCTTTACGGTTCACGCGCTGGATGTAGAGCGTATTGATGTCGATGAGGACGCCAGCGGCGCGATGGTTGGATTTAATGTTCACTTCCACTCGCTCGCCAGCGCCTCGATTACCGCAATGTTTAGTTAATCTCTGTTGGGCCGGATATCGGCTTCGCCTCATCCGGCCTACAAAGCAGATCGTAGGCCTGATAAGACGCGTTAGCGTCGCCATCAGGCAATTTTCTACAGAAATTCGGGCAGCAATTTCAACAACGTTCCTTGCGCTAACAGTTCGGTCGCGGACTCAATATCCGGGGCGAAAAAGCGATCCTGCGTATAGTGGGCAACCTGCTCGCGTAGCGCCTGGCGCGCCTGCTCCAGCAATGGACTTGAGGTTAACCCTTCACGTAGATCGATTCCCTGACACGCCGCCAGCCACTCGACGGCAATCACGCCGCGCGTATTCGCCGCCATCTCCCACAGCCTGCGACCCGCCGCCGGCGCCATAGACACATGATCCTCCTGGTTGGCGGAGGTCGGTAAGCTGTCTACGCTGTGCGGATGCGCCAGCGCTTTGTTCTCGCTCGCCAGCGCGGCAGCCGTGACTTGCGCAATCATAAAGCCGGAGTTAACTCCGCCATTTTTCACCAGGAAAGGCGGCAGTTGCGACATGTGTTTATCCATCATTAACGCAATGCGTCGCTCCGATAATGCCCCGATTTCCGCAATCGCCAGCGCCAGGTTATCCGCCGCCATCGCCACGGGTTCAGCATGGAAGTTGCCGCCGGAAATCACATCGCCTTCTTCGGCAAACACCAGCGGGTTGTCGGAAACCGCGTTGGCTTCCACCAGCAGAACATCCATCACCTGGCGCATTTGCGTCAGACATGCCCCCATCACCTGCGGCTGACAGCGCAGGGAATACGGATCCTGTACTTTTTCACAGTTATGATGCGACTGCGAAAGCGCGCTGGAATCCGTCAACACATGGCGGTACAGCGCCGCGGCGTCAATCTGTCCGCGTTGTCCTCGCGCGGCATGAATCCGCGCGTCAAACGGACGACGGGAGCCCAAAACGGCTTCGGTGGTCAGCGCCCCGCACACCGTCGCCGACGCAAACAGTTCCTGAGCTTCAATGAGTCCACGCAGCGCAAAAGCCGTCGAAGCCTGAGTCCCGTTAAGCAACGCCAGCCCTTCTTTCGCCTCCAGCGTTATCGGCTCCAGCCCGGCCTTTTTCAGCGCTTCGGTCGCCGGGAGCCATTCCCCCTGCCAGCGCGCCTTCCCTTCACCCAGCAGCGTCAGAGACATATGCGCCAACGGCGCCAGGTCACCCGATGCCCCCACTGAGCCTTTCGCCGGGATCAGCGGATACACCCCGGCATTCACCAGCGCAATCAGCGCTTCAATCACGCTCAGGCGAATACCGGAAAAACCGCGCGCCAGGCTGTTGATTTTCAGCACCATAATCAGACGCACCATCGCGTCGTCCAGCGCCTCGCCGACGCCAGCCGCATGAGAAAGCACCAACGAGCGCTGTAAATTCTGCAAATCTTCTGTGGCGATACGGGTCTGCGCCAGCAGGCCAAAACCGGTATTAATGCCGTATGCCGTACGGCCTTCAGCAACAATGTTATTGACGCAGGCGACGCTTGCATTAATGGCGTCAATCGCGTTGGCATCAAGGCTTAGCTGGACCGGCTGCTGCCAGATGTCACGAAGTTGTGCAAAAGTCAGTTGGCCCGGCGTTAATGTCATGGTATTCATCTCAGCGTTTCCCCTGCGTCGCAGCGACCATCGGCAAATTCAGCCCTTCTTCAACGGCACATTCCACCGCAATATCATATCCGGCGTCAGCGTGGCGCATTACACCGGTAGCCGGATCGTTATGCAATACCCGGGCAATACGCGCAGCGGCTTCATCGGTGCCATCACAAACAATGACCATCCCGGCATGCTGGGAGAAACCCATTCCCACTCCGCCGCCGTGGTGCAATGACACCCACGTCGCGCCGCTGGCGGTGTTCAGCAGCGCATTCAGCAGCGGCCAGTCGGATACGGCGTCAGACCCGTCGCGCATGGCTTCGGTTTCGCGGTTCGGGCTGGCAACGGAGCCGGAGTCCAGATGGTCACGACCAATAACAATTGGCGCGGACACTTCGCCGCTGCGCACCATTTCATTAAACGCCAGCCCCAGCTTCTGCCGCCATTCCAGGCCGACCCAGCAGATACGCGCCGGTAAGCCCTGGAAGTTAATCCGCTCACGCGCCATATCCAGCCAGTGATGCAGGTGTTTATCGTCAGCGACGATCTCTTTCACTTTGGCATCGGTTTTATAAATATCCTGCGGATCGCCGGAAAGCGCCACCCAGCGGAACGGGCCAATGCCACGACAGAACAGCGGTCGAATATACGCTGGCACAAAACCGGGGAAATCAAAGGCGTTTTCCACGCCCATCTCTTTGGCCATCTGGCGAATGTTATTGCCGTAATCAAACGTCGGTACGCCCATTTTGCTAAAGGCCAGCATCGCTTCGACATGCGTTGCCATTGAGCGTTTCGCCGCCTGCACCGTGCCCTGCGGATCGGACACCGCTTTCGCCTGATACTCTTCCCAGCTCCAGCCGGACGGCAGATAACCATGCAGCGGATCGTGGGCGCTGGTCTGGTCGGTCACCATATCCGGACGCACACCACGTTTCACCAGCTCCGGCACAACGTCGGCGGCATTCGCACACAGCGCAATGGAAACCGCTTTACCCTCACGGGTGTACTTATCGATACGCGCCAGCGCATCGTCCAGCGATGTCGCCTGCTCGTCCACGTAACGGGTACGCAGACGGAAATCAATGCGGCTTTGCTGACATTCAATATTCAGCGAGCATGCGCCCGCCAGCGTCGCGGCTAACGGCTGCGCCCCGCCCATGCCGCCCAGCCCGGCGGTTAACACCCAGCGTCCGCTCAGGTTACCCTGATAATGCTGACGTCCGGCCTCAACGAAGGTTTCATACGTCCCCTGCACGATGCCCTGGCTGCCGATGTAGATCCAGCTCCCGGCGGTCATCTGACCGTACATCGCCAGCCCTTTGGCATCCAGCTCGTTAAAGTGTTCCCAGGTTGCCCAGTGCGGAACCAGGTTGGAGTTAGCAATCAGTACGCGCGGGGCATTGTCATGGGTTTTGAACACACCGACCGGTTTACCCGACTGGACCAGCAGGGTCTCATCGCTCTCCAGTTGCGTCAGCGCATTGACGATGGCGTCGTAACACGCCCAGTCACGTGCGGCGCGACCAATCCCGCCGTATACCACCAGCTCATGCGGATTTTCCGCCACGTCGGGATCCAGATTGTTCATTAACATGCGCAGCGGCGCTTCGGTCAGCCAGCTTTTGGCCGTTAAGGTAGTGCCACGCGGGGCACGAATATCCTGCTGACGATATTTGCTATGGGACATGACAGAAAACTCCTCGCGAACGTCGTATAGATAAGTAACATATACTTGTCTATACAAGTTGCTGCAAGGGTGATTTTAACAATTAAGATACATTTTTATTATATTGCGTCAGCAATCACGGTTTTGGTATCCCGACATCAGGACATAAACCGTCCTTGCAGGCGATAGCGGGAACCCGGAAACAGCAAACGGGCATGAGAGACAATGGATGATGCGGACCAGGTTTTGCGGCGGATCAGCAAGCAGGGATCGTGTTCTTTGATTTTCAGCAACGCGCACTCTTCCGCACTGGCGCGTACCGCTTCGACAATGTGCTCACCTTCCGTTAAAGGGGCGATCAGCGACAGGTAAGCGTGAGGCGTGGTCTGGCTGTAATCCTGCGCCAGATACTCCGGCACAATCTCCGCATTGACACAGCGATCTTCAATTTGTACCGGCAAATCGTTCTCGTAGTGCACCATGATGGAGTGAAAAATGGGGGTGCCTTCTTTAACGTTTAACACTAAAGCCTGCTGCGCATTTGCCTGGGTTCTTTCCAGCGTCAGAACCTCACAGCGGTGCTGATGCTGACGCGCGTTGATTTCATCCGCAATACTGCGAATTTCAAACAGCGCAGACTGGCCTTTTGGCTCGGCGACAAACGTCCCCACCCCCTGCAAACGCACCAGCAACCCCTCATCCGTTAACTCACGCAGCGCCCGATTGATGGTCATGCGGCTAAAACCATACTGTGCCACCAGCTCTGCTTCAGACGGGATACGATCGTGAGCTTGCCAGATACCGCTGGCAATCTTTTCGCTGATCTCCTGCTTTACCTTTTCGTAAAAAGGAGCTGGAGCAGAACGGGATGGGAGCATGCGTGTGCCTTCCTTAAGCTGAAATGTGAATGGGTATAGTTTACAGACATTACCCGAACCTGATAAGCGTAACGCCCTCAGGCATGTCAGCGCCACCAGTGCGCGATTTGCCAGCCTAATCGCGCCGCAACGCGTGCCGCTCTGCCATCATCGTCAAAGCGTGGATTAAATTCAACCATATCCACCGCCTGCAGTTTACCGCTACGACAAAGGGGTTCAATCAGCCCCAACAGCGTCGCCAACGGTACGCCCAGCGCGGCGGGCGCTGACACCGCGGGCATTTCCCAAACCGGCAGTACGTCAAGGTCGATAGTCAGATAGATGACATCCACGCCAGAGGCAAACTGCGCCAGTTGGGCCTGTGCCGAATCACAGTGCAAATCTTCCACCACCGTGACACCAAGCCGCTGCGCTTCATACCACAGCGCCTGGGTATTTGCCGCCCGACTGACGCCGATACAGGCATAGTGAAATCCGCGTTGCTGTTCATCGCAAAGGTGCGCCAGCTGGCGAAACGGCGTACCAGATGTGGCCTGTTCGGCATGACGCAAATCGAGATGCGCGTCGAGATTGATGATGCCCACTTTTGCCTGCGGGAACGCATCCAGCACGCCAGCGCCATGGGCAAACGCGGTTTCGTGTCCTCCCCCCAGTACCAGGGTACGCATTTTCGCCTGCTGACAGCGCTGTACCGCCTTGCGTAGCGCTTGCTGCGCCCCCTCAAGATCGGGGGCCTGCGCCACAATATTCCCCAGATCCACCAGCCGCTGATGCCCGTCGTGACTGGCTAAATTCGCCAGCGCTTTACGTAGCGCATCTGGCGCTCCGGCGGCTCCCGTACGCCCCTGATTACGTTTAACGCCTTCATCACAGGCAAAACCAAGTAGCGCTATCTGCTCAGAGTGCATTTCCGGTGAAAACGCCGGACTCAGCGTGATAGTCTGAAACAGGCGCAGCGCAGTCGGCGACTCGGCGCGGTCATCTCGCCCCTGCCATAGCGCAGGAGACGCAGGTTGCCAGTTAGTCATGCAGGTTGTCCTTTGAATACACGTTGGTAGAGCGGGTTACGCCCGGGCTCATAGAGGATCTCGACCGGGAGTTCGGCATCCCACACCACAAAATCAGCCACAAACCCGGCCTTCAATTGACCGTGAGAGGCATGACGTCCCAGCGCCCGGGCCGCATGACGGGTGACGCCAGCCCACGCTTCTTCCGGCGTTAAGCCAAACTGGACGCAAGCCATGTTCATCGCCCAGTGCAGACTGATAAACGGACTGGTGCCAGGGTTGAAGTCGGTCGCCACCGCCATCGGCACCTGATATTGCCGTAACAGCTCTACCGGCGGACGCTGTTGCTCTTTGAGGAAATAGAAAGCGCCGGGCAACAACACCCCAACCGTACCGCTTTGGCTCATCGCCGCCACGCCCGCTTCATCGAGATATTCAATATGATCGGCGGATAAACCGTGGTAGCGGCTCACCAGTTGAGCGCCGCCGAGCAATGACAGTTGTTCAACATGCGCTTTGATCGGGATGCCCAGCGCCTGAGCGGCCTGAAACACCCGCTCACTTTGCGCCAGCGTAAAACCGACGCTTTCGCAGAACAGATCGACGGTCTCGAACAGCCCTTGCTCCCACAACTGCGGCAAAATAGTCTCGCATACCAGCGTAATATAGCCGTCAGGATCGCCCCGGTATTCCGCAGGGGTAGCATGGGCGGCCAACAGCGTCGGGCTTATTTCAATCACATCCTCCGCCGCCAGCGCTGCCACCACACGTAAAATTTTCTCTTCTGTCTGCAAATCCAGACCATAACCAGACTTTATTTCCAGTAGCGTAACGCCTTCTTTGATTAACCGCTCCATTCTCTGATGCGCTATATGAAGAAGTTGTTCATCAGTGGCGCTACGGGTCGCCGACACGGTGGCATTAATACCGCCCCCCTGGGCGCTTATCTGCTGATAAGAAACACCGTTAAGCCGCTGCTCCCATTCACCTGCGCGATTCCCGCCAAAGACCAGGTGCGTATGGCAGTCGATCAGGCCAGGCGTCACCAGCCGGCCCTGCATATCAAGAGTATTGTCATGTGTGAGGTATAACGAAGACTCCGGCACAATAGCGCGAATCTTACCCTGGCGGACGATCAACGCATGTCCATCCACCAGCCCATACGGGTTATCACGTTCAGGATCCATGGTCGCCAGGCGAACATTGCGCCAGATAACATCATCAGGGAAGAATTGCTGCATTTGACTCACCACTTGTCATAAGTTGTATAGACATTTATTTTTGATTCGGCGGATGTTGTCAACCTGGATGAGCATAATTGTTATCTATTTGTGATATAAGGTCTCTCCGCGCCGGGCATTACGGCGATAAAAAAGAACTTTTTACCTTTTAACCTTCCCGTTTCGCTCAACTTAGTATAAAAAAGCAGGCTTCAATGGATAACTTTCAAAGCCCGGAGCAACCTGTGAACATATCATCAGTTTCCCGTCTGGCGCTGGCAATGGCTTTTGGCGTGACGCTGACCGCCTGTAGCTCTACACCGCCCGATCAAATTCCTTCCGATCAGACCGCGCCAGGCACCGCTTCGCGCCCGATTCTGTCGGCCAATGAAGCGAAAAACTTCGTCGCCGCGCACTATTTTTCCGCGCTGACGCCAAACACCGCGCCGTGGAGCCCTTCTGCTATTACTTTGCCCGCGCAGCCTGACTTTGTCGTTGGCCCGGCAGGTACCCAGGGCGTGACGCATACCAGCATTCAGGCCGCGGTTGATGCGGCAATCATCAAACGTACCAACAAACGTCAGTACATCGCGATCATGCCGGGCGAATATCAGGGCACGGTCTATATCCCGGCAGCGACAGGTAGCCTGACGCTTTACGGTACTGGCGAAAAACCGCTGGATGTGAAAATTGGCCAGGCCATTGACGGTGATATGAGCACCGCTGACTGGCGTCGTACGGTGAACCCGGGCGGTAAATATATGCCGGGCAAACCAGCGTGGTATATGTTTGATAATTGCCAGAGCAAGCGCGGCACCAATATTGGCGTGATGTGTTCTGCGGTCGTTTGGTCGCAAAATAACGGTCTGCAATTGCAGAACCTGACCATTGAAAACAACCTCGGTGATAGCGTTGATGCAGGGAACCATCCGGCAGTCGCACTGCGTACCGATGGCGATAAAGTACAGATCAACAACGTCAACATCCTGGGTCGCCAGAACACCTTCTTCGTGACCAATAGCGGCGTACAAAACCGTCTGGAAAACGATCGTCAGCCGCGTACGCTGGTGACGAACAGCTACATTGAAGGCGATGTGGATATCGTGTCTGGTCGTGGCGCGGTGGTATTCGATAACACCGATTTCCGCGTTGTGAACTCCCGTACCCAGCAGGAAGCGTACGTGTTTGCACCGGCTACCCTGTCAAACATCTACTACGGTTTCCTGGCTATCAATAGCCGCTTCACGGCAAGTGGTGATGGCGTGGCGCAACTGGGCCGCTCGCTGGATGTTGATTCTAACACCAATGGACAGGTGGTTATTCGCGACAGCGTGATTAACGAAGGCTTTAACATGGCGAAACCGTGGGCTGACAGCGTTATCTCAAAACATCCCTTTACCGGTAATACCGGCGCGGAAGATGATAAAGGCGAAATCCAGCGCAACCTGAACGACACCAATTTCAACCGCATGTGGGAATACAACAACCGCGGTATTGGTAGCAAAGTGGTTGCAGAGCCTAAGCAGTAATTGCCATTCTCTGATGTAAACCCGGCAGACTCATGCTCTGCCGGGCAATGTGCCGGATACTCATCCGGCATTAGACGCAATATTAGTACGCGTTAACCACCACCCACATCGGGCCTTGTCCTACCGCGTAACGACCTTTCTCCGTCAGCAATCCTTGTTCGCCAGCTATCTCGTACACCGCGATGTGATGAGATTTTTGCCCGGCGGCAATCAGGTATTTACCGCTGTGGTCGATATTAAAACCGCGTGGTTGCGTTTCGGTCGGCTGGAAGCCTTCTTTAGTCAGCACGCTTCCGTCTTCTGAGACGCTAAACACCGTAATCAGACTGGCGGTACGATCGCAGGCATACAAATGACGACCATCCGGCGTAATATGAATATCTGCCGCCCATCGGGTATCGGAGAAATCAGCAGGCATCATATCCAGCGTCTGTACGCATTCAATTTTGCCGTGCGGATCTTTCAGTTCCCAGACGTCAACAGAGCTGTTCAGCTCATTCACGCAATAGGCGTATTGCTTATTCGGATGGAACACCATATGACGCGGACCCGCGCCTTCCACGGTGGTCACTTCTGCCGGCTCCTGCGCGACCAGATGACCATCATCACTGACGTCAAACAGACAGATACGATCCTGTTTCAATGCCGGAACCCACAGAGTACGGTTATCCGGAGAGATGTTGGCCGAGTGGCAACCATCCAGACCGTCAACCACATCCAGGAGCTCCACCGGCAGACCATTTTCCAGACGCGTGACGCTGACGCTGCCCGCATTATAGGAACCGACAAACACGAAGCGCCCCTGATGATCGGTAGAAATATGCGTCGGACTACCCGGCAGCGCAGACTCCGCAACGAAGGTCAGCGCACCGTCATCAGGCGCAATACGATATGCCAGAACACGAAACTCCGGACGCACACCGACATAGAGATAGCGCTTATCCGGGCTGACGACCATCGGCTGTACCTGACCCGGTACATCAACCACCTGGGTCAGCGTCAAAGACCCATCGTGATTCAGGCTCCAGACATGAATTTGCTGACTCTCAGGACTGGCGGTATAAACGGTTTGTTTCATGAATACTCCTTTGCTTGTTGGCAGGTGGCTGCAATTGCCTGACACACGCCTAAGGTAGACGCTTTTAACGGTGAATGCTTAATCAAGACTCAGAATTTTGTCCGGCTCCCGTCTCGGTGTACCATTCCAGCAGACACAATTCTCAACCTTAATCTGGAAAAACCTATGACCGCACGCGTGATTGCCCTGGATTTAGACGGTACCTTACTGACCCCGAAAAAGACCTTGTTGCCATCCTCTCTTGAAGCGCTCTCACGCGCCAGAGAAGCAGGCTACCAACTTATCATTGTCACAGGTCGCCATCACGTTGCTATTCATCCTTTTTATCAGGCACTGGCGCTGGATACACCTGCAATTTGCTGCAACGGCACTTACTTGTATGATTATCATGCAAAAAAGGTACTGGAATCCGATCCTCTCCCGGTTGACCAGGCATTGCAGCTCATCGAAATGCTGGATGAACATCAAATTCATGGACTGATGTATGTTGACGAGGCCATGCTGTATGAGCGTCCGACCGGGCATGTGGTGCGTACCGCTAACTGGGCGCAAACGCTACCGCCGGAACAGCGCCCAACCTTCACCCAGGTTCCTTCGCTGTCGCAGGCCGCGCATGATGTCAACGCCGTGTGGAAATTTGCCCTGACCGACGAAGATATTCCAAAACTGCAGCAGTTTGGTAAAGACGTTGAACAACAACTGGGGCTGGAGTGTGAATGGTCCTGGCACGATCAAGTCGACATTGCCCGTAAAGGTAACAGCAAAGGGCGACGTCTTACTCAGTGGATCGAAGCGCAGGGTGGGTCAATGGAAAATGTGATCGCCTTTGGCGACAACTTTAACGATATCAGCATGCTGGAAGCCGCAGGCACCGGCGTGGCGATGGGTAACGCTGATAACGCGGTCAAAGCCCGCGCCAACATCGTGATTGGTGACAATACCACCGACAGCATCGCGAAGTTTATCTACACCCACCTGCTGTAATCAGGCGGTGATCGACACACTCTTAATTTGCGCGTACAGCCACAGGCCAGGTTTGATGCCAAGCTCATCCCTGGCCCACGGGCTGATCCTCGCCCACAGCGTTTTCCCGCCCACCTCAAGCTGCACTTCCACCTGACCGTTATCGTCATAGCACTGGGCGACCTTCGCACGCAGTATGTTACGAATACTGGTCTGCTGCGGCGGCTGGAGTACCAGCGAAACATCAGACGCCTGAATGCGAATGCGCAGCACGGATTGCAGCGGCTGCTCAAGCTTGTTGACCCACAGATGCTGATCGCCCAGCGCCAGCGCGGTCATCGCATAGTGAGGATGATGCTCCAGCACGCTGACTTTCAGAATGCTGCTCTGCTGTTCTTTCGGCAGCCAGGGATGCATTACGCTACTCCCCCAGACGTCCTCCAGCGAACCAAATGCTTTAACCTGCCCGTTTTCCAGCACCATCACTTTGTCTGCCAGGTGCAAAATTTCATCAAGCGAGTGGCTGACATACAGCATCGGAATATTAATTTCACGCGCCAGACGTTGCAGATAAGGTAGCAGTTCGCGTTTGCGCGGAATATCCAGTGAGGCTAACGGTTCATCAAGCAGCAATAACTCTGGCGCGGTAAGCAGCGCCCGACCAATGGCAACGCGCTGTTTTTCGCCGCCGGAAAGACTTCCCGGTAGGCGATCGAGCAGCGGTTCAATGCCCAGCAGCGCCACCAGCTTATCAAACTGCCCGGCCATGCTTTTCGCCATACCGTAACGCAGGTTACCGCGCACCTTATAATGGGGAAACAGACGCGCATCCTGGAATACATAGCCCACCCGACGCTTTTCAGGCGTTAAGCAGATTCCGTTTTCAACATCGTTTAACACCCGACCGTTAAGCACAATACGTCCGGACTGCGGCTGCGTCAGGCCGCTGATAGCGTTAATCAGCGACGTTTTCCCTGCGCCGGAAACACCAAAAATAGCGGTAATCCCACTGGCAGGCAGCGTTTCGTTGAGCGTCAGGCAATGTGTTCCCAACGTCTGGGAGAAGTTAAGTTCCAGCATGATTATCGCCCCGTCCGCTCACGGCTAATACGCGCCAGCCATTCAGAAATCAGCAGTGAAATCAGCGCCAATACAATAGAAATAATGCATAACCTTGCCGCTGCGCTTTCGCCGCCAGGCGTTTGGATCAGGGTATACATCGCCGAGGGGATAGTGCGGGTTTCGCCAGGAATATTGGAGACAAAGGTAATCGTTGCGCCGAATTCCCCGAGGGAACGCGCGAACGCCAGCACCGTCCCGACAATAATGCCGGGCAACATCAGCGGTAAGGTAATGGTCATGAATACGCGCCAGCGTCCGGCCCCGAGCGTACGCGCCGCCTGCTCCAGCTTGACGTCGACGCCTTCCAGCGCCAGACGAATGGCCCGCACCATAAGAGGGAAAGACATCACCGCCGCAGCCAGCACCGCACCGCGCCAGCTAAAGGCAAAGGTGATGCCAAACCAGTCATACAGCCGCTCACCGATAAACCCGCGCCGCCCCATGGCGACTAACAACAGATACCCCACCACCACCGGCGGCAGCACCAACGGCAAATGCAGAACGCTGTCGAGCAGCGCTTTACCCGGGAAGGTGCATCGCACAAGCAGCCAGGCAAAGAAGATCCCAAACGGCAGACTAAACAACACGGCCAGGGAAGAAACTTTCAGGCTCAGTATGACGGCCTGCCATTCAGGATCGGTCAGTATCATTACTTGGTCGTAAATCCATAACGTTTAAAAATTTCAGCAGCCTGCGGTCCTTTCAGGTAAACATAGAACGCGCTGACCGTTGCGTTTTTGTGCCCATCAACAATCGCGATAGGGTACTCCACTTTTTGGTGTGAATCTTCCGGGAAGGTCGCGACAACCTTGACGCCTTTGCTGGCGACAGCATCGGAACCATAGACGATCCCCAGCGGCGCTTCGTTACGTTCTACCAGCGCCAGCGCACCGCGAACGTCTTCCGCAGGTGCCAGTTTCGGCGCCAGAGTATCCCATGCGCCCAATTTTTGCAGTGCTTCCTTGGCATAAATGCCTGCCGGAACATGTTCCGGATCGCCGACAGCCAGGCGTCCACCATTCAGCAAACGGGTCCAGTTGGTTTTACTGTCGATAGTAAAGTCTTGCTGGGCGCTGGCTTTCGGCGCCACCACCACCAGACTGTTGCCTAACAGCGTTGCACGCGTGGCGGTATCCATCGATTTTTTATCGACCGCATAATCCATCCATTTCTGATCGGCAGAAATAAACAGGTCAGCAGGCGCGCCTGCTTCAATCTGACGCGCCAGCGTAGAAGAAGAGGCAAAAGAGGAGACGACGTCAACGTTCTTCTCTTTTTTGTATTGCGTCGCAATATCCTGCATCGCGTTGGTGAGCGAAGCCGCTGCGAATACCGTGATTTTCCCTTCATCCGCCAATGCATGTCCTGCGACAGAAAGAGAAAGCGTCGCCCCTGCAAACAAGCGTAACCATGTGCGTGCCATCTGTAGCTCCTTTGAGTTTCGTTATGTACGCGCAAATATAACGGTTAAGCCAGAATTTTCCCAGCGGTTATTGATACCAATTAGAGGTTACACCATGAAAATATCGGCACGAGAAGCAGGATCTTGAGAAACTGTTGCCAGAGAAAACGGGCTGAAAGGCAAAAATATAAACGCCCGACTGAGCGGGCGTTTGGGGAATCAATGATTCTGTCTGGACTGGTCTTTCTGACCGATACCGGAAAAAATGTTGAACACTTCACCCAATCCGTAAATCAGACCCAGAATGATGGCCATCACCACAGGTACCATGATTACGGCGAATACCAGACTTTTCAATAATTCTAACATGGTCAACTCCAGATATAGTCCTTAGTTGTATTCTAACCACATCACGCAGAAAAGCACTCCCCTTTTGTGCGGTTGGCTTTGCGCGCACACGGTTTTCCGTCACAATACCCTTTTTTGCCAGGAGCTTGTGATGCAGGCCGAAATCCTTCTTACGCTGAAACTTCAGCAAAAACTGTTTGCCGATCCCCGTCGCATTTCTCTGCTCAAGCACATTGCGCTTTCCGGCTCCATCAGTCAGGGCGCGAAGGATGCGGGTATCAGTTATAAAAGCGCCTGGGACGCGATTAACGAAATGAACCAGCTCAGTGAGCAAACGCTGGTTGAGCGCGCCACCGGCGGTAAAGGCGGCGGCGGCGCGGTGTTGACGCGTTACGGCCAGCGTCTGATCCAACTGTATGATTTGCTCGCACAAATTCAACAAAAAGCGTTTGATGTGTTGAGCGATGACGATGCGCTGCCGCTCAATAGCCTGCTGGCAGCCATTTCCCGCTTTTCACTGCAAACCAGCGCCCGTAACCAATGGTTTGGCACGATTACCGCTCGCAACCACGATCAGGTTCAACAGCATGTCGACGTCCTGTTGGCCGATGGCGAAACGCGTCTGAAGGTGGCGATTACTGCGCAAAGCGGTGAGCGTTTGGGTCTTGAGGAAGGCAAAGAAGTATTAATTCTGTTGAAAGCACCGTGGGTAGGCATTACCCAGGACGAGGCTATCGCTCAGGCCGCTGATAATCAGTTGCATGGAACGATCAGTCATATCGAACGTGGCGCAGAACAATGTGAGGTGTTAATGACGTTGCCAGACGGCCAGACGCTGTGTGCGACGCTGCCAGTGGAACAGACTCACGCTTTAGCGGAAGGTGCTAACGCAACAGCATATTTTAATGCTGACAAAGTGATTATTGCGACGCTGTGCTGAGTTAATTGACATTAGCCTGAAGAACACGTATCCCTGTCATTAATTGCTGCAAATAATGGGATACAAAATGTCATCATTGCAAATTTCGCAAGGCACGTTTCGTCTTAGCGACACAAAAACGCTCCAGTTAGATGCGTTGACATTACACGCGGGTGATAGCTGGGCGTTTGTGGGCTCTAACGGCAGCGGGAAATCCGCGCTGGCCCGTGCGCTGGCAGGAGAATTGCCGCTACTGAAAGGTGAGCGGCACTGTCAGTTTACACGTATTACCCGTCTCTCCTTCGAGCAGCTACAAAAGCTGGTCAGCGACGAGTGGCAGCGAAACAACACCGATCTTCTCAGCCCCGGTGAAGATGACACCGGGCGTACCACCGCAGAAATCATTCAGGATGAGGTCAACGACCCCACTCGCTGCGCTGCGCTGGCGCAGCAGTTTGGTATTTCTTCCCTGCTCAACAGGCGTTTCAAATACCTTTCCACCGGTGAAACACGCAAAACCCTGCTCTGTCAGGCGTTAATGTCCGCACCGGATTTACTGATCTTTGATGAGCCTTTTGACGGGCTGGACGTGGCGTCCCGTCGCCAGTTAGCAGAACTGCTCGCTGAACTGCACCAGACCGGTTTTACGCTGGTACTGGTGCTTAACCGCTTTGATGAGATTCCCGAGTTCGTGCAATTTACCGGCGTACTTGCCGATTGCACGTTGACTGAAACCGGCGCAAAAGCAGACCTTCTGCAACAGGCATTAATCGCTCAACTTGCCCATAGTGAACGCCTGGAAGGCATCCAATTACCCGAGCCGGACGAGCCTTCGGTCCGTCGCACGCTGTCCGATAACGAGCCGCGGATTGTGCTCAACGATGGCACCGTATCGTATAACGATCGCCCTATCCTGCATCATCTGAGCTGGCAGGTAAATCCGGGGGAGCACTGGCAAATCGTCGGCCCCAACGGGGCGGGAAAATCAACCCTACTGAGTTTAATCACCGGCGATCACCCCCAGGGTTACAGCAACGATTTAACGCTGTTTGGCCGCCGTCGGGGTAGTGGTGAAACTATCTGGGATATTAAAAAACACATCGGCTACGTCAGCAGTAGCCTGCATCTCGATTACCGGGTCAGTACGACGGTACGCAACGTGATTCTCTCCGGCTACTTTGACTCAATCGGCATCTATCAGGCCGTCTCTGACAGACAGCACAAACTGGTCCAGCAGTGGCTGGATATTCTGGGCATGGATAAACGTACCGCGGATGCGCCGTTCCACAGTCTTTCCTGGGGGCAGCAACGGCTGGCGTTGATTGTGCGTGCGCTGGTTAAACACCCGACTTTGTTAATCCTCGACGAGCCTTTGCAAGGCCTGGACCCGCTCAATCGCCAACTGATTCGTCGGTTTGTGGATGTACTGATCGGTGAAGGCGAAACCCAGCTGCTGTTTGTCTCCCACCATGCTGAAGACGCCCCGGCCTGCATTACCCATCGACTGGAGTTTGTGCCCGAGGGCGATGTCTACGCCTATCAACAAACCTCTCTGCGTTAATTTTCATTTGAGGGCGTTTAACACGCCCTTTTTTCTGCATTTTTTTCAGATAAACGCCGAGATAACAACTTAACCTTATGATTTAAAATAAAATAACCAATGCAAACGAGTGAAAACATCACTGTGTAAACGATTCCACTAATTTATTCCATGTCACACTTTTCGCATCTTTGTTATGCTATGGTTATTGCATACCATAGGCTTAACGGAGCGAATTATGAGAGTATTGGTTACAGGTGGTAGCGGTTACATAGGAAGCCACACTTGCGTGCAGTTGCTGAAAAACGGTCACGAGGTGGTGATCCTGGACAACCTCTGCAACAGCAAGCGCAGCGTTCTGCCCGTCATCGAGCGCTTAGGCGGCAAGCACCCGACTTTCGTGGAAGGGGATATTCGTAACGAAGCGCTGATAACCGAAATTCTGCACGATCATGCCATTGACACCGTCATCCATTTTGCCGGGTTAAAAGCCGTTGGCGAGTCCGTTGCCAAGCCGCTGGAATACTATGACAACAACGTCAACGGGACGCTGCGTCTGGTGAATGCCATGCGCGCCGCTAACGTGAAAAACTTCATTTTCAGCTCCTCCGCGACCGTCTATGGCGATCAACCGCAAATTCCTTACGTTGAAAGTTTCCCCACCGGCACACCACAAAGCCCGTATGGCAAAAGTAAGTTGATGGTTGAACAGATCCTGACCGATCTGCAAAAAGCACAGCCCGACTGGAGTATCGCCTTACTGCGCTACTTCAACCCGGTTGGCGCGCATCCGTCAGGCGATATGGGTGAAGACCCGCAAGGTATTCCAAACAACCTGATGCCTTACATCGCACAGGTTGCCGTTGGCCGCCGCGAGTCCCTTGCCATATTTGGCAACGACTACCCTACCGAAGATGGCACCGGCGTTCGCGACTATATCCACGTCATGGATCTCGCAGATGGCCACGTCGCCGCGATGGAAAAACTGGCGGGCAAACAGGGCGTGCATATTTACAACCTCGGGGCGGGCATCGGCAGCAGCGTGCTGGATGTGGTCAACGCCTTCAGTAAAGCCTGCGGTAAACCTGTGAATTACCATTTTGCCCCGCGTCGTGATGGCGATCTTCCGGCCTACTGGGCAGATGCCAGTAAAGCCGATCGCGAGCTCAACTGGCGCGTAACTCGCACCCTGGATGAAATGGCGCAAGACACCTGGCACTGGCAATCACGCCATCCGCAGGGATATACGGATTAAGGATCAATCATGACGCAATTCAATCCTGTCGATCATCCACACCGCCGTTTTAACCCGCTCACCGGGCAGTGGATCCTCGTCTCACCACATCGTGCAAAACGCCCCTGGCAAGGGGCGCAGGAAACACCATCTAAGCAGGTTCTACCCGCACATGACCCGGACTGCTTCCTGTGTGCAGGCAATACACGTGTTACCGGCGATAAAAACCCGGATTACACCGGGACCTATGTTTTTACTAACGACTTTGCCGCGCTGATGTCCGATACCCCGGACGCGCCGGACAGCAACGATCCGTTAATGCGCTGTCAGAGCGCGCGCGGTACCAGCCGCGTGATTTGCTTTTCGCCCGATCACAGCAAAACGCTGCCGGAACTCAGCGTGCCTGCGCTAACAGAAATCGTGAAAACGTGGCAGGAACAGACGGCAGATTTAGGCAAAACCTATCCCTGGGTGCAGGTCTTTGAGAATAAAGGCGCGGCAATGGGGTGTTCGAACCCCCATCCGCACGGACAGATATGGGCCAATAGCTTTCTGCCCAACGAAGCCGAACGTGAAGATCGCCTGCAAAAAGCGTACTTCGCCGAACAGGGCGCGCCAATGCTCCTTGATTACGTCCAGCGTGAACTGGCGGATGGTAGCCGGACGGTCGTTGAAACAGAACACTGGCTGGCAGTCGTGCCCTACTGGGCGGCATGGCCGTTCGAAACGCTGCTGCTGCCAAAAGCGCATGTCCTGCGTATCACCGATTTGACCGACGAACAGCGCGCTGATCTGGCGCTGGCGTTGAAAAAACTGACCAGTCGTTACGACAACCTGTTCCAGTGCTCATTCCCTTACTCCATGGGCTGGCACGGCGCACCGTTTAACGGAGAAGAAAACCAACACTGGCAGTTACACGCACACTTTTATCCGCCGCTGCTGCGTTCGGCAACCGTGCGCAAATTTATGGTCGGTTACGAAATGCTGGCGGAAACCCAGCGCGACCTGACAGCAGAACAAGCGGCTGAACGACTGCGTGCGGTCAGCGACATCCATTTTCGCGAATCCGGAGTTTAAATAATGAGTCTGAAAGAAAAAACACAATCTCTGTTTGCTGAAACATTTGGCTACCCTGCCACCCATACTATTCAGGCACCGGGCCGTGTAAACCTGATTGGCGAACATACCGATTATAACGACGGATTCGTTCTGCCCTGCGCTATCGACTATCAAACCGTGATTAGCTGTGCGACACGCGATGACAGAAAAGTTCGCGTTATCGCGGCTGACTACGATAATCAAATGGACGAGTTCTCTCTGGACGCGCCAATTATCGCTCATGACAGCCAGCAGTGGTCAAACTACGTGCGTGGCGTGGTGAAGCATCTGCAAAAGCGTAATAACGCCTTTGGCGGCGCGGATCTGGTGATCAGCGGTAATGTGCCTCAGGGCGCAGGCTTAAGCTCTTCGGCTTCGCTGGAAGTGGCGGTAGGCACCGTGTTCCAGCAGCTTTATCATCTGCCGCTCGACGGGGCGCAGATTGCTCTGAACGGCCAGGAAGCTGAAAACCAGTTTGTCGGCTGCAACTGCGGCATTATGGATCAGTTGATCTCCGCGCTTGGCAAGAAAGATCATGCGCTGCTGATCGACTGCCGTACGCTGGGCACCAAAGCCGTTTCCATGCCTGAAGGCGTGGCGGTGGTAATCATCAACAGCAATTTTAAACGTACGTTGGTGGGTAGCGAGTACAACACCCGTCGCGAACAGTGTGAAACCGGGGCGCGTTTCTTCCAGCAACCTGCCCTGCGTGATGTCAGCTTTGAAACCTTTAGCGAAGTTGCTCACGAACTGGATCCGATTGCCGCCAAACGCGTTCGTCACGTGATCACGGAAAACGCGCGTACCGTGGAAGCTGCGAATGCGCTGGAAAAAGGCGACCTGTTACGCATGGGTCAACTGATGGCAGAATCTCACGCTTCAATGCGCGATGACTTTGAAATTACCGTGCCGCAAATTGATACGCTGGTTGAGATTGTCAAAGCAACCATCGGCGATAAAGGTGGTGTTCGTATGACAGGCGGCGGCTTCGGGGGCTGTATTGTGGCGCTGATCCCGCAAGATCTGGTGCCTGCCGTGCAGCAGGCTGTCGCCGAACAGTACGAAGCTAAAACCGGTATTAAAGAAACATTTTACGTCTGTAAACCTTCACAAGGAGCCGGACAATGTTAAACGAAATTCCCGTAATGGCGCCCGACGGTCAGCCGTTCCGCCTGCTTACCCTGCGTAACGACGCGGGGATGGTGGTCACGCTCATGGACTGGGGCGCAACGCTGCTCTCTGCGCGTATTCCACTTAGCGATGGTAGTGTGCGCGAAGCCCTGCTCGGTTGCGCCAGCCCGGAGCAGTACCCGGAACAGGCTGCGTTTCTGGGGGCTTCCATTGGCCGCTACGCTAACCGTATCGCCAACAGCCGCTATACCTTTGACGGCGAAACCATTGAATTGCTGCCAAGCCAGGGTGATAACCAACTGCACGGCGGACCGAACGGTTTCGACAAACGTCGCTGGCAGATAGTGAATCAGAATGACCGTCAGGTGCTGTTTGCCTTAACGTCTGACGATGGCGACCAGGGTTTCCCTGGTAATCTTTGCGCCACCGCGCAGTATCGCCTGACTGACGATAATCGGATTTCGATAACCTACCGTGCCACGGTTGATAAGCCCTGCCCGGTAAATCTGACGAATCATGTCTATTTTAATCTCGACGGTGACAAAACGGATGTGCGCCAGCACAAGCTGCAAATTCTGGCGGACGAGTATTTACCCGTAGACGAAATGGGCATCCCGCATGACGGGCTGAAATCCGTCGCCGGAAGCACTTTTGATTTCCGTTCCCCGAAAATCATCGCCAGCGAATTTCTGGCCGATGACGATCAGCGCAAGGTAAAAGGTTACGATCACGCCTTCCTGCTCCAGGCACAAGGCAATGCGCGTACTCCGGCGGCTCAGGTTTGGTCTCAGGATGAAAAATTGCAGATGGTGGTTTACACCTCAGCCCCGGCATTGCAGTTTTACTCAGGAAACTTCCTTGGCGGTACGCCTTCACGTGGGCCGGAGGCCTATGAAGACTGGCAAGGTCTGGCGCTGGAAAGTGAGTTTCTGCCAGACAGCCCGAACCATCCGGAATGGCCACAGCCGGACTGCTTCCTGCATCCGGGTGAAGAGTATGCCAGCGTGACGGAATATCAGTTTATTCCTGCCTGACAGTTCATCCTGACAGGCCCGATAGCATAAATTTATCGGGCCTGTTGTTTGTTTTCCGCAGCAAACCCGCTCACCCCCCCATCATCCAAAGACAAAATCGCAACCTTGAGTTCACAAGAACCTTACACTGTGGCGCTATTTTCGCTATGGTTATGCGTAAGCATTGCCGCTGACTCATTACGGCAATATAATGAGAATTATTATCATTAAATATGATTGATAGGAGTGAGTGTATGGCTGTAACTAAGCTGGTTCTGGTACGACACGGTGAAAGTCAGTGGAATAACGAAAACCGTTTTACCGGTTGGTATGACGTTGATCTGTCCGAGAAAGGCGTAGGTGAAGCAAAAGCGGCCGGTAAGCTGCTGAAAGAGGAAGGCTATAGCTTTGATTTTGCCTATACCTCTGTGCTGAAACGTGCCATCCATACCCTATGGAACGTCCTGGACGAACTGGATCAGGCCTGGCTGCCGGTTGAGAAATCCTGGAAACTGAACGAGCGTCATTACGGCGCGCTACAGGGTCTGAACAAAGCAGAAACCGCTGAAAAATACGGTGACGAGCAGGTTAAGCAATGGCGTCGCGGCTTTGCGGTCACCCCGCCGGAACTGACCAAAGATGACGAGCGTTATCCGGGTCACGACCCGCGTTATGCCAAACTGACTGACAAAGAACTGCCGCTCACCGAAAGCCTGGCGCTGACTATCGATCGCGTGATTCCTTACTGGAACGAAACCATTCTGCCGCGTATGAAAAGCGGTGAGCGCGTAATTATCGCTGCTCACGGTAACTCCCTGCGCGCGCTGGTGAAGTACCTGGATAACATGAGCGAAGATGAAATCCTCGAACTGAACATCCCGACCGGCGTACCGCTGGTGTATGAGTTTGACGAAAACTTTAAGCCGATTAAACACTACTATCTGGGTAACGCTGACGAGATCGCGGCAAAAGCCGCAGCCGTTGCTAACCAGGGTAAAGCGAAGTAACTTTTTCGCTCCCAATAAAAAAAGCGTGGAATGCTCCACGCTTTTTTTATTGCCGGATGGCGGCGTTGCCTTATCCGGCTTACCGGGGATAACCCGGATGAGTTTTTTACCCGCGGCGCGCTTTTACCGCTTCCGCCAACTGGCGTAACACCGCATCGGTATCTTCCCAGCCAATGCAGGCATCGGTGATGCTCTTGCCGTAGGTCAGGGGTTCACCGCTATCCGGGTTCTGATTACCTTCAACCAGATGGCTTTCAATCATCACGCCAATTATTGCTTTTTCGCCACCGGCAACCTGCCCGCAAACGTCTTTCGCAACATCCATCTGCTTTTTGAACTGCTTGCTGGAATTGGCATGGCTAAAGTCGATCATCACCTGCGGAGAAAGCCCCGCTTTGACCAAACCTTCTTTCACATCGGCAACGTGCTGAGCGCTGTAGTTCGGCTCTTTGCCGCCGCGCAGAATGATATGGCAATCGCCATTACCGCTGGTATTCACAATCGCCGAATGACCCCATTTGGTGACAGACAGGAAGCAATGCGGCGCCCCGGCAGCATTGATTGCATCAATGGCGACTTTGATGGTGCCATCAGTACCGTTTTTAAAACCAACCGGGCAGGACAAACCTGACGCCAATTCACGGTGTACCTGAGATTCTGTGGTACGTGCGCCAATTGCGCCCCAGCTCATAAGATCGGCAAGATATTGTGGGGTGATCATATCCAGGAACTCGCCTGCGGCCGGCAAACCACTGTCGTTGATATCCAGCAGCAGTTTACGGGCAATGCGCAGACCGTCGTTGATCTGGAAGCTGTTATCCATGTGCGGATCGTTGATAAGTCCTTTCCAGCCTACGGTAGTACGCGGTTTTTCAAAATAGACGCGCATGACGATTTCAAGTTCGCCTTTTAACTCTTCACGTAGCGCCAGCAAGCGAGCGGCATACTCTTTAGCCGCTGCCGGATCATGAATAGAACACGGCCCAATCACCACCAGCAGACGATCGTCACTGCCTTTGAGAATTTTATGAATCGCCTTACGGGCATGCGCCACCGTATTGGCGGCATTTTCAGTAGCGGGGAATTTTTCCAGCAGTGCGACCGGGGGTAATAATTCGTTGATCTCTTTAATGCGTAAATCGTCGTTCTGATAATTCATGATTATTCCAGCGTTGCCATACTTATATAAATGAATGCAATCCCTCCAATCTATATCTTCAGTCATAAAGTGTAAACGGGGTTTTACACTTTGGACGGATTAATCCTGGAATAGGCCAAAAAAACGCAATAAAGTAGCGAAAAAAGAGATCCAGACTACAATTTATAACTGCAACAGCTTAAATTCTCATAAATTTCAAGATTCTATGCTGGTTTTAATTTGCATAGCAAAACTATTAACCATGTCCTGCTGATGTACTGGCACATGCACTGTTGGAAGACGTTATCCGACATCTCAATCATAACAGGAGCATAATATGCATATGACAAAGCTAACTTCACTCTTTTTGACGGCCACACTCAGCCTCGCCAGCGGCGCGGCGCTCGCAGCTGACACCAGCACGCAGTCGAATAACGGCCAGGCTAATTCCGCGGCAGATGCCGGTCAAGTCGCGCCAGACGCGCACGAAAACGTTGCGCCAAATAATGTCGATAACAACAACGTGAATTCGGGTGGCACAATGCTGCATCCGGACGGTTCATCAATGAACCATGAAGGAATGACCAAAGACGAGGTGCATAAAAACACCATGTGTAAGGACGGACGCTGCCCGGATGTGAATAAAAAAGTTGAGACCGGAAACGGCATCAATAATGATGCCGACACCAAAACTGACGGTACTACCCAGTAACGCTGAAAATAAAGCTAATAGCGGGAGAGCAATAGCTCTCCTTTTTAATTTTATCATCCCAAAAACGGTATCATGACATACAGTAAAGGTGAGAATAACAAAGGGATGGCATAATGGCGCACTCACATACTCATACTTCCCCTGAACAACCTAAGGACAATAATGCCCGCAGATTGCTTTTCGCATTCTGCATTACAGCCGGATTTATGCTGGTTGAAGTGGTGGGTGGAATTATTTCAGGCTCGCTGGCGTTACTGGCTGATGCCGGACATATGCTCACAGATGCCGCCGCGCTTCTATTTGCCCTGCTGGCGGTCCAATTCTCCAGACGCCCGCCCACTATACGGCACACTTTCGGCTGGTTGAGACTCACAACATTAGCCGCGTTTGTTAACGCCATCGCATTGGTTGTGATCACCATTTTAATCGTCTGGGAGGCCATTGAGCGCTTCCATACGCCACGTCCCGTAGCGGGCGGCATGATGATGATCATTGCTGTCGCGGGTTTACTGGCGAACGTGCTCGCTTTTTGGGTTTTACATCGCGGCAGTGAAGAGAAAAACCTTAACGTCCGCGCCGCAGCGCTACACGTAATGGGCGATTTACTCGGCTCGGTTGGAGCAATCATCGCTGCGCTGATTATTATCTGGACGGGCTGGACGCCAGCGGACCCAATTCTCTCGATTCTGGTTTCCGTGCTGGTACTGCGTAGCGCCTGGCGGTTATTGAAAGATAGCGTCAATGAATTACTGGAAGGCGCTCCGCTTACATTGGATATTGCCGCCTTGCAGCGCCATCTCAGCCGGGATATCCCCGAAGTTCGCAATGTGCATCATGTACACGTCTGGATGGTAGGTGAAAAACCGGTCATGACGCTGCATGTGCAGGTGGTCCCGCCGCACGATCACGACGCGCTGCTGGAGCGTATTCAACATTTCCTGATTCATCACTACCAGATTGAACACGCCACGATCCAGATGGAATATCAGCCGTGTAATGGGCCGGACTGCCACCTGTATCAGGGCGTGTCCGGCCATGCACATCATCACCATTAATGGGACAGCGCGTGGGAACCCCGCTCACGCGCGCTGTTAATCCACAACCTGCTTCCGTTCAGGGCGATAACCGTCAGGATCATATATTCCAGTGACATGGCATATACGCCTTGCAGGGCAAAGATCACTACGCTAATGACGTTAATGATCACCCACAACAGCCAGTTTTCAACGTATTTGCGCGTCATCAGGATCATCGCCACAATCGACAACACCATCATGCAGGAATCCCAGAACGGGAATGCATCGGGTTGCAACTCTGGAGCCGCTACCTGTAATCCCAGCCCCTGCATAATGTTCACGGCAATCCGCGTCAAAAAGGCAAACACCGGATCGATATAGACCGACATCAGGCCAATCGCCACCACGCAAGCAGCCAGCCAACCGATCGCTTTCGGTAACGGCAACCAGCGTATTTTCAACTCTGCCTCATGCTGGTTGGTTTGCCGGGACCAGGCATACCAGCCGTAGATATTCGCGGCAAAAAAGAAAACCTGCAGCAACAGGCTGGCATAGAGCTGGATCTGAAAGAAGATAATCGCAAACAGCGTGACGTTTATCAGTCCGAAGACGTAATTACTGATTTTCTCAAGGCTCGCCAGGCCAATACACAATAACCCGGCGATCGTCCCCACGGCTTCGATCCACGACAGATCGTAACCGCCCGCACCGATCGGAATATGTACCAGAATGTTCTGCGTGCTAAAAAAGTCCATCTTTTCCCCCAGAGCAAATAAATTACTTAAGCCCGAAGTGTAGCCGCAAATTCCAACATGCGGTTTAACGGCAGCAATGCACTCTCTCGCAACGCTGCATCTACATGTATCTCGTGAGCCGCTCCCCCCTGCTCCAGCCCCTCAGCAATCGCCTTGAGGCCGTTCATCGCCATCCACGGACAATGCGCACAACTGCGACAGGTTGCCCCTTCGCCAGCCGTTGGCGCTTCAAGCAACTCTTTATCCGGAACCGCTTGCTGCATTTTGTAAAAAATACCCCGGTCTGTCGCCACTATCAGTTGCTGGTGCGGTAACGATTTAGCTGCGTTGATTAATTGACTGGTTGACCCGACCGCATCGGCCATATCAACGATGGACTGAGGTGACTCCGGGTGCACCAGCACGGCGGCATTGGGGTAAAGCGCTTTCATGCGTGTTAAAGCCTGAGTTTTAAACTCGTCGTGGACGATACACGCCCCCTGCCAACAAAGAACGTCTGCACCGGTCTGTTTTTGCACGTAATTGCCCAGATGTCTGTCCGGGGCCCAGATGATTTTTTCACCTAAACTATCAAGATGCTCAATAAGTTCAACCGCAATACTGGAGGTCACAACCCAGTCGGCACGCGCTTTAACTGCCGCTGAGGTATTGGCGTAAACCACTACGGTGCGATCCGGATGCGCGTCGCAAAACGCGCTGAACGCATCAATCGGACAACCCAGATCTAATGAACATTCTGCCTGCAGGGTTGGCATCAGGATGGTCTTTTCCGGGCTGAGAATTTTGGCGGTTTCTCCCATAAATCTCACGCCCGCAACCAACAGCGTAGAAGCGGGATGTTTCGAGCCGAACCGCGCCATCTCCAGAGAATCAGAAATACAGCCGCCGGTCTCTTCGGCCAACTGTTGGATTTCAGGATCGGTGTAATAGTGCGCGACCATAACGGCATCACGCTCTTTCAGCAGGCGCTTGATTTTTTCACGGTAAAATTGTTTTTCGTCCGCACTCAGCGGTGCTGGCTTCGGCGGAAATGGATAAATTGCAGCTTCAGGATCAAACATCACGCTCATCTTGCTTTCTCGTTTTACTGGCTTAACGAAATAACCGATTAAAAGCGTGACACACGCCATATTCGGTTTAGTTTGTTTTATATGCTAAACAAGATAGCGGATTAGTGCAGAAAAGTCACAATAATTGCGTGTGATGAGTACCGGATGGCGACTGGTTTCTTATCGGGCCTACATTTGGCACCTGTTGGCCTGATAAGCGAAGCGCATCAGGCAAGCAGGTTCGAATCTTTCATATTGCAGATAGCAAAAAGGCACCTTTAGGGCGCCTTTTTACACTGGTGGGGCGTGCAGGATTCGAACCTGCGACCAATTGATTAAAAGTCAACTGCTCTACCAACTGAGCTAACGCCCCCTTATGGGGTTTACTTCTTTATACTTTCAGGATGGTGGGTCGTGCAGGATGACTCGGCTTCGCCTCGCCCTACGGGCCGTCGCTTACGCAACGTTATCCTTCACGGCTTACTATCGCTTTCACCAGAAACATTGGTGGGTCGTGCAGGATTCGAACCTGCGACCAATTGATTAAAAGTCAACTGCTCTACCAACTGAGCTAACGACCCGCTCGGATGTCACCTGAAAAAATTTTACTCGGAACCACCAGGAATTGGTGGGGCGTGCAGGATGACTCGACTTCGTCTCGCCCTGGCGGGCCGTTGCTAAAGCAACGTTATCCTTCACGTTTAACATCTGAGTACGATGTTAAAGTTGGTGGGGCGTGCAGGATTCGAACCTGCGACCAATTGATTAAAAGTCAACTGCTCTACCAACTGAGCTAACGCCCCGAGTGGTGGGTGATGACGGGATCGAACCGCCGACCCCCTCCTTGTAAGGGAGGTGCTCTCCCAGCTGAGCTAATCACCCGATACTACGCTGGATACTACTTACTAACTGATTTAGTGGTGGGTCGTGCAGGATGACTCGACTTCGTCTCGCCCTACGGGCCGTTGCTTACGCAACGTTATCCTTCACGTTTTACTATCGCGTTCCACCAGAACGATTGGTGGGTCGTGCAGGATTCGAACCTGCGACCAATTGATTAAAAGTCAACTGCTCTACCAACTGAGCTAACGACCCACTTTTTTCGCCGCTTTCAGGCTGTTTGATATCCCTTGGCAACGGCGGCATATATTACTGATTTCAGATTTTAGCGCAACAAAAATTTCGAGGTAAATAACTCAACTGCTTAGGAATCACACGACGCGACCAGAAATAACACGATTTCTGGTCGCATGGTGGTCATTACATCGCGTTAAGGCGTTTTTGCGCTTGTTTCGCGCCATCAGTGCCAGGATATTTGGTGATAACCTGCTGATAAACCGCTTTAGCTTTTGCTGTGTCGCCTTTGTCCTGCATGATGACGCCGACTTTATACATCGCGTCTGCAGCCTTAGGTGATTTTGGGAAGTTTTTAACTACCGAAGCGAAATAGAACGCGGCATCATCTTTTTTACCCTTGTTGTAATTCAACTGACCCAGCCAATAATTGGCATTTGGCAGGTAAGTAGAGTCCGGGTACTTTTTGATGAAGTTCTGAAATGCTTCAATCGCGTCATCCTGACGGGATTTATCCTGTACCAGGGCGATTGCTGCATTGTAATCGGTATTCGCATCGCCAGTTTGTGCCGGAGCCCCTGACGTTGCCGCAGCCCCCGCATCAGGCGCAGGGGTCGCCGCCCCGCTCTGATCCCCACCCGCAGACTGCGCCGCAGGCGCGCTACCGCTGCCAAGATTATTCATCTGCAGCAATATCTGTTTCTGACGTTCAACAACCTGATTCAGTTGATACTGATTTTCCTGAATTTGACCACGCAGAGAGTCAATATCGGACTGATTATCGGAGAGTTGTTGCTGGAGTTGGGTTAAAAGCTGACTGTGAGCGTTAGAAATACGCTCGAGTTGAGTGACACGGTCTTCGACCGAGCCTGAGCCGACACTACTGATTGGCGCCTGTGCAAAAGCGGCCCAGGGGGCCGCTATGCCAACCAGTAACGACAGACTCAACAGATGATGTCTGAAGTTACTGCTCATGCAATTCTCTTAGTAAACCAGTACGGCACGACGGTTTTTGGAGTAAGCCGCTTCGTCATGACCCAGTACTGCAGGTTTTTCTTTACCGTAAGAAACGATGGAGATCTGGTCAGCAGAAACGCCTTTACCCTGCAGGTACATCTTAACGGCGTTTGCACGACGCTCACCCAGGGAAATGTTGTACTCAGGAGTACCACGTTCGTCTGCATGACCTTCTACGGTGACTTTGTAAGACGGGTTGCTACGCAGGAAGTTAGCGTGCGCATCCAGCATTGCAGCGAAGTCAGAACGGATATCGTACTTGTCCAGATCGAAGTAAACGATGTTGTTCTGCTGCAGCTGCTGCATCTGAAGACGCGCTTGCTCTTCAGAAGACATGTTGCCGCTGCCGTTTGCATCCATACCAGTGCCGGCACCCAGCATGCCTTCGCTGCCGTCATTGCTGGCGTTCTTGTTAGAAGAACATGCCGCAATAGCCATAACAGGCAGAGCAATCATCAGCCCTTTCAGCACTTTGTTCAGTTGCATTTCAATGATTCCTTTATTAATCAATTATTTATTATCACAGATACGGCGACCAGGCAGGGAATTTAACCTGACCATCAGTTGCCGGAAGACGCGCTTTGAAACGCCCATCTGTAGAAACCAAATTCAGCACGGATCCCATCCCCTGAGAAGAGCTGTAGATTACCATAGTGCCGTTAGGTGCCAGACTTGGCGTTTCATCCAGGAACGTTGACGACAGAACTTGTACGCCACCCGCTACCAGATCTTGTTTGGCAATGTGTTGCTGACCGTTAGCCGAGCTTACCATTACCATAAATTTACCGTCGCTGCTCACATCCGCATCCTGGTTTTGCGAACCTTCCCAGGTAATACGCTGCGGAGCACCGCCGTTGACGTTAACTTTGTATACCTGCGGACGACCGGCCTGGTCAGAAGTAAAGGCCAGATTCTGGCTGTCCGGGAACCAGGTAGGTTCAGTGTTGTTGCTGCGACCATCCGTCACCTGACGGATTTGACCAGAACCAATGTCCATGACATACAGGTTCAGGCTACCGGTTTTAGACAGGGCAAACGCCAGTTTGCTGCCATCCGGAGAAAACGCAGGTGCGCCGTTGTGACGCGGGAAAGAAGCGACCTGACGAACAGCGCCGTTAGACAACGTCTGAATAACCAGCGCAGAACGACCGCTCTCGAAGGTTACGTAAGCCAGTTTTGAACCGTCCGGAGACCACGCCGGAGACATCAGCGGCTGCGGAGAACGGTGAACCACGAACTGATTGTAACCATCGTAGTCGGACACGCGTAATTCGTACGGGAACTGACCGCCGTTGGTCTGGACAACATACGCGATACGGGTACGGAATGCGCCCTTAATACCGGTCAGTTTTTCAAATACTTCGTCACTGGCAGTATGGCCCGCGTAACGCAGCCATTGCTTGTTCACTTTATAGGTGTTCTGCGCCAGTACGGTACCCGGCGCGCCGCCGGTATCTACCAGTTGATAAGCCACGCTGTAGGAGCCATCCGGATTCGGCGTTACCTGCCCGACCACGACGGCATCAATACCCAGCGCAGACCATGCAGCAGGTTGAACTTCCGCCGCGGTGCCCGGCTGCTGCGGCAGACGAGAACGGTCTAATGGGTTAAATTTACCGCTGTTACGCAGGTCAGCGCCTACGATACCACCGATATCTTCAGGTGCAGCACCCGGCCCTGCCCACTGGAATGGGACAACGCCAATCGGGCGTGCCGAGTCCACCCCCTGGGTGATCTCGATACGTACTTCTGCATGCAGCACTGCTGCCCACAGCATCAGAAAACCAAATGCTACTCGTAATGCCTGCTTCATCATATCTCCCTTATCTGGACGGAACGCCCACGATAATTTAGCAGAATGTTAACAAACTCAAATACACAAAACTACCAGAACTCTGTCTCAACCTTAGACTGTTTCCCCCGATTTCTCAGGGGTTGTTATTACAGTTTAAAGTCCAGTTTGGCATCTTTTACTTTTTCATAAACAGCCTGGCTAGGCGGTTTAGGAATTCTGGCTGTTTTCGCAGCCGTCAGCGCAGCCTGGCACAATGCCGGATCGCCGCCCTCTTCGGTCACATCCAGTAACAGACCATCGGGTGCTAACTTGATATGTAGTACGCAAGATTTGCCCGCATACAAATCAGCACCATACAGACGGCTCTGGATCGCATTACGAATTTGAGAGGCGTAAGCACTGATATCAGCGCCAGATGCGCCGCCATTTGCACCACTTGTACCACTATCTTTCGCCGGCTGACCGTTTCCTTTCGCTCCACCACCTGATTTCGGCGCATTCTTACCAGAGCTTAAGTCACCCAACAGGTCGTCAACGCCCGAGGCCGCAGCGGCCTTCTCAGCAGCCGCTTTTTTCGCTGCAGCGGCTTTATCTGCCGCAGCTTTCTTGTCAGCAGCAGCTTTGTCAGCGGCAGCTTTCTTGTCTGCAGCGGCTTTTTCCGCAGCGGCTTTCTTTTCAGCCGCCGCTTTTTCAGCAGCAGCTGCTTTTGCGGCAGCGGCTTTTTCTGCTTTTTCGGCGGCAGCTTTTTCTGCTGCAGCTTGCTTAGCGGCTTCAGCCTGGGCTTTCTTCGCGGCGTCTGCGGCAGCCTTAGCGGCTTGTGCTTCGGCAACTTTCTTCGCATCAGCGGCGGCTTTAGCGGCTTCAGCCTCAGCTTTTTTCTGTGCGTCCGCAGCGGCTTTCTTCGCGGCATCTGCCGCTTGTTTCGCCTGTGCATCCGCCTTGGCCTTCGCGTCTGCAGCAGCCTTCGCCGCAGCTTCTTCAGCCTGTTTCTGCTGCTCTTGCGCTTTCGCGGCGGCAGCTTCAGCCTGTTTCTGCTGTTCCGCTTGTTCGCGCACTTTTTCCTGCGCGGCTAAACGTTCTTTTTCCAGCTGCTTCAGGCGCTCTTGCTCAGCGGCCTGTTTCTCGCGAAGTTCTTCAGCCTGTTGCTGCGCCTGTTTTTCACGCTGCTCTTCTGCACGTTTCGCACTTGCCTGCTGTTGCTGCTGCCTGTCGTACTGTTGCACAACGGCGCCAGGATCAACCATAACGGCGTCGATGGACGAACCGCCACCGCCGCCGGCTGAAGCATCAATGTGCTCATCGAACGAACTCCAGATAAGCGCTGCAAATAAAATGACATGCAGCACCGCTGAAATAATTATCGCCCTTTTGAGCTTGTCGTTTTGTTCGGTTGCCTTTGACACTCTCGGTTCCCAAAAAACTGTTCGCCTGTTACGCGCTATCTTTCAAGCCAGCAATACGCAGACATCAGATTGGCTGCGTCATCAAGCCAACCGATTTCACGCCTGCACTGTGTAACAAGTTCAGCGCTTTAATTATTTCATCATAAGGCACGTCTTTCGCACCACCGATTAAAAAGACCGTTTTCGGATTGGTCTGCAGGCGGCTTTTCGCTTCCGCAATAACCTGCTCCGGCGGCAGTTGATCCATACGATCTTTTTCAACCACCACGCTGTATTGCCCAATACCGGAAACTTCAATAATGACCGGAGGTTCGTCGTTACTGCTGACGGCTTGCGATTCGGTCGCATCCGGCAGATCGACTTCCACACTCTGGGTAATGATCGGCGCGGTTGCCATAAAGATCAGCAGCAGCACCAGCAGTACGTCGAGCAGCGGTACAATATTGATTTCGGACTTAAGTTCGCGACGACCTCGTCCACGCGTTCTGGCCATGGCTTACCCCTTGTTGCTCTCGCTAACGGTAAACGCCTGGCGGTGCAGAATCGCGGTAAACTCTTCCATAAAGTTGTCGTAATTCAGCTCCAGCTTGTTCACGCGCTGATTCAGTCGGTTGTAAGCCATAACCGCCGGGATTGCCGCAAACAGACCGATAGCCGTCGCAATCAACGCTTCCGCGATACCCGGTGCGACCATTTGCAGCGTTGCCTGTTTTACCGCGCCCAGCGCGATAAACGCGTGCATGATCCCCCAAACGGTACCGAACAGACCGATATACGGACTGATGGAGCCGACGGTGCCGAGGAATGGAATATGCGTTTCCAGCGTTTCCAGTTCACGGTTCATCGAGATTCGCATCGCACGGGATGCCCCCTCAACGACCGCTTCCGGCGCATGGCTATTTGCCCTGTGCAAACGCGCAAATTCTTTGAATCCGCTATAAAAAATTTGTTCCGATCCCGCCAAATTATCACGACGCCCCTGACTTTCCTGATACAGGCGTGACAACTCAATACCAGACCAGAACTTGTCTTCAAATGCTTCTGCTTCACGTGAAGCGGCATTCAGAATACGGGTCCGCTGGATAATAATGGCCCAGGATGCGATTGAGAAACCAATCAAAATCAACATGATAAGTTTAACCAGAAGGCTTGCCTTCAGGAACAAATCAAGGATATTCATGTCAGTCACTGCTTAAACTCCGCGACAATAGACTTGGGAAGCGCACGAGGCTTCATTTTGAGTGGATCAACGCAAACAATCAGAACTTCGGCTTCATTCAGCACGGTGTTCTCTGCGTTGACAATGCGTTGCGTGAAAACCAATGAGGTGCCACGCATTGACGTAATTTCGGTTTGGACTTCGAGCATATCGTCGAGCCGCGCAGGCGCAAAATACTCAAGAGTCATCTTGCGCACCACAAAGGCTACGCGCTCTGCCAGCAGCACCTGCTGACTGAAGTGATGATGACGCAGCATCTCTGTGCGTGCTCTTTCATAAAAAGCGACGTAGCTGGCGTGGTAAACCACCCCACCGGCATCAGTGTCTTCATAGTAGACACGAACCGGCCATCGAAACATATACTTATTCATTCTTACTGCCTCTTTGTTGGCTTCGTCCACTCACACCCGTTGCTTACCCTGGTAAGCGCCTGGTGACTCGCGTTTTTGCCGCCGCGATGCATCAAGAATGTCGTTGTATATCGCGCTGTCTTCACTGTACATCCCGGTAATGCAACAAAAGGTTAGTGCTTTCAAACTTCGCTACTATACGCGCGGGAATGGTGCTTTGGAATGGGGGAAAGTAAACGGAGAGTAAAAAATTATGGGCTTATGCAAGCCCATAAATATTTAAGGATGTTTCTTATTCAAAAGAAGAAGAAAATCAGACCAACAACGAGGACGATATCCGCGATCAGCGGGCAGAAGATGCCCTGCCAGTGCACCGCGCGAGGACGAAAGCCAACGCCGTGAATGATGCCAGCGCAGACAGCCCACATCAGCAGAAAACCATGCCAGATTTCAAGCTCACTGGTTTTGGCCGCGAAACGTGACGGGTCCCAGAATATGCAGCCAGCCAACACGATTGCCAGCACAAAGGAAAGCGCCCGCAAGGGGCGCTTGTCCATTACCGCATAAACCATCGCGATAAGGTTGATCATCAGCTTTCTTCTTGTCCGGCTTTGCCTGATTCAACGTGCTCAAGCGCCAGGGCTGTGATTATCCCAAATGCACAGGCAAGAAGCGTTCCCAGAATCCATGCGAAATACCACATATTTAGCTCCTTACTTAGTACAGAGAATGGGTGTTACGTTCAATATCTTCTTTGGTGATGCGACCAAACATTTTCCAGTAACACCAGGTGGTGTAGATGAGAATGATCGGTACAAACACCAGTGCCACATAAGTCATCACGTTCAGCGTCAGCTGACTGGAAGTCGCATCCCACATGGTCAGACTCGCGTTCATCATGGTGCTGGATGGCATCACAAACGGGAACATTGCGATACCGGCAGTCAGGATGATGCAGGCTAACGTCAGTGAGGAGAAGACGAACGCCCATGCCCCTTTCTCCATACGAGAAGTCAGGATGGTCAACAGCGGCAGAACCACGCCCAGTGCAGGAACCAGCCACAGAATAGGTGCATTATTAAAGTTCACCATCCATGCGCCAGCAACACGCGCCACTTCTTTGGTCAGCGGGTTAGAGGCGGCATGATGATCCACTGCAGAGGTCACAACATAACCGTCAATACCGTAAATCACCCACACGCCGGCCAGCGCGAAGCAGACCAGAGTCACCAGCGCCGCTACCTGCGCGGTGGTACGCGTACGCAGGTGCAGTTCACCAACCGTACGCATCTGCAGGTAGGTCGCGCCCTGAGTGATGATCATTCCAACGCTCACGATACCTGCCAGCAGACCAAACGGATTCAGCAACTGGAAGAAGTTACCGGTGTAGTACAGACGCAGGTACTCATCGATATGGAACGGTACGCCCTGCAACAGGTTACCGAACGCCACGCCAATGACCAACGGCGGAACAAAGCTACCAATGAAAATGCCCCAGTCCCACATGTTACGCCAACGAGTGTCTTCAATCTTGGAACGGTAATCAAAACCGACCGGACGGAAGAATAAAGACGCCAGTACCAGAACCATCGCCACATAGAAACCAGAGAACGCAGCGGCATACACCATCGGCCAGGCAGCGAACAGAGCGCCACCCGCGGTGATGAGCCAAACCTGGTTACCGTCCCAGTGCGGGGCGATGGAGTTAATCATAATTCGACGCTCGGTATCATTACGACCGAGGAAACGGGTGAGCATGCCCACCCCCATGTCGAAGCCATCAGTGACCGCAAAACCAATCAGCAGAATGCCGACCAACAGCCACCAGACAAAACGCAATACTTCATAATCGATCATTTGACGACTCCTGTCTTAGCGTGCCGGCTGAGAAGTCACATTGGACTGCTCAAAGTGATAGCGACCGGTTTTCAGGCTGCTCGGGCCGAGGCGTGCAAACTTGAACATTAAGAACAATTCTGCCACCAGGAACAGGGTATACAGGCCACAAATCAGGATCATGGAGAACAGCAGATCGCCTACTGTCAACGATGAGTTTGCCACCGCCGTTGGTAATACTTCGCCGATTGCCCATGGTTGTCGGCCATATTCGGCGACGAACCAACCTGCTTCTACAGCAATCCACGGCAGTGGAATACCGTACAGCGCGGCACGCAGCAGCCATTTTTTCTCACCGATGCGGTTACGAATGACGCTCCAGAAGGAAAGCGCAATAATGGCCAGCAGCAAGAAGCCACACGCCACCATGATACGGAAAGCGAAATACAGCGGCGCAACGCGAGGGATAGAATCTTTCGTTGCCTGTTGAATTTGCGCTTCGGTTGCGTCGGTGACGTTGTCCGTATAGCGTTTCAGCAGCAGACCATAACCCAAATCTTTCTTCATGCTGTTGAACTGGTCACGAACAGCCTGATCGGTCGACCCCGCACGCAATTCTTCCAGCAGCTGATACGCCTTCATCCCGTTACGGATACGCTCTTCATGCTGCGCCATCAGGTCTTTCAGACCAATGACCGGTGTATCAACAGAACGGGTGGCAATGATGCCCAGCGCATAAGGAATTTGAATCGCAAATTTGTTTTCTTGTTTATCCTGGTCGGGAATACCGAACAAGGTAAACGCAGCAGGAGCAGGTTGAGTTTCCCACTCAGCTTCAATAGCGGCGAGTTTAGTTTTCTGTACGTCGCCCATTTCGTAACCGGATTCATCACCCAGCACGATAACAGACAGCACAGCCGCCATACCAAAGCTGGCAGCAATCGCGAAGGAGCGTTTTGCGAACGCAAAGTCACGGCCTTTCAGCATGTAATAAGCACTGATGCCAAGAATGAACATCGCGCCAGTGACATACCCTGATGCCACCGTGTGAACAAATTTCACCTGGGCAACCGGGTTGAGCACCAGTTCGGAGAAGCTCAGCATCTCCATACGCATGGTTTCGAAGTTGAAATCCGCGGCGATTGGGTTTTGCATCCAGCCGTTCGCTACCAGAATCCACAATGCGGACAGGTTAGAACCCAGTGCCACCAGCCAGGTGACGCACATATGCTGGACTTTACCCAAACGGTCCCAACCGAAGAAGAACAGACCTACAAAGGTGGATTCGAGGAAGAAGGCCATCAAACCTTCGATAGCCAGCGGCGCACCGAAAATATCCCCTACATAGTGGGAATAGTAAGACCAGTTAGTCCCGAACTGGAACTCCATGGTCAGACCGGTAGCCACACCCAGAGCGAAGTTGATACCAAACAACTTGCCCCAGAACTTGGTCATATCTTTATAAATCTGTTTGCCGGAAAGGACGTAGACCGTTTCCATAATGGCCAGCAAGAACGCCATACCGAGCGTCAGTGGCACAAACAGGAAGTGGTACATCGCGGTCAAGGCAAACTGTAAGCGCGACAGTTCGACTATATCTAACATCATGACTCCTTGCTCATCGCATGAAGACTCCGAGAGTGAACCCCGTTAGAAAGGGTCACACGCATGCCCCAATACAAATTTATCTGCTTCCTTCCGCCGCCGTTCATTCTTCTCATTTGAAGAAAAGACAATGATGAAAGGTTACAAACATGTTAATAAAACACTCAAATTGATCCCGCAATTATATTACGCCGTAAAATCCTTACAATAAACAGGTTTTTATCGAGACAAATTTGCATTTTTCGATAGTGATCAATTTATAGCTAATTTACCACTTTCAGACCAATTTGATCTGCAGCAATTTAACCTCTTTTGACGATGTTTTCCAAGTTTTAAACTTTGATTTAAATCAATTTTCAAATTTGTTGTTAATGGTGTTTAACACTACGATGACTAGTGAACACCATGTTAACAACATGTTTTTCAATGAGTATTTGTCGTTACTATAAATGATAGGATATTTATTTAAATCTACACGGTCTTTTAACCGACCAGGCAAATAAAATTGCCAGCAGATAAAGAGTCACTATTGCTGGGTAGCTCACAGTTTTTTGTTTAGCAAGGCGTGGAATAGTTATTTAATACAAATTATTCATTTTATTTTTACTTATAATTAACACCGTGATGTAACTATCTCAACTGGAAGCGGAAACGCTCCCCATTGGCCAACGCATTGCATTGAGCGTTCTGGCGCAGAAAGTCCGCCTGTCACTTTTGTCATCACCATAAGTTATCGTTCACGTCGCGTCTTTGCTTCTATGGCAAAGATTAAATATGCCACAAACAATTCATTATCATTTTTATCCTAAATTTAACAAAGGAATAATTGTGACATATAAGATTAATAAATAAAAAACCGTTAGGTTGTTCACAAGTTATTTAGTGAAGGGAATTTTTGAAATTATTAAAATTGTTACCTGAATGACGCGCCCAACAAAATAAGATTTTGATCACAAACATGGCAAGTTATTTATTACTCGATTTTCTAAAAAATTAAAACCAGAACAAAAAACACATAGTAACCACATGATTACAAACATATTTTTATGGGAATAAATATAACAATCATTTTTGTCAGGATATTTTGAAAATAGATCAATTGCTTCCTTTTTCTCTTCCACAGAAACTCCAACCCTATTAAAAGGTTGTCACAATCCAAGCTCTGAATATTAGAAAAGTATTTTCACTTATTGACCATCAGCCCTACAGAGGATTACCCATGAAAAAATCTACACTTGTTATTGGCGTTATCGGTGCTGACTGCCATGCAGTAGGCAATAAAGTTCTGGATCGCGTTTTTACTGCGCATGATTTTCACGTAATCAACCTCGGGGTGATGGTGAGTCAGGATGAATATATCGATGCCGCGATCGAAACAGGCGCCGATGCCATCGTGGTGTCCTCTATTTACGGACATGGTGACATCGACTGCCTCGGGTTACGTGAACGCTGCATCGAACGCGGACTCGGTGACATTCTGCTCTACGTCGGCGGCAACCTGGTTGTAGGCAAACATGACTTCGCCGATGTGGAAGTGAAGTTTAAAGAGATGGGATTTAACCGCGTCTTCGCCCCCAGCCACGATCTGGAAGATGTCTGCGCGCTTATCGCCAATGATATTCACCAACACAATGGCCTCGAACAGCGTTGCCTGGAAGAGGCTATCTGATGCAAACAGTTTCTGTCGATATCGGCTCGACCTGGACCAAGGCAGCCCTCTTCGCCCATGAAGGCGAGGAGTTAACCCTGGTAAACCATGTCCTGACCCCAACCACCACACATCATCTGGCAGACGGTTTTTTTGCCAGCCTGAATCAGGTGCTGAATGTTGCCGATGCTCGCCCGTTACTGAAAAGTGGTGAAGTGCAGTTGAAATACTCCTCCTCGGCTAAAGGTGGGCTCGCCGTTGCAGCGATGGGGCTGGTGCCCTCCATTACGCTGGAATCGGCAAAAGTTACCGCCCATTCGGCAGGAGCGAAAATCGCGCAATATTATTCGTACAAGCTGAACCGTCATGACATACAGGAGCTGGAATCATCACCACCGGACATCCTGTTATTTACCGGCGGTACAGACGGTGGAGAAGAAAGCTATGGTCTGGCGAATGCGCATGCATTGGCAGACTCGAAGCTGGATTGCGCCATTATCTACGCAGGAAACCGGGACATTCAGGATGAAATACAAACGATTCTCGGACACAAGGATCTGACCACGGTAGACAACATTCTGCCTGATCTCGATCACCCGAATCCGTTTGCCGCACGCCAGGCGATTTGTGATGTGTTTTTGTCGCGCATTGTGAAAGGCAAAGGTCTGGATGTCATTGTCGGTGAAACAGGCGAAGAGCCAATGCCGACGCCATGGACGGTATATGAGTTAGTCAAAGCCATTAGCGATTACGACAGCGCATGGAAGGAATTCATGCTGATTGATATGGGCGGAGCCACCACGGATGTCTATTCGGCCAGCGCGAATACCCTCTCCCCCGATACCGTCCTGCATGGCGTTCCAGAACCTTTCGTCAAACGTACCGTTGAAGGCGACCTGGGAATGCGCGTTTCCGCCGTCGTGGTGGGAGAAAGCACACAGGAAATGGTGAAAGTCATCTTCGCCCAACAGCCGCAGCGCGAGGAAGCGTTTTACCGCTACCTGCGTCATTTGGTTGGGCAGCCGGATTACCTGCCACTCAGCGAGGAGGAGAAATATTTCGACACTCTGCTGGCAGGTTTATGCGTGGGCTATGCCGCTGAGCGCCACGCGGGCACTAAAAAGCAGGTTTGCACCTGCGTGGGTAACGTGGATTTACAGATGGGTCGCGATCTCACCACCGTACGCAAAGTCGTCGGTTCAGGTGGATGGCTCTCTCGCGCCAGCCAGTTCGATATCCATAACTGGCTCAAATACCGGGAGCTGGACGACCAGGGTAAAAGAATTCTGTTACCGAACCAGTTTGAGTATTACCGCGATTCAAATGGCCTGCTCCCTCTACTGGCAAATGTCGCCAGGCTGTACCCGCAAGCCGCTGCTCGCACCAGCATTCAGTGTTTAACCCTACAAAACTAAAGGCAGCTACGAATGGAACTTCGAAATAAAAAATTGACCCATGACGAATTCATGACCGAAAGGCATCAGGTGTTGCAAACCTGGGAAACCGGTAAAGACGTTGAGAACTTCGAAGATGGCGTGAAGTACCAGCAATCAATTCCGGATAAAAAGCGCTTCTCCCTTGCCCTGCTGAAGGCCGATCAGGAAGGTAGAACCCTGAGCCAACCGCGCGCAGGCGTGGCGTTAATGGACGAGCATATTGCGCTGCTCAAAACGTTGCAGGAAGAGTGCGACCTCCTGCCAAGTACTATTGATGCCTACACCCGTCTGAACCGCTATGAAGAAGCCGCTGTCGGGATCCAGAAATCCATCGAAGCAGGGACTTCCAAGCTGAATGGTTTACCGGTCGTCAATCACGGGGTTGCTGCCTGCCGCCGTATGACTGAGTCGCTGGAAAAACCGATCCAGGTTCGCCACGGTACGCCGGACGCGCGCCTGCTGGCAGAAATCGCCATGGCCAGTGGCTTTACCAGCTACGAAGGCGGCGGTATCTCTTACAACATCCCTTATGCCAAACGCGTCACCCTGGAAAAATCCATCCGCGACTGGCAGTACTGCGATCGTCTGATGGGTCTGTATGAAGAGAACGGTATTCGCATCAACCGCGAACCGTTTGGTCCGCTGACCGGCACCCTGATCCCACCATTTATGTCCCACTCAGTTGCGATTATTGAAGGTCTGCTGGCGCTGGAACAGGGCGTGAAGTCAATCACCGTCGGCTACGGTCAGGTCGGTAGCCTGACGCAGGATATCGCCGCTATTCAGGCGCTGCGTGAGCTGTCCCACGAATACTTCCATAACCACGGCTTCGACGATTATGAGCTGAGCACCGTTTTCCACCAGTGGATGGGCGGGTTCCCGGAAGATGAAGCGAAAGCCTTCTCCGTTATCGCCTGGGGCGCAGCGGTTGCCGGTATGTCGGGCGCAACAAAAGTGATCACCAAAAGCCCGCACGAAGCGTTCGGTATTCCAACAGCGGCCGCTAACGCTCAGGGTCTTAAAGCATCACGCCAGATGCTCAACATGGTCAGCGACCAGAAATTCCCGCAGTGCGCAGCCGTGGAACAGGAAGTCGAGCTGATCAAGAGCGAAGTCCGCGCGGTGCTGAAAAAAGTCTTTGAACTCGGCAATGGCGATATTGCACGCGGTACGGTGCTGGCCTTTGAAGCAGGCGTGCTGGATGTGCCTTTCGCCCCTGCCGCCTGTAACGCCGGGAAGATTCTGCCGGTACGCGATAACACAGGCGCCATCCGTATTCTCGAAGCCGGCGCTGTTCCGCTGCCGAAAGACATTCTCGCCCTGCACCACGACTACGTCGCAGAGCGCGCGCATTTCGAAGGCCGTAAACCTTCTTTCCAGATGGTCATTGATGACATCAACGCCGTATCCCACAGTAAATTAATAGGAAGACCATAATGAAAATTAAACAGGCCCTTTTCACCGCTGGCTACTCCTCATTTTATTTTGACGATCAGCAGGCCATCAAAAACGGTGCCGGTCATGACGGGTTTATCTATACCGGCTCCCCGGTAACGCCTGGCTTTACCTCTGTCCGCCAGGCGGGTGAATGCGTTTCTGTGCAGTTGGTTCTGGAAAACGGCGCAGTGGCGGTAGGCGATTGTGCTGCGGTGCAATATTCAGGCGCAGGCGGTCGCGACCCGCTGTTCCTGGCTGAAAACTTTATTCCTTTCCTCAACGATCATATCAAGCCGCTGCTGGAAGGCCGTGACGTGGATGCTTTCCTGCCAAACGCCCGCTTCTTTGATCAGTTGCGTATCGATGGCCATCTGCTGCATACCGCCGTCCGTTACGGTCTTTCTCAGGCACTGCTCGACGCGGCGGCGCTGGCGACCGGCCGTCTGAAAACTGAAGTGGTGTGCGACGAGTGGCAACTGCCATGCGTTCCGGAAGCCATTCCATTATTTGGTCAGAGTGGTGATGACCGTTATATCGCCGTCGACAAGATGATCCTTAAAGGCGTGGACGTTCTGCCGCACGCGTTGATCAACAACGTGGAAGAGAAGCTGGGCTTTAAAGGTGAAAAGCTGCGTGAGTATGTGCGCTGGTTGTCTAATCGCATCTTAACCCTGCGCACCAGCGAGCGTTATCACCCGACGCTGCACATTGATGTCTATGGCACTATCGGTCTGATCTTCGATATGGATCCGGTGCGCTGCGCTGAATACATCGCCAGCCTGGAAGCGGAAGCTCAGGGCCTGCCGCTCTACATTGAAGGTCCGGTGGATGCCGGTAACAAGCCGGATCAGATCCGCATGTTAACCGCCATTACCAAAGAACTGACCCGTCTGGGTTCCGGCGTGAAAATCGTTGCGGATGAGTGGTGTAACACCTATCAGGACATTGTGGACTTCACCGACGCGGGCAGCTGCCACATGGTGCAGATCAAAACCCCGGATCTGGGCGGTATTCACAACATCGTTGACGCAGTGCTGTATTGCAACAAACACGCGATGGAAGCCTATCAGGGCGGTACCTGTAACGAAACGGAAATCAGTGCTCGCACCTGCGTACACGTCGCGCTGGCTGCGCGTCCTATGCGCATGCTGGTCAAACCAGGTATGGGTTTCGATGAAGGTCTCAACATCGTGTTTAACGAAATGAACCGCACCATCGCGCTGTTGCAAACTAAGGATTAAGAGATGGCACGCACATTTAAGATCTTATCGCCTACGGCTATCCTGGGTTATGGCTTCCCGGAAGAGAGTTTTCGTAAAGCCATGGAAGAGTCACCGGATCTTATTGCTGTTGACGCAGGTTCCTCCGATCCTGGCCCTCACTACCTGGGGGCGGGTAAACCTTTTACCGACAGGGCCGGAGTGAAACGCGATCTGCGCTATATGATCGTAGCAGGCGTTAAGAACAACATCCCGGTAGTGATTGGCACGGCCGGTGGTTCAGGCGCCGCTCCGCATCTGGAGTGGTGTCGCCAGATAATCCATGAGATTGCCCAGGAAGAAAAACTGTCCTTCTCCATGGCACTCATCCCGTCTGATGTTGACAAAGAAATCGTTCATCAGGCGCTGGATAACGGCAAAATCACCGCGCTCGATTTTGTGCCTGAACTGACTCACGAGGCAATTGAAGACAGCACCTACATTGTCGCGCAGATGGGCGTCGAGCCATTCCAGCGCGCGCTGCAAGCCGGTGCGCAGGTGGTACTGGGCGGACGAGCCTACGATCCGGCCTGCTTCGCCGCGCTGCCGATTATGCAGGGCTTTGATGAAGGTCTGGCGCTTCATTGCGGTAAGATCCTTGAGTGTGCCGCCATTGCCGCCACCCCTGGCTCTGGCTCAGATTGTGCGATGGGGATCATTGACGACAACGGCTTTACGCTGAAAGCGTTCAATCCCAAGCGTAAGTTCACTGAAACTTCCGCGGCGGCGCACACCCTGTATGAGAAGTCCGATCCGTACTTCCTGCCGGGGCCAGGCGGCGTGCTGAACCTGAAAGCGTGCACTTTCACCCAGGTTAACGAGGGCGAAGTGTATGTCAGCGGTTCACGTCATGAAGAAACGCCGTATGCGTTGAAACTGGAAGGCGCACGTCAGGTTGGCTTCCGCTGCCTGACCATCGCCGGAACGCGCGACCCGATCATGATTGCCGGAATTGACACTATTCTCGAAGAGGTACAGGCCAGCGTTAAGCGTAACCTCTCGCTGAATGACGACAGTATCCGTATGACGTTCCACCTGTACGGTAAGAACGGTGTGATGGGCAACCATGAGCCGATGAAAACCGCCGGTCATGAACTGGGGATTTTGCTGGACGTCGTCGCGCCGACGCAGGATATCGCCAACAGCGTTTGCTCGCTGGTGCGCTCTACCCTGCTGCACTACGGTTATGAAAATCGCATTGCGACCGCGGGCAACCTCGCCTTCCCGTTCTCACCATCCGATATTCAGAGTGGACCGGTGTATGAGTTCTCGATCTATCACCTGATTGAAGCGAGCGATGCGCTGCGTTTTGATTTCCACATTGAACAGGTGACGCCAGAAGGAGTTCAGGCATGAAACACTCAATTTGTTCGCTGGCGCAAGTCATTCGTTCCAAAAATGCCGGGCCGTACGAACTGGTTTTAGATATTTTATTTAAAACCCGTGAAGATTATCAGCGAGTGAAGCGTTCAGAACAATTAACGCCACAACTTATTGCTGGTTTGTATAATGTCAAACCTGACTTTATTCATAATATTGTCTGGTTTGACCCAGCAAATGCCGTAAAAATTGTCATGCCGCGCGATATTATCTCCGGCAACATTGGTGACAATGATGTTTATGGTGCGCAGCAACACGCGCCATTATTAAGTATTGAGTTCGACCTGTAGTAAAAAACACAATAACAGCCATTGGAGCACAGAATTCAGCTGTATCACAGTGCTTCGAATTATTCATGCGGTTGGTCACAACAGGCGTGCGTCTGAACTGCTGTCCAGGTTCAGGCGCGCGCCGCCCTACACAATTCCAATTACCAACCTTTATCCGATGGAGTACACATGAAGAAAATAAGTTTAACGAAGATGATCATATTAGGTCTGATACTCGGCATGATTGCCGGGGTGGCCATAAATAATATGGTCGCGGCTGAAACGGCAAAATCTTATGCAGCAGATATTTCCATTTTTACCACCATATTCTTACGCATGGTGAAAATGATTATCGCGCCATTGGTTATTTCAACTCTGGTTGTGGGTATTGCCAAAATGGGCGATGCCAAAACGCTGGGACGTATATTTTCGAAAACCTTCTTCCTGTTTATTTGCGCCTCACTGCTGTCAATCGCGCTGGGCCTGGTTATCGTTAATATTTTCCAGCCAGGCGCTGGCATCAACTTTGTTCCGCATGACGCCGGGGCCGTTGCCGCCGTTAAATCTGAACCGTTCACGCTGAAAGTATTTATCTCGCACGCGGTACCAACCAGTATTGTTGATGCGATGGCACGTAACGAAATTCTGCAGATCGTCGTCTTCTCAATTTTCCTCGGTTGCAGCCTGGCTGCGATTGGTGAAAAAGCCGAGCCGATCGTGAAGGTTCTGGACTCACTGGTGCACGTAATGCTGAAGCTGACGGGCTACGTCATGCTGTTTGCACCACTGACCGTGTTTGCCGCTATCTCGGGTCTGATTGCCGAACGTGGTCTGGGAGTAATGGTCAGCGCCGGGATCTTTATGGGTGAGTTCTACCTGACGCTGGGTATGCTGTGGGCGATCCTGATCGGTCTGTCCACCATGATCGTAGGGCCTTGCATCGCGCGTTTAACGAAATCAATCCTCGAACCAGCACTGTTGGCCTTCACCACCTCCAGCTCTGAAGCCGCCTTCCCAGGCACGCTGGACAAACTGGAAAAATTCGGCGTTTCCTCAAAAATCGCCAGTTTCGTTCTGCCTATCGGTTACTCCTTTAACCTGGTCGGCTCGATGGCGTACTGCTCCTTTGCCACCGTATTTATTGCTCAGGCGTGCAATATCGAACTAAGCATGGGCGAGCAAATCACCATGCTGTTGATCCTGATGCTGACCTCGAAAGGGATGGCGGGCGTACCGCGTGCATCAATGGTTGTTATCGCCGCTACCCTGAACCAGTTCAACATTCCGGAAGCCGGTCTGATCCTGCTAATGGGTGTGGATCCATTCCTCGATATGGGTCGTTCCGCTACCAACGTCATGAGTAACGCCATGGGTGCTGCCATTGTAGGTCGTTGGGAAGGTGAACACTTCGGTCAGGGCTGTCGCGGAACTGCGCCAGTGAAGACACCGGAACAAGAACGTCCGGCGACCGAGCCGTCAGAAGTTGCGATGTCCTGATAGCACGCGATTGCCGGATGGCGCTCGCGCTTATCCGGCAAGATGATGAATAAACCAACAGGATTACACCATGAATAAAACCCTTATCGGCGTGAGTCTCTTTTCTTTCAGCCTCTTGTTTTGCGCCACCTCATTCGCGCAAACCGCGCCGGATTACGCAAAGATTATCGACCAGGCACATCAGAAATATAAAAGTAACAATGATGGCAAAGTCGCCGACTACATCCCTGCCCTGGCGACCTACAGCCCGAAAAATTTTGCCATCACCATTGCCACGGTGGACGGCAAGATCTATCAGGTGGGCGATGTTAACAAACCCTTCCCAATGGAATCCCTGAGTAAAGTCTTCACCCTGGCGCTCGCCATGGAACAACATGGCCCTCAGGTCGTCCTGGAGAAACTTGGGGCCAATGCCACCGGCATGCCATTCAATTCTGGTTTGGCCGTAGAACTGACTAAAGGCGCACCGGAAAACCCGCTGGTAAACGCCGGGGCGATGAGCACCGTTAGCCTGATCGAAGCCAAAGATAAAACCGATCGCTGGAACAAAATCCTCGACAACCTGAACGTCTGGGCTGATGCCACACTCACCGTGAACGAGCCGGTTTTCAAATCCGAGATGGAAACCAACCAGCACAACCAGGCGCTGGCGAAGCTGATGGAATCCTATAACAGCTTCTATGGCAACACAGACGACGCTGTCGAAATTTATACCCGTCAGTGCTCCGTCGATATCACCGTTGAGCAACTGGCCAAAATGGGCGCGGTACTCGCGAACAAAGGCAAATCACCGTTCAACGGTAAGCAATTGCTGAATGAAAAATATGTCCCGCAGGTACTGGCTGAAATGGCCATTGCCGGATTGTACGACGGTAGTGGTAAGTGGCTGTACACCGTAGGCATCCCGGCGAAAAGCGGCGTCGGCGGTGGGATGGTTGCCGTTGTGCCAGGCGAATATGCGATAGCCGTCTATTCCCCGCCGCTGGATGAAGCCGGTAACAGCGTTCGTGCCCAGAAAACGATCGAATATGTCGCCGAAGCGACCGAAGCGAATGTCTTTTTAGCAAAATAAAACTCTATGCCGGATGGCGCTTCGCTTATCCGGCAAACAACACGAAGAGGTGAGAAGTAAACATGTCTAAACCATTTGTCTGGCAGGAACTCTTTGTTCAGGGTAAAGATAGTACCGAATATGAATTACTGAGTAATCAGCACGTTACAGTTTCGGAGTTAGACGGAGAGGAAGTGATTAAGGTTGCGCCGGAAGCGTTAACCTTATTAGCACAGCAGGCATTTTATGAGGCTTCATTCTTCCTGCGCGCCGGACATTTGAAACAGATCGCCAGCATTCTGCACGATCCACAGGCCAGCGGTAACGATAAGTATGTTGCATTGCAACTGCTGCGCAACGCTGAAGTTTCGGCCAAAGGCGTGCTGCCTAACTGTCAGGATACCGGAACGGCAACGATTGTGGCCTGCAAAGGTCAGCATGTCTGGACCGGCGGCGATGACGCAGAAGCGTTAAGCAAAGGCGTGTATACCACCTTCACCGAAAACAACCTGCGTTATTCGCAAAATGCCCCGCTGGATATGTACACCGAGGTCAATACTCAGACTAACCTGCCGGCACAAATCGATATCAGCGCCACGCCTGGCAATGAATACCGCTTCCTGTTTGTCAACAAAGGCGGCGGCTCGGCCAATAAAGCGGCGCTGTTCCAGGAAACAAAATCCATTCTGCAACCGGAAAAGCTCACCGCCTTTCTGATCGAAAAAATGAAATCACTGGGCACAGCCGCCTGCCCGCCGTATCACATCGCTTTCGTCGTTGGAGGCTTGTCGGCCGACCAGGCGCTGAAAGTCGCCAAGCTGGCTTCAACCAAGTATTACGACAACCTGCCCACCAGCGGGAACGAACTGGGTCAGGCGTTCCGCGATACGGCCCTGGAAGCCGAGTTGCTCAATGCCAGCCGTGAGTTTGGTATCGGCGCGCAGTTTGGCGGCAAGTATTTTGCCCACGATATCCGCGTGATTCGCCTGCCGCGTCACGGTGGTTCCTGCCCTATCGCCATGGCCCTCTCCTGCTCAGCCGACCGCAACATTAAGGCTAAAATTAACAAACACGGTATCTGGCTGGAGAAACTGGAGCATAACCCGGGCAAATTCATTCCTGATTCCCAACGGGTAGAAAATGGCGCCCAAACCGTACAGTTGGATCTCAACCGCCCGCTACGCGAGATTCTGCACGACCTGTCCGCTCTGCCTATCGGTACTCGTTTGTCGTTAAGTGGTCCAATTGTTGTCGCCCGTGATATTGCCCACGCTAACATCAAAGCACGCCTGGATAACGGCGAACCGATGCCGGAATACATGAAAAAGCATATCGTCTATTACGCAGGTCCCGCCAAAACGCCGGAGAATCAGGCCTGTGGTTCAATGGGTCCCACCACTGGCGGGCGCATGGATGGGTATGTCGATGCTTTCCAGGCACAAGGCGGTAGTCTCATTATGCTCACCAAAGGTAACCGCAGCCAACAGGTCACTGATGCCTGCCATAAACACGGTGGATTTAGCCTCGGTAGCATCGGCGGCGCCGCGGCCCTGCTTGCCCAACAGTACGTGAAAAGCCTGCACTGCCTGGAATATCCCGAACTGGGAATGGAAGCGGTCTGGATGATGGAAGTTAAAAATATGCCGGCCTTCGTGTTAGTCGACGACAAAGGTAATAACTTCTTTAGTCAGTTTGAGCAGCAACATCGCTGCGCAACCTGTCCGGCAGGACATTAAGGAGACATAATGGAAGCGCGAGCCAATAATGACAGACACCGCCAACGTCAGCAGAAACTGAAAGAACAGGTTGATACCCGCGTGGCGGCGGCAACGGAGAAGAAAGGGATCCTGATTGTCTTCACCGGTAACGGTAAAGGGAAATCCACCGCAGCCTTTGGCACAGCAACGCGCGCGGTTGGTCACGGAAAAACCGTTGGCATCGCGCAGTTTATCAAAGGTCAGTGGGATAATGGCGAGTACAACACCCTGCAGCCGCTCGGCGTTGAATTCCATATTATGGGCACCGGATTTACCTGGGAAACCCAAAACCGGCAAGCGGATATCGAGGCGGCAACGGTAGTCTGGCAAGAAAGTAAGCGCATGCTGGCTGATGCGCATTACGATCTGGTGGTGCTGGATGAACTGACTTACATGCTGGCTTACCACTACCTGGATACCCAGGAGGTTCTCAGCGCCATCGAAAATCGCCCTGTCGGTCAGAGTGTTATCGTCACCGGGCGCGGATGCCACGCACTGTTGCTGGAACTGGCCGATACGGTCAGCGAAATTCGCCCGGTCAAGCACGCGTTTGACAGCGGTATTCAGGCGCAGGTGGGAATCGACTGGTAGCCATTCTTTTGCCGGATAACGACGCCCTGGCGTCTTATCCGGCCTACCGTTCTTTGCAGGCCTGACAAGGCACACGGTACCATCAGGCAGGCGATACCACAGATTTATTCAACAGCCAGTCCCGGAAGATCTGTAAATGCACAGATTCCGCTTTCTCTTCACGCCACGTCATGATGAAACGGTTCCCGGTTCGCATCGGGACATCGCAAGGAATGACCATATCACCACTATCCAGATCGTGCTGAATGGCAAAACGAGGAAGCAATGCCACGCCCAGATTAGAGCGAACCGCCGCAATCAGCATCGACAGCAGATCAAATCTTGGACCTTTATTGACCAACGGGCTGCTGACGTCTGACAGCGCAAACCATTCCTGCCAGCCTTTGATACGCGTGCTTTGGTGTAAAAGCGGGAATTCGTTCAGCAACTCCTCGACCGCCAGTTTCCGCTCCGGCTCAGCCAGCAAGCAGCGGCTGCAGACCGGCAGGATTTCCTCTTCAAACAGGTACTCAACACCCGACCATGGCGAGTAGAAATCTTCACGCATGATTGCCGCGTCATACTCCCGATTGAGAAAATCACCAATATTCGCCAGCGAATGGATATTCACGATAATATCCGGATTGAGTTTGTTGAACTCGCGCAGATTCGGGATCAGCCAATGCGTGCTGAAGGTCGGATTCACTGCCAGCTCAATAACCTGCACCGTCGGCTGCCAGGTCATTATCGTCGTCGTATCTCGCTCAAGTTTATTTAACGTTTCTTTAACGATACTTAAATAATGTTTGCCCGCCGCATTTAAAAAAATGCGTTTCTTGGCATGATTAAATAGCGAGGTATTCAGAAAATCCTCCAGTGCATTCACCTGACGGAAAACAGCACTTTGTGTTAAAGCCAGCTCTTCAGCAGCCCGGGTATAACTTTCGTGACGCGCAACAACTTCAAAAGTTACCAGCAACTCCGTCTTCGGTATTTTTCCTCTCATAACCTCTTCCATATGCAGCGTACAAAAATAGTTTAATTTATAAAAAATAATTCAAGACACCCAGATAAGCATCGAGAGTTATATTTTATTTCATCCATTGATGTCATTGATCCAATCCATGATTTACTCATACAGATGGCGGATAAATATTAACCAATAATACTCAAGCACAACAATAAACACAATTTAAATAAGGTTAAACCTATGCAAATAGTGCCAATAAGTTCTTAATAATTTTTCAAGTTAACTTGTTTATTGCAGAAAAAACTTTGCGAGATTAATCAATATTATCCATGCGATAATTTTAGATAATTTCACGTTATAACTTACGGGCAAACGACTGCTTTTAATCATTCCTTGATGTAGTTTCTGCCTTTTTTTGTTAGACGTGATAAAGGACACAATGTGAAAACTTTCGGAAAGGTCTGGCTCGTTGGAGCAGGTCCCGGTGATATTTCATTGCTCACCCTCAAAGCGATGATGTGCATTAAACAGGCTGATGTCATTATTTACGATCGACTGGTCAATCCCAAAATTTTGGAATGGGCATTACCTGATTGCCTGCTTATCAATGTCGGCAAAAATCCCGGCTTTCATTGTGTTCCCCAGGATGAAATTAACGCATTACTGGTCCAGTATGCCCAAACACATAACAACATCGTACGCCTGAAAGGGGGCGATCCTTATGTGTTTGGGCGTGGGGCCGAAGAAGTTGAAGATCTTGTTGAAGCGGGTATCCCATTTGAAGTTGTGCCGGGTATCAGTTCTACCATCGGCGGTCTGGCCTATGCCGGGATCCCAGTGACGCATCGCGATTTCGCCTCCGGTTTTCACGTGGTGACAGGCCATACGCGGGAAGGCAACCAGCAGCAGGACTGGCGTCAACTGGCGAAGCTAAATGGCACGCTGGTTATCGTCATGGGAATCGCCAATCTGGCGTTTATTTGCGAAGAACTGTTGATGGGCGGTAAATCAGCAGATACACCCGCAGCGCTAATTATGTCCGCCACCCGAGAGAATCAACGCCGACTAACCTGTACGCTCGGTTCATTACTGAGCAAAGCGCAGGAGGCTAACATTGCTCCACCTGCGCTGATTGTTATTGGCGAGGTGGTGACCCTGAGCGATCGACTCTCTTTTATACCGGAAGCCATCACCATGGCAGAAGATCTTTACTGCGAAAGTCTGGCATGACGAAAAGACTGGGGCGACGTTTGATGCGCCGCCCTGAAAACGCGGCAAAAGTAGCTGGTTTGCGCGTATTGAAGTTTCCGGGCAATACTGTCTATTGAGTGCACGGGATCGTGCAACAACTCCCCCGCTTTTTGCATTTTTTTCTGATTCACCCAGGTTTTAAAATTAACGCCCTGCCGCTTCTTAAAAAATCGGCTGAAATAGTTCGCGCTTAAGCACACATGCGCCGCTACGGATTCCAGGGATAATTCACCATACAAATTTTCATCAATATAACGCAGCGCCGCCAGAAGTTTTTTCTCATGACGAGAAGGTTCAGTGAAATAATGACGAACGCAACGGGTCGGCGGGGTGAATATCTGATCGGATTGTCGCTCTTGCTCAAAGTTATCAACAATAAAACTTAACAAATTAGCCGATGCCACCAGCGTATTATTATCCACTACCGCAACCTGACCCCATTCAGCTTTTATTTTTGGGTCATCCATCCATGAAAATTTATTATTAATTACGATAGTTTTATATTCCTGATACTTTGACCGGACCTGCCCGCAAACAATAAAACCATAAAGATGCCCTTCATTAATTATTGGCATCGAGAACAAACTTAACCCTGCATGACAGGTGAGTATTCTGGGTTTAAGCTGTTTTAGCCCCTCAAAAGCGCACTGCTTATCGCATTTTTCGCAACCTACACGATACCGCTCATCCGCCCGCATTAATGTGCAGAACGAATTAAAATTATGACAATCCGACAGTGCCTTGCCGTGAATATCAATCACGGCCGCGGCTAACCCGGTCGCGCGAGAGAATACTTCGGCTATCGAGAAAAAAACGTGTAAATAGTCATTCTGGATTTTCAGCGGCACGCTCTCCTCCGGCACTCATGATATTAAAGCCGGTAATATGCAGAATTTAATCAAGAGAAAGAATGATGCTGACCGCAAAAAATAATCTCATTTATGAATATGATTATGATCGAATCGCAAGAGAATAGACGGCAGAAAACAAAAAAGGCCATCATCAGATGGCCAACCATGTCGAAACGGGACCAGCCCTTGACCATGCAGATAGTCAGGGCTGTTTTTTTACTTCTTACTTAATAACGGTTTTCAGCGCTTCGCCGATATCGGCCAGGCTGCGAACGGTTTTCACGCCGGCAGCTTCCAGAGCCGCGAATTTCTCGTCCGCGGTACCCTTACCACCGGCGATGATCGCACCGGCGTGGCCCATACGTTTTCCTTTCGGCGCGGTGACGCCCGCGATGTAGCCGACAACCGGCTTGGTGACGTGATCTTTAATGTACGCCGCCGCTTCTTCTTCCGCGCTACCGCCGATCTCGCCGATCATCACGATCGCTTCAGTCTGCGGATCTTCCTGGAACAGCTTCAGAATGTCGATGAAGTTAGAGCCTGGAATCGGGTCGCCGCCGATACCGACACAGGTGGACTGGCCGAAACCGTAGTCGGTGGTCTGCTTAACCGCTTCATAGGTCAGCGTACCGGAACGGGAAACGATACCCACTTTACCCGGCTTGTGAATGTGACCCGGCATGATGCCGATTTTGCATTCGCCCGGGGTGATCACGCCTGGGCAGTTCGGGCCGATCATGCGCACGCCCGCTTCGTCCAGCTTCACCTTCACGGTCAGCATATCCAGCGTCGGGATACCTTCGGTGATGGTGATAATCAGTTTGATGCCTGCATCAATTGCTTCCAGGATGGAGTCTTTGCAGAACGGCGCCGGAACGTAGATCACAGTGGCCGTTGCGCCGGTCGCTTCTACCGCTTCACGCACGGTGTTAAACACCGGCAGACCCAGGTGAGTGGTGCCGCCTTTGCCTGGCGTTACGCCGCCAACCATCTGCGTACCGTAAGCAATCGCCTGTTCGGAGTGGAATGTCCCCTGGCTACCGGTGAAGCCCTGGCAGATAACCTTGGTATCTTTATTAATTAAAACTGACATTATTTCCCCTCCACTGCGGCAACAACCTGCTGAGCTGCATCCGTCAGACTTTTCGCTGCAATAATATTCAGGCCGCTATCAGCCAGTTTTTTCGCGCCGAGTTCGGCGTTGTTGCCTTCCAGACGAACGACAACCGGAACGTTAACGCCCACTTCCGCTACCGCGCCGATGATACCGTCAGCGATCAGGTCGCAACGTACGATACCGCCGAAGATGTTAACCAGTACAGCTTTTACATTGTCATCGGAGAGGATGATTTTGAACGCTTCGGTCACGCGCTCTTTGGTCGCGCCGCCGCCCACGTCAAGGAAGTTAGCCGGTTCGCCGCCGTGCAGTTTAACGATATCCATGGTGCCCATTGCCAGGCCCGCGCCGTTAACCATACAGCCAATGTTGCCGTCCAGCGCAACGTAGTTCAGTTCCCACTGTGCCGCCTGCGCTTCACGCGGATCTTCCTGAGACTGGTCGCGCATTTCACGCAGGTCAGCCTGGCGGAACAGCGCGTTGCCGTCAGCGCCCAGTTTGCCGTCGAGGCAGATCAGGTCGCCCTGTTTGGTCACTACCAGCGGGTTGATTTCGATCAGCGCCAGGTCACGCTCCAGGAAGATAGTCGCCAGGCCCATGAAGATCTTGGTGAACTGCTGAACCTGTTTACCTTCCAGACCCAGTTTGAACGCCAGCTCGCGTCCCTGGTAAGGCATCGGGCCTGCCAGTGGATCCAGCGCCACTTTGTGGATCAGGTGTGGGGTTTCTTCCGCCACTTTTTCAATTTCCACGCCGCCTTCGGTAGAGGCCATAAAGACCACGCGACGGGAGCTACGGTCAACCACTGCGCCGAGGTAAAGTTCTTTACCGATATCGGTCGCCGCTTCAACCAGGATCTGATTTACCGGTTGGCCATTCGCGTCTGTCTGGTAAGTCACCAGACGTTTCCCCAGCCAGTGCTCAGCAAAAGCGCGAATGTCTTCTTTGCTGTTAACAACCTTCACACCGCCCGCTTTACCACGGCCACCAGCGTGAACCTGACATTTCACTACCCACGGGCCTGCGCCGATTTTAGATGCGGCTTCTTCAGCTTCACGCGGAGTATTACAGGCATAACCCACCGGTGCCGGTAAGCCATAGCGGGCAAAAAGTTGTTTTGCCTGATATTCATGTAAGTTCATGTGTTCTGTCCATCCTTCAGGTAATCGTTATCTTTTACCCGTAGGCCTGATAAGGCGTCCAGACCTACGGAGCAGGTGATACTCTTTTTCGTTACACGTCCAGCAGCAGACGCGTTGGATCTTCCAGCAACTCTTTAATGGTTACCAGGAAGCCTACTGACTCACGACCATCGATCAGACGGTGATCGTAAGACAGCGCCAGATACATCATCGGCAGGATTTCAACCTTGCCGTCTACCGCCATCGGACGATCTTTGATGGCATGCATACCCAGGATGGCGCTCTGCGGTGGGTTGATAATCGGCGTAGACATCAGGGAACCGAACACACCGCCATTAGTGATGGTGAAGTTACCGCCCGTCAGGTCTTCAACCGTCAACTTGCCGTCGCGACCTTTTACTGCCAGCTCTTTAATGTTCTTCTCAATGTCAGCCATACCCAGCAGATCCACATCACGCAGGACCGGCGTTACCAGGCCGCGCGGCGTGGAGACCGCCATGCTGACATCAAAGTAGTTGTGGTACACCACGTCATCGCCATCGATAGAGGCGTTGACTTCCGGATAGCGTTTCAGCGCTTCAACCACCGCTTTCACGTAGAAAGACATAAAGCCCAGACGGATACCGTGGCGTTTCTCGAACGCGTCGCCGTACTGCTTACGCAGGTCCATAATCGGCTTCATGTTGACTTCGTTGAACGTCGTCAGCATGGCGGTGGAGTTTTTCGCTTCCAGCAGACGTTCGGCTACGCGTTTGCGCAGACGAGTCATCGGAACACGTTTTTCGCCACGCGCACCCAGTTGAGGCTGAGGCGCAGGCGCGGCGGCTGGTGCTTTGGCTTCGGCTGTTGCTGCCGGCGCTTTGGCCAGATGCTTTTCCACATCTTCGCGGGTGATGCGGCCACCGACGCCAGTGCCTTTGATGGCGCTGGCTTCGAGGTTATGTTCACCGAGCAGGCGACGGATCGCCGGGCTCAGGGCATCGTTGTTCTGCTCAGTAAGCGACGCCTGCTGGCGCTGTGCCGGAGTCGAATCTTTCTCTTCAGACTTGGCGCTGGTCTCTTTACCCGCGCTGTTGCCTTCACGCAGGCGACCGAGGATCTGGCGAGAGGTGACGGTTGTCCCTTCATCTTCCAGAACCGCATCAAGGATACCGTCCGCTGATGCCGGTACTTCCAGTACCACTTTGTCAGTTTCGATTTCTACCAGTACTTCATCACGACGTACTGCATCGCCCGGTTTTTTGTGCCAGGTTGCAACCGTTGCATCCGCTACGGATTCAGGCAGGTCGGGAACAAGAATATCTACGCTACTCATTATTTATCCTTTATTTAATCGACGTTCAGCGCGTCATTAACCAGATCTTGTTGCTGTTTCTGGTGAACGGACATATACCCTACTGCCGGAGAGGCAGAGGCCGGGCGACCTGCATAACGCAGAGCGGACCCAAATGGAATCACTTCACGGAAATGATGCTGACTGCAGTACCATGCGCCCTGGTTGAGCGGCTCTTCCTGGCACCAGACAAAATCATGTACGTGAGCGAACGGTTTCAGCGCTTCCTGTACCGCTTTATGCGGGAACGGATAGAGCTGTTCGATGCGCACAATGGCAACATCTTTTTGATCATTCTTGCGGCGTTGCTCCAGCAGGTCGTAATAAACCTTACCAGAACACATCACGACACGCTTCACGCCTTTCGGATCAAGCTCATCGACTTCGCCAATGGCCGGCAGGAAGGTGCCATTTGCCAGTTCATCCAGCGTTGAGACCGCCAGCGGATGGCGCAGCAGCGACTTCGGCGACATCACCACCAGTGGACGGCGCATACCGCGCAGCGCCTGACGACGCAGCATGTGGTACACCTGTGCCGGGGTAGACGGGACGCAAACCTGCATGTTTTGCTCAGCGCAAAGTTGCAGATAACGTTCCAGACGCGCGGAGGAGTGCTCCGGACCCTGACCTTCGTAGCCGTGCGGCAGCAGCATAACCAGACCGCACATACGACCCCATTTCTGTTCGCCGGAAGAGATGAACTGGTCGATAACGACCTGAGCACCGTTGGCGAAGTCACCGAACTGCGCTTCCCAGATGGTCAGCGTGCGCGGTTCCGCCGTGGCATAGCCGTATTCAAACGCCAGCACTGCTTCTTCAGACAGTACGGAGTCCCATACGCGGAACGTGCCCTGGCCGTTATGCACATGCTGCAGCGGCGTGTAGGTTGAACCGTTCGCCTGGTTATGAATTACCGCGTGACGGTGGAAGAAGGTTCCGCGACCGGAGTCTTCACCCGACAGACGAACCGGAATGCCTTCGTCAACCAGCGTGGCGTAAGCCAGATTCTCTGCGCCACCCCAGTCGAACAGCTTCTCGCCTGCGGCCATGGCCTGACGATCGCCGTAAATTTTGGCAACGCGCGACTGCATTTCAACCGCTTCAGGGACAGTGCTGATGCGTTTAGCCAGCTCCTGCAGACGCTTCATCTCAACTTTGTTCGGGTAGCTTTCGTCCCATTCGTGGTTGAGATATGGCGACCAGGTGAAGGAGTGCATGTTCATTGGACGCCACTCTTTCACTACACACTCGCCAGCATCCAGCGCATCGCGATACAGGTTGACCATTTCGGTCGCATCTTCCAGCGTGGCGACTTTGTCCGCTTCCAGCTTGTCGGCGTAGATTTTGCGCGGCGTCGGATGCTTTTTGATTTTCTGATACATCAGCGGCTGGGTTGCGCTCGGCTCGTCGGCTTCGTTGTGGCCGTGACGGCGGTAGCACACCAGATCGATGAAGACATCGCGTTTGAAGGTATTACGGAAGTCCAGCGCCAGACGCGTGACGAAAGCGACCGCTTCCGGGTCATCCGCGTTGACGTGGAAAATCGGCGCCTGAACCATCTTACCGATGTCGGTGCAGTATGGGGTAGAACGCGCATCCAACGGGTTAGAGGTGGTGAAGCCCACCTGGTTGTTGATAACGATGCGAACGGTACCGCCCACTTCGTAACCACGCGCTTTCGACATGTTCAGGGTTTCCTGAACCACGCCCTGCCCGGTGACTGCCGCATCGCCGTGAATGGTGATAGGCAGGACTTTATTGCTGCTCGGCTCATCCAGACGATCCAGACGCGCACGGACGGAACCGATTACCACCGGGCTAACAATTTCCAGGTGCGACGGGTTAAACGCCAGCGCCAGGTGTACCAGACCGCCTTCGGTTTCGATATCCGATGAGAAGCCCATGTGGTACTTCACGTCGCCAGTGCCGAGGTGTTCTTTATGTTTGCCCGCGAATTCGTCGAACAAATCCTGTGGCTTTTTACCCAGCACGTTGACCAGTACGTTCAGACGACCACGGTGCGCCATGCCCAGCACCACTTCACGCGTACCGCTGTTGCCCGCGTGGCGGATCATCTCTTTGAGCATCGGGATTAACGCATCACCGCCTTCCAGCGAGAAGCGTTTCGCGCCCGGGAACTTCGCGCCCAGGTAGCGTTCCAGGCCTTCCGCAGCGGTCAGTTCGCTGAGGAAGCGTTTTTTCTCTTCGCTACTGAACGCGGCACGGCCAGACTCGATGCGCTGCTGAAGCCAGCGTTTTTCTTCGGTGCTGGTGATGTGCATATACTCGGCGCCAATCGGACCGCAGTAGGTTTGTTTCAGCGCAACAACCAGGTCGCTCAGCTTCATAGTGTCTTTGCCGCCGGCAAAAGAACCTACGTTAAAGCTTTCCTGGAAATCCGCATCGGTCAGATCGTGGAAAGACGGATCCAGATCGGCCACTTTCTCTTGCTGCCACAGTCCCAGCGGATCAAGATTCGCATGTTGATGACCGCGGAAACGGTAGGCGTTAATGAGCTGCAGGACTTTAACCTGCTTCACATTGGCATCAGGGTCGGAAATAGAAGAAGAGTAACGTGGGGTAATCAACGCCTGCCGACGGAAATAATCACGTGTTTTTGAGTGGAGTTGATCCGGTTTGACTCCGGTGCCAGGTAACTGCTGGAACGTCGAACGCCAGTTAGCATCTACCGAGTCAGGGTCGGTTAAGAAGTCTTCATAGAGCTGTTCTATCCAGCTCTGGTTCGAGCCAGAGAGGTAAGAAGAGTCCAACCAGGCTTTCAAAGCGCTGTTCTGCATCGTGATCCCTTAAGCATCTTTTCTGCTTATTTAATACTCTAAATAGGTCACGTTTCAGGAAGGCGGCAAGCTTGCGAATCCCTGGGCGCTTACATCCAGTAAGTGACCGGGGTGAGCAAGTGCAGCCAACGCACATGCAACGTGAACTATGACGAGTATTTCGCCGTGGATACTACCACGCACACCGATGTGCGTGCCGGGGTTCACTTGTTGCGGACTGTCGTGTCATCTGCGTCCGCTAAGGAACCTTTAAAAACTGTCTAATCATATGGCAGTTTTTAGAGGTTTCCTGCACTTCTATTGCCCGATGGCGCGTAGCTTTCAGGCCTACAAGGTACGTAACCCGTAGGCCGGATAAGACGGTACGTCGCCATCCGGCAACCACTACAACAACTTACGCACTACGCTTGAGCAGCATTGACTTAATATGGCCGATAGCGCGCGTCGGGTTCAGCCCCTTAGGACATACGCTGACGCAGTTCATGATGCTGTGACAGCGGAATACGCTGAAAGCATCACTTAAACCTTCCAGGCGGCTGTCGGTCTCGGTATCGCGGCTGTCAATCAGGAAGCGATACGCGGCCAGCAGACCTGCCGGACCGATGAATTTGTCCGGATTCCACCAGAATGATGGGCAGGACGTTGAGCAGCATGCACACAAAATACATTCATACAGCCCATCGAGCTTCTCACGCTGCTCTGGCATTTGTAAATGCTCACGAGCCGGTGGATTTTTCCCATTATTCAACAAGTAAGGCTTAATCTTCTCATACTGTGCGTAGAATTGTCCCATGTCTACCACCAAATCGCGCACAACCGGTAAACCCGGCAGCGGGCGAATGACAATCTTCTTGCCCGGCTGATTCAGCGCAGAAACAGGTGTGATACAGGCCAGTCCATTTTTGCCGTTCATGTTCAGACCGTCGGAGCCGCAGACCCCTTCACGGCAGGAGCGACGAAACGATAGCGACGGATCTTTTTCTTTCAGCTGCATCAATGCATCCAGCAGCATCATGTCGCGCCCTTCTTCCGCTTCCAGGGTGTAATCCTGCATGCGCGGAGCATCGTCAACGTCCGGGTTATAGCGATAAACTGAAAACTCGAGTTTCATTGTCCTGTCTCCGCATTAATAAGTACGAATCTTCGGCGGGAATGCCGGGCGCAGCTTCGGTTCCATATTGACTTGACGTCGCGTCATGGTTTCCGACTCTGGCAGATACAGGGAATGGCACAGCCAGTTTTCATCATCACGTTCCGGGAAGTCGAAGCGGCTATGCGCGCCACGGCTTTCGGTACGGAAGTTTGCAGAGACTGCGGTGGCGTAAGCGGTTTCCATCAGGTTATCCAGCTCCAGACACTCAACGCGCTGGGTGTTAAATTCACTGGAGGTATCATCCAGACGGGCGTTTTTCAGACGCTCGCGAATCGCTTTCAGCTCTTCCAGTCCTTTCGCCATCGCATCGCCTTCGCGGAATACCGAGAAGTTATGCTGCATACATTCCTGCAGCGCTTTGCGAATGGCCACCGGATCTTCGCCGTTACGGTTGCCGTTCCAGCGATTCAGACGGGCCAGAGAAGCATCGATCTCGTCTTCCGTCGCATCCAGCAGGTCGCCCTGTTCCGCGATAGATTCCTGCAGATGCAGACCCACCGCACGACCAAAGACCACCAGATCCAGCAGCGAGTTGCCGCCCAGACGGTTGGCGCCGTGAACCGATACGCAGGCGATTTCGCCTACCGCAAACAGCCCCGGAATCACCACATCTTCGCCCTGCTCGTTTACGGTCAGCGCCTGGCCGGTTACTTTGGTCGGGATACCGCCCATCATGTAGTGGCAGGTAGGAATTACCGGAATCGGCTCTTTCACCGGGTCAACGTGGGCAAAGGTACGAGACAGTTCGAGGATACCCGGCAGACGAGATTCCAGCACTTCTTTACCCAGATGATCGAGTTTCAGCTTGGCGTGCGGCCCCCACGGGCCATCACAGCCGCGGCCTTCACGGATTTCGATCATGATGGAACGCGCCACCACGTCACGACCCGCCAGATCTTTCGCATTCGGGGCATAACGCTCCATGAAGCGCTCGCCGTGTTTGTTCAGCAGATAGCCGCCTTCACCGCGGCAGCCTTCTGTGACCAGTACGCCCGCGCCGGCGATACCGGTGGGGTGGAACTGCCACATCTCCATATCCTGCACCGGCACGCCAGCGCGGATAGCCATACCGACGCCGTCACCGGTATTGATGTGGGCGTTAGTAGTGGATTGATAAATACGGCCTGCGCCGCCGGTGGCCAGTACGGTTGCGCGGGCTTTAAAGTAAACCACTTCACCGGTTTCGATACACAGTGCGGTACAACCGACAATCGCGCCGTCAGCGTTCTTTACCAGGTCCAACGCATACCACTCAGAAAAGATGGTGGTGTGGTTTTTCAGGTTCTGCTGATACAGGGTATGCAGTAGCGCGTGGCCGGTACGGTCTGCCGCTGCGGCGGTACGTGCCGCCTGCTCGCCGCCGAAGTTTTTCGACTGACCGCCAAACGGACGTTGATAAATGGTGCCATTATCGAGACGAGAGAACGGCAGGCCCATATGGTCCAGCTCCAGAATCGCTTCCGGGCCGGTTTTACACATATATTCAATTGCGTCCTGATCGCCAATGTAGTCCGACCCTTTGACGGTGTCGTACATGTGCCATTCCCAGTTATCTTCATGGGTATTACCGAGCGCCACGGTGATGCCACCCTGCGCGGATACGGTATGGGAACGGGTTGGAAATACTTTTGAGAGCAGCGCACAGGTCTGTCCGCTCTGGGAAATTTGCAGCGCCGCGCGCATACCTGCGCCACCGGCACCAATCACAACAGCATCAAATTCTCTGACTGGCAGTTTCATTACACACCCCACACCACAACAAATCCATAAATGACGTAAACCACCAGCGCAACGACGATAGCCAGTTGCAGAATCAGGCGTACAGCCAGCGGTTTAACGTAGTCGGTCAACACCTGCCACATGCCAATCCAGGCATGAATCAAGATGGAAAAAAGCGCCAGCAGGGTGAAAACTTTGGTGAATGCCGATGAGAAGAAACCGGTCCAGACTTCAAAGGTCAACTCGCCGCTGGTGGCGAAGAAGCCGACCATATAGATGATGTATAACGTCAGAACGATAGCGGTAGCACGGACCAGAATGAAGTCATGTACGCCGTTGCGTCCTAATGCGGAGGCGTTGCTTACCATACGAGGACTCCTGCGAGAAGTGAAAGCACGACAATGATAACGAAACAAATTTTGGCGGAGCGTGTCCCTGCTTCGAGGGTTTCTTCGATATAGCCAAAATCCATCAACAGATGGCGAATGCCCATTACGGCGTGATAGGCCAGCGCAATCAGGATCCCCCACATGATTAACTCCACAAAGAAGTTATTCATAATGGATGACGCCGTGAGGAAACCTTCAGGGGAGGAAAGGCTGGTACCCAATAACCACAACAGAATCCCGACCGCCACGAAGGTGATCACTCCGGAAACGCGATGGAGAATGGACGCTATCGCCGTGATTGGGAACCGGATCGTTTGCAGATCCAGATTGACAGGTCTTTGTTTTTTCACATTTCTTATCATGAATAACGCCCACATGCTGTTCTTATTATTCCCTTTGGACTTCGGGCACAGAAGATAAGACTTCTGTAGTCTGAAAGACGCCGGGATTTCCTTCCTCCGGTCTGCTTGCGGGTCAGACAGCGTCCTTACTATAACTACGCGTCATATAAAACACTGCTTCCAGTTGCTAAAACGACACGTTACAACGCTGGTTGGCTCGGGATTGCAGGGTATTCCGGAGACCTGGCGGCAGTATAGGACGTTCACAAAATCATTACAATTAACCTACATATAGTTTGTCGGGTTTTATCCCGAACAGTGACATAGGTCACGATAACAACATTATTTTAATTTTTAATCATCTGATTTGACAATCATTAAACAAAGTTGTTACAAACGACACCAGAAAAAGCATATAATGCGTAAAAGTTATGGGGTCACTCTTTCACCGGAGATTTAGTTATGTAACAGTGTGGAAGTATTGACCAATACCTTCAGGACAGTTATTAGTGATAGACAGGTTAAATAATTCGGATTGCTAAGTTGTTGATTTGTTACTATTTCACCATGAGTTAACTGATTTACCTGCAAGCGCCCATTGCTCTGTACCCTGGTTTTCGCCTCTATCGCAGAGCGGCGAGCCGAATAAAAAACTGGTAACGGTTGATTGATGTATCGAAAACAAGTCTGACTTCCGCAGTCTTAAGTAATAAGGCGCTAAGGAGACCGTAAATGGCTGATACTAAAGCAAAAATCACTCTAAATGGTGACGCTGCTATTGAACTGGATGTGCTGAAAGGTACGCTCGGTCAAGATGTTATTGATATTCGTAGCCTTGGCTCAAAGGGGATGTTTACTTTTGACCCAGGTTTCACCTCTACCGCATCCTGCGAATCCAAAATTACGTTCATCGATGGTGATGAAGGCATTTTGCTGCATCGCGGCTTCCCGATTGACCAGTTGGCGACCGAGTCCAACTATCTGGAAGTGTGTTATATCCTGCTGTACGGCGAAAAACCAACGCAGGAGGAGTACGACGAGTTCAAAACCACGGTCACTCGCCATACCATGATTCACGAGCAGATCACGCGTCTGTTCCACGGTTTCCGCCGCGACTCTCACCCGATGGCCGTTATGTGCGGTGTCACCGGGGCGCTGGCTGCGTTCTATCACGATTCGCTGGACGTAAATAATGCGCGTCACCGTGAAATCGCCGCTTTCCGTCTGCTGTCCAAAATGCCGACCATGGCAGCGATGTGTTACAAATACTCCATCGGCCAGCCGTTCGTTTACCCGCGCAATGATCTCTCCTACGCCGGTAACTTCCTGAACATGATGTTCTCCACGCCGTGCGAAAAATACGAAGTTAATCCAATCCTGGAACGCGCCATGGACCGTATCCTGATCCTGCACGCTGACCACGAACAGAACGCCTCGACCTCTACCGTACGTACCGCAGGTTCTTCTGGCGCGAACCCGTTTGCCTGCATCGCGGCTGGTATTGCTTCCCTGTGGGGACCGGCACATGGCGGCGCCAACGAAGCTGCGCTGAAAATGCTGGAAGAAATCAGCTCAGTTAAACACATTCCGGAATTTGTTCGCCGCGCGAAAGACAAGAATGATTCTTTCCGCCTGATGGGCTTTGGTCACCGTGTTTACAAAAACTATGACCCGCGCGCCACCGTGATGCGTGAAACCTGCCATGAAGTGCTGAAAGAGCTGGGCACCAAAGATGATCTGCTGGAAGTGGCAATGGAGCTTGAGCACATTGCGCTCAACGACCCGTACTTCATCGAGAAGAAACTCTACCCGAACGTCGACTTCTACTCTGGCATCATTCTGAAAGCGATGGGCATTCCGTCCTCCATGTTCACTGTGATCTTCGCCATGGCGCGTACCGTTGGCTGGATTGCACACTGGAATGAAATGCACACCGACGGCATGAAAATCGCTCGTCCACGTCAGCTATATACCGGCTACGACAAGCGCGACTTTAAGTCTGATATTAAGCGTTAATTGTCTGCCGGACAGCGCTCTCGCCTGTCCGGCCTACTCCCTTGAATCTTCCAGGCCGGACAGGGTGTTAATGCCGCTGTCCGGTCTGTTTATTCTTGACCCACATTATTTTATTCTCATCACGTTTTCTCTATGATTTACTGAGATCTTCCTCATTTCACTCAGGAGCATGGGATGCCTGTTTTGCAGTGGAGCCTGCTATTTCTGCTATCACTCCTTCTTTCCCTGTTCTTTCTGTTGATACATCTTCCAGGCGCATTGCTGCTCGGCTCGATGATTGTCGGTATCATTTTCAGTATGCGCGGGATCTCCCTGCACACTCCCCGCTGCACATTTCTTGCCGCTCAGGCCATTCTCGGCTGCATGATTGCGCAAAACCTCACTGGATCCATTTTAACGACACTTGCGGCACACTGGCCGATGGTGATTGTCATCCTGCTGGCAACCCTGATTAGCAGCGCGGTGATCGGCTGGCTGCTGGTTCGCTACAGTAATCTACCGGGGAACACCGGCGCGTGGGGGTCATCACCTGGCGGGGCAGCCGCGATGGTTGCGATGGCGCAGGATTATGGCGCTGACATCCGGCTGGTGGCGTTTATGCAGTATTTGCGCGTACTGTTGGTGGTCGGCGCTGCCGCGCTGGTCACCCGATTTGTCATGGGCGAACAGGCACAAACGGTCGGCCAGCAAATCGTCTGGTTTCCACCGCTGAGTCTTAATCTGTTAAGTACCATACTGCTGGCCGCAGTTGCTGGTGTGGCCGGGCGCTTACTGCGTATCCCCTCCGGCGTGATGTTACTGCCCATGCTGGCGGGCGCATTGCTAAACGCAGGCGGTATAATGGTCATTGAACTGCCGGAATGGCTACTGGCGATAGCGTATATGGCGATTGGCTGGCAAATCGGTCTTGGCTTTGACAAACAGATCTTTTTAATGGCGCTGCGGCCACTGCCGCAAATACTGTTGTCCATTTTTTCACTGATGGCGATTTGTGCGGCGATGGCCTGGGGGCTGGCGCATTATATGCAAATCGACTTTCTCACCGCCTATCTGGCGACCAGCCCTGGCGGAGTCGATTCCGTCGCGGTAATTGCCGCTGGCAGCCACGCCGATATGGCGCTAATCATGGCGATGCAAACCCTGCGGCTGTTCAGTATTTTATTGACCGGTCCGGCGGTGGCGCGTTTTATTTCAGCACATGCGCCAAGACAGCCCACCTAATGCTGGCAGCCCGGACACCAGTAAAAGGGTCGCGAGGAAAGTGTCGTTTTCTCGATGATGCCGCCACAGCGCTCACAGGATTCGCCATCCCGATGAAAGACCTTAAAGCGAAACAACGCGCCGTGGTGCTTATTGTCATCGACCTGGCCGCGAGTGTTATACGACAGGCGAGGAATATCAAGTAGCGCTTGCGCCAGCGCATCCAACTGTTCATCGCTAAGCTGTGACGCTTTATGCTGACCGGTCAACCCCACCTGCCAGAGAATTTCTACCCGCAGATAGTTACCTAATCCCGCCAGAAATGCCTGATCCAACAGCAGACCGGAAAACTGGCGATTGCGAAAACGGGATGACAGCAGACGCGTTTTTACCTCTGCGGCCGTTAAACGCAAATCCAGCACGTCCGGTCCAACCCGTTGCAGAAATGGATGGGTGGTGAGCTGCTCTGGCGTCAGCATTTCGATGTCAGACGCGCTATACAGCAGGATAGTTTTATCCTCGGTTTGCAGCCTGACGCGCAGCACCCGCGTGGTTTGCGGCATGTTGCCGGTATCGACCACTCGCCACACGCCGTAAAGCTGATTGTGACTATACAGCGTCAGGCCATTGGAAAAATGGGTCAGTAAGGCTTTACCCCGCGTCTCAAGCTGGGTAACACTCTGCCCGATGAGTTGGGATTGATACGGTTTTAACTGCTCAAAGGCAAACCAGACATCCGTCAGGGGTTTACCTTTGACTGCCGCCTCCAGGGTATCCGCCGCGCGGCGGATCTCCGGGCCTTCAGGCATAATACTGTCCTTTGTTAATGTGTTGCGCCGCCTGTCACCGCGATATCGCTTTCCAACTGCAATGCGGTGGTAATCGCGACCTCCAGCGCCCGACGTACTGTTTCCGCCGCCATACTTGGCGCACCGGGGTGCTGCGCGGCCTGTTGTGGCAGATAAGGAATATGAATAAAACCGCCCTTCACTGCCGGAACGTCGCGTAATTTATGCAGCAGGCCATACATCACGTGGTTACACACGAAGGTACCCGCCGTCTGAGAAACCGAGGCCGGAATTCCCGCGTTGCGCATGGCGACAACCATCGCTTTGATCGGCAATGTGCTGAACCACGCCGCAGGGCCATCGGCCACAATCGGTACATCAATCGGCTGTTGCCCCTGATTATCCGCAATACGCGCATCGTCAACATTGATCGCCACGCGCTCCACGGTGATATCCGTTCGGCCACCCGCCTGCCCCACCGCCAGCACCAGCGATGGCGACAATGCGTCAATCGCGGCATTGAGTACGGAGAGAGACTCGCCAAAGACGCACGGCAACTGGCGGGCAACGACACGGCATCCATCGATGATAGCATTGTCGAGGCCCGAGACCACTTCCCAGGAAGGGTTAACTGACTCGCCGCCAAAGGGTTCAAATCCCGTGATGAGTACTGTTTTCATCCTTCCTCCTTACAGGAACATCAGGAAATACATCAGAAAAACGTTAACCAACAGCAGCAGTATGCCGGTTGGCACCTGTGCTTTAATCACCGCGTTTTTGTCTGGTAGCTCCAGCAGCGCCGCAGGCACAATATTGAAGTTCGCCGCCATTGGCGTCATCAATGTTCCGCAATAGCCGGAGAACATACCAATCGCCGCCATCACCGCCGGGTTACCACCGTGTTGCAGTACGAGGATCGGAATACCGATTCCCGCGGTCACGATCGGGAAAGCGGCAAACGCATTGCCCATCACCATCGTCAACAAGGCCATACCAATGGTGTACACCGCCACCGCGATAAAACGGCTATCCACCGCCAGATATTCCTGGGTCAGATATGAAATGCCGCTGCCGACGCCCGCCGCAGTGAACAACAGTCCGAGCGTGGCCAGGATCTGCGGCAGGATGAATGCCCAACCGATAGAGTCCAGCAGTCGGCGTGCCTCCTGAATCGGCTGATGCACCCGCTCATGGGTCATTTTTATCGCCATCGCCAGACCAATCAACGAACCTGCGGTCATCGAAAAGAGCGTCACCAGCGTGGCATGATTACCCGGCCCAAACAGCGCATCCTGTAAACCCGGAATATGGTTGAACATCAGTACGCCAATAACGGTTACCACCGGGATCGCCAGCGCCGGGAAAAACAGGCGATTACCCAGACGACTGGCGCTCTCTTCGCGCTGTTGCTGCGTTCGTTGATGGTAGCTTCCCAGCTTTACGCCGCCGAAACCGGCGATCAGGGCCAGTATGACCACCGCGACGCCGACGGCAATATGCACCGCGCGTTTATCGCCAAACAGCGAGTATGTCCAGTCGCCAAGCAGAAAGAGAACGCCGTACAGGCCCCAAAACAGACCGGTAGTTAAGCGACGCGGGTTAGCCTTATCCCGCCAGGACATCAGCGCCACAATCAGTAATACCGCGCCTGCCAGCCAGTAGAGATAGCTTTGCTGAAAATTCATTTCGCTTCCCCTTTCGCTGCGGCATTCGCTTTCGCCACTTCACGCTGCAAATAGCTATCCAGCCGCCACAGACGCGTGCCGTGGATCAGGAAGGCGCAAATTGCCGTCGGGATCCCCCACAGGGCGATATGCAGCGGTTCGGTCTGGATCCCGCCCGATTCCAGCATAAAATTGTGCATGAATATGATGGCACCGAAGGCAACAAAGATATCTTCACCGAAAAACAGCCCAACGTTATCAGTCGCGGCAGACATGGCGCGCAGACGATAACGAACCTCGCCCGGTATCTCACCGTGGTTTTTCTCGGCGGCCCCTTCCGCCATTGGCGCCAGCAGCGGACGCACCATCTGCGGATGTCCCCCCAGGCTGGTCAGTCCTAAGGCGGCGGTCGCCTCACGAATAAACAGATAGACAATAAGCAGACGGCCGCTGGTGGCGCTGCGGATTTTGGCAATCCACGCCTGAGCGCGCTCTTTGAGTCCGTGACGCTCCAGCAGACCAATAACCGCCAGGGGGATCAGCAGGATAAACGGCAGGTTGCGGGTGTTGAGAAATCCCTCACCCAGCTTTTCCAGAATGGTAGCGATTGGCATATGCGCCGCCAGTCCGGTGACGATCCCGGCAATAATGACCACCAATACCGGGTTAAAACGTAAAAGAAATCCGACCACAATGACGGCGATACCCGTCAATGGCCAGAGAGAAATGACCTCTCCCATAATTAAATCCCTTATGTTGTTGTGTAATATATTATTGTTTTTTATAAAAAAATTATGCGCTAATTTGAATATTGCATGCTTCGAATGCGCTGCGCAAGCGACGGGCAAAAGCGAGTGCGTGCTCGCCATCCCCATGAATGCATACCGTCTGGGCCGTCACGTTCGCCCATGTTCCGCTCTGGCTTTTTACTCTACCGGATTGCACCATTTCTAGCGTTTGCGCCAGCGCCTGCTCTTCATCCTCAATCAATGCGCCAGGCTGGCTACGCGGAACCAGACTGCCGTCAGCCTGGTAACCCCGATCGGCAAAAACCTCCTGACGCGTCACCAGGCCATAATGTTCCCCGGCGCGAATCAGTTCGCTTCCCGCCAGCCCCACCAGAACCAGCGAAGGATCGCAGGCATGCACCGCTTTCGCAATCGCGTCCGCCAACTGTGGATCTTTTGCCGCCTGGTTATAAAGCATACCGTGGGGTTTCACATGGCGCATCACGCCGCCTTCCGCGCGCGTAATGGCTGCCAGCGCACCAATTTGATACAGCGTCTGCGCATAAACCGTTTCCACAGGCAGAGTCATGGCGCTACGGCCAAAATTCTCCCGATCCGGAAAGCTCGGATGTGCGCCTACCGCCACGCCATTTTTTAGCGCTTCACGCACGCTTAAAAGCATGGTTTGCGCATCACCGGCGTGAAATCCACAGGCGATATTAGCTGACGACACCAGTTGCAGCAGCGCTGCATCGTTAGCACAGCCCTCACCGAGGTCTGCGTTGAGATCAATTTTCATTATTAAGTCGCCATGTTAACTGTTGCAGGTAACGCTGCTGATCGTGGCGCGCCTTAAGCGCTTCCTCCAGCGAACACTGCACAAAATGAATCGGCTGACCGAGCGGGATCTGCGCCAGATGGTACATATCCGCTTCGATGATACAGGCGATACGCGGATAGCCGCCCGTCGTCTGGGCATCATTCATCAGCACGATCGGTTGACCATTATGCGGAACCTGCACCACGCCGGGGAGTAAGCCATGCGACAGCAACTCGCGATCGGTCATACGCGTCAACGGCTGCCCCTGCAGGCGATAGCCCATCCGGTTGCTTTGCGGGCTAAGCTGCCACGGCGAACGCCAGAAAGACGCCTGCGAGACCTCGTCAAATTCCTGGTATTCAGGCCCGGGCAGCGCGCGAATGTGGTTTCCCCACATCAGCTGTTTTACCCCCTGAGGTCCGCTGAATTGCCGGGTAGATGCCCCAATCGCCAGCCGATCGCCATCACGCAGCAGACGCCCCTCCAGCCCGCCAATGCCGACTTTAAGATCGGTGCTGCGCGAGCCCATGACTTCGGGAACATCAAATCCGCCCGCAACCGCCAGATAACTACGCATACCATGATGTGGACGTTTTAGCGTCAGTCGCTGTCCCGCTTTCACCGGCAGTCGCCACCCACTCCACACAGGAGCACGATCCAGATGCGCTTCGCATCCGGCGCCGGTCAGGGCAAACCAACCATCGGCTTCAAATTCGACTACCAGTTGCCCCAGCGTGATTTCCAGCGCAGCGGCATTCGCATCATTTCCCACCAGCAGGTTAGCAACGTTAAACGCCGGTTTATCCAGCGCGCCGCACTGGCTGATGCCGGATTGACGAAAATTGTGGCGTCCGCCGTCCTGGACCGAGGTGTACATGCCCGCACGAATGATGTTTAACATACCCCCTCCTTCTGCGGAACAAAACGCACGGTATCCCCAGCGCGCAACAGGATCGGCTCTTCTCGTTTTGGATCAAATAACGACACGGAGGTACGCCCAATCAATTGCCATCCGCCGGGCGTGGCAAGCGGATAGACCCCCGTTTGCGATCCACCGATACCTACAGAACCTGCCGGAACAAGCAGACGCGGTTCTGACCGTCTGGGGGTATGGAGTGGTTCAGGTAAGCTCCCCAGATAGGGGAACCCTGGCTGAAAACCAATAAACCACACCACATAGTCGACTGACGCATGAAGTTCAACAACCTGCTTGTCGCTTAATCCACTGTGCCGGGCGACCTCTGCCAGATCGGGACCAAACTCACCGCCATAAGTCACGGGAATTTCAATAAAACGCGAATCCGGTTCCAGCGCTTCGCTCTCTTCCCACCAGCGCTGCAGGCGTTCAATCGCATCCAGCGCCAGCGTTTGTGGGTCACGCAAGATCACCGTGATATTGTTCATTCCTGGAATCGCTTCACGTACATTCGGAGCATCAACCAGACGCTGGGCCAGACGCCAGATACGTTTTTGAGTCGCCAGCGTAATGGGCGGTTCCAGTTCCAGAACTACCGCAGTCTCACCTAACAGATAACAACGCGCTCGCTGCACTTTCGTCCCTCTTTATTACGCTGGGTTAGGAATATCAATAAAAGTGACATCCAGATCGGTATTTTCATTCAGCCATTCGCTTAATGCACGAATCCCGCCGCGTTCGGTCGCATGGTGACCGGCAGCATAAAAATGCAGCCCCTGTTCGCGGGCAGAGTGAATGGTTTGCTCTGAGACTTCACCGGTGATAAAGGCATCAACGCCAAACCGGGCTGCGCTATCAATGAAGCTTTGACCGCCCCCCGTACACCACGCGACGCGTTGCACCTTTTCCGGCCCGGTATCACCACACCATAACGGTTTACGGCCCAGACGCGCTTCAATCCACGACGCCAGCTCCAGCCCTGGAACCGGCATAGAGAGTTCACCCCACGGTACCAGCGGCTCAATTTCCCCCATCACGGTAATCCCCAATAGCGCGGCAAGCTGCGCGTTATTACCCAGTTCCGGATGGGCATCCAGCGGCAGATGCCAGCCATACAGGTTAATATCATTTTCCAACAGCGTTTTCAGACGATGGCGCTTCATGCCGCGAATCACCGGAGATTCGCCTTTCCAGAAATAACCGTGATGAACGATGACCGCATCGGCCTGCAGGCGCACCGCCTCGTCCAGCAGCGCCTGGCTTGCGGTCACGCCGGTCACGATTTTATGCACCGTCTCTTTGCCCTCAACCTGCAAACCGTTCGGCGCATAGTCGCTAATGGCGGCGCTGTTCAGTTTGTCATTGATCAGTTGTTCCAGTTCGGTGTTTTTCATCATCGTCCTCGTTGTCATAAGTTCTGCCTGCCCAATCAGCAACACAGCTTAGGTTAAAATAGCGTCCTCGCCTGCGTTCGTCGATAGTCATTTCATTGACACATTAAGAAACAATCACACCACTGTAGAACGTAATTTGCATACCACCACGCGATCTAATTCATGTATATTTATGCAATCAGACAGCATATTGCAAAAATAATCAGATCTGTATCAAAGTTACAACTTTAAGGAAACACGCTCGCACAGCACATTCAACCTGTTGCGAGACATTTACTTCGAGAAAACAATGAATAAACAAGCATCTCAACCGCGGGCGATTTATTACGTTGTCGCGCTACAAATTTGGGAATATTTCAGTTTTTACGGTATGCGTGCGCTGCTGATTCTGTATCTCACTAACCAGCTTAAGTACGACGATAATCACGCTTATGAACTGTTCAGCGCCTACTGCTCGCTGGTCTACGTCACACCCATTCTCGGAGGGTATCTGGCAGATAAAGTGCTCGGCAACCGGATGGCGGTGATGATCGGCGCATTTTGATGGCGGTGGGGCATCTGGTGTTGGGCGCCAGCGAAATGGCCCCGGCATTCCTTTATTTATCGCTAGCGATTATCGTCTGTGGCTACGGTCTGTTTAAATCCAACGTCAGTTGCCTGCTGGGTGAACTGTATCAGCCTGAAGATCCCCGCCGCGACGGTGGGTTCTCTCTGCTCTACGCCGCCGGCAACATCGGTTCAATCATTGCCCCGATAGCCTGTGGCTATGTGCAGGAAGAGTACAGCTGGGCGATGGGTTTTGCGCTGGCCGCTATCGGCATGCTGGCAGGGCTGGTGATTTTCTTATGTGGTAATCGCCATTTCGCCCATACCACCGGCGTCAATAAGGCCGTCCTGCGCGCGAAAAAATACATGTTGCCGAACTGGGCCTGGTTGTTAGTTCTGCTGGTTGCCGCCCCACTGCTGATTACTGTCTTGTTCTGGAAAGAGTGGTCCGTGTACGCCCTGATCGTTGCTACTGTTATCGGTCTGGCGGTTCTGGCGAAGATTTACCGCCAGGCGCAAACCCAGAAGCAACGCAAAGAGCTGGGGCTCATCGTCACGCTGACCTTCTTTAGCCTGCTGTTCTGGGCCTTTGCTCAACAGGGCGGTAGCTCAATCAGCCTGTATATCGACCGCTTTGTTAATCGCGACATTATGGGGTATTCCGTACCCACCGCGATGTTCCAGTCGGTTAACGCCTTTGCGGTTATGCTGTGCGGTATCGTGCTGGCATGGGTGGTCAAAGAGAGCGTAGGCGGCAATCGCACCGTACGCATCTGGGGCAAATTTGCCCTTGGTCTCGGTTTAATGAGCGCCGGTTTTTGTATTCTGACCGTAAGCGCCCGCTGGTCCGCCGCTTACGGCCACTCTTCCATGCCGCTGATGGTATTGGGGCTGGCGGTCATGGGCTTTGCGGAACTGTTTATCGACCCGGTGGCAATGTCGCAAATTACCCGCATTGAGATCCCCGGAGTAACCGGTGTATTAACCGGCATTTATATGCTGCTCTCCGGCGCAATCGCCAACTACCTGGCTGGGGTGATCGCCGACCAGACGTCACAAGGTTCGTTTGACGCTGCCGGCGCCATCAACTATTCCATCAATGCCTATATTGACGTCTTTAGCGAAATTACCTGGGGCGCACTGGCCTGTGTGGTACTGGTGCTGCTGATTTGGCTGTACCAGTCGCTGAAATTCAGAAACCGTGCGTTAGCGGTAGAGTCCTGAGTGTACAGGCCCGATGATGTGATAAGATTCGGGCCTGTTTTTTCAGGTAATTATGCATGAATTGCTGCGAGTTCCTCTTCAGTAAGACCTGTAACCAGTAGCACCATTGTGCGATCTATACCTTGCTCCAGCATGGTTTGCGCTATACGTAATGCGGCTTCTTGTTTACCCTGCTGTAACCCTTCCTGTAATCCATCTAACCGTAACCGCTCTGCAATAGTCATCAGCCTCTCCTTATGTTGGGGGATCCGTTGCGCTATCTCCTGCATAAATTCATTAAAACGAGATTCGTCGCCAGATTGTAGGATGTAATTAAACATCGCCTGTAATTGCGTGTCATTAGCGCATCCAGTAAGTAGCAGCGTGGCCAGTTGCTCTACCAGCCCCAGCAAATCCCGCTGACGGATATGTTTTTGCATTAATTCCAGCAGCGCCATTCGTCTGTGAGCCATGATCTCATCATCGGGTACCACCGTTATGTCTACCAACGGAAATGCGCTGGAATAAAGCTGCCTTGCCGCCACGGGGTCAGCAAAGGCATCCAGCCAGCACAATGAGTACGGATAGGGGCTTCGGCAGCCATGATAAAAGAGCATCGGTATCACCAAAGGTAGTTCCTTATGCCCTGCGTCCAGATGACGCTGCATCGCCGCCATCGCATAACGCAACAGACGAAAAGCCATATGCGGCTCAGCTGAACTTTGATGCTCTATCACCACATAGACATAACCGTCACCGTTGCGTGTGTGCAAAGACCAGAGCACGTCGGAGTAGCGCGAACGTAAATCCGCTTCAATAAAGCTTTCTGACTCCAGCTTCAGCGAATTCAAATCGCAAAGCATCCGCAGTTCAGCTGGCAGGTGAATGTCGAGAAAATCCCGCGCCGTTTCGGGATGATGTAAAAACGTTTTAAATACCGCATCGTGCGGTGTGGAGGTTGTTGGCATTGTCATCAAGTTCCATCACCCGAATGAAGATGACGGAACTTTACTGCCAGATAAAAGCATCTGCATCAGGGCATTAACAACCTTGCGCGCACACTTCAGCGCTAAACGCGCCCAACTGCAACAAATTCATTTTGCTGGAAGGCATTACGCAGAAATCCACCCTGCCTTTACCCTTTTCGCGCCGCCTCATATGCCGCCAGCGTAGCCAGTCTGGCCTGCTTATGATCGACAATCGGGCGAGGATAGTTGAGCGTCACCTGCGCTTTTTCCGCCCACGACCACGGCTCATGGATGGCTTTACCCGGCACATCGCGCAATTCCGGCAGCCACTGGCGGATAAACTCACCGTCACGGTCAAATTTTTCGCCCTGCGTCGTGGGGTTAAATATGCGGAAATACGGTGCGGCATCGGTTCCGGTGGATGCGGCCCACTGCCAGCCGCCGTTATTGGCCGCCAGGTCGCCATCGATCAGTTGCGACATGAAATACTGCTCCCCTTTACGCCAGTCGATCAGCAGGTCTTTTACTAAAAAACTGGCCGTAATCATGCGTAAACGATTATGCATCCAGCCCGTGGCGTTGAGCTGACGCATCGCCGCATCCACAATCGGGTAACCCGTTTGACCCGTTTGCCAGGCCTGCAAATGCGTCGGGTTATTCTGCCATTGCACGCGATCGGTCCAGCGGATAAAGGGTTGATACCGACACAGCGCCGGATGATATGTCATCAGATGACGATAAAATTCACGCCAGATAAGCTCGTTCAGCCAGACGCTGCCCGCCCCGCCCTCAAGCGCCTGCGGCTGCTCTGCGAGCAGTCGATTCAGGCATTGGCGCGGCGATAACCCGCCTGTCGCCAGGCTTGCGGATAATCGACTGGTCCCGTCAATCGCTGGAAAATCACGCTGCTGTTCGTATTTTCCCGCAGCCTGCTGGCAAAACTGGCGTAATTGCGCGATGGCCAATTTTTCCTCTGCCACAAACCTTTGGGCATCAAAATTTTGCTGCGGATAGCTCAGCGTTATTGATGTTAACGGTGCGTCAAGAGCGCCGCATTCTCTCATTTTTGGCGCGCTCACACATTCTGGAATACCGTCTTTAATCCGCTTCAGCCAGGCATTTTTAAACGGCGTGAACACTTTATACATCTCATGATTGCCGGTCATCACCGCTCCAGGAGGCAGGATCACGCTGTCATCAAACCCTTCGCACACCACCTGGGGTAATGATTTCTCTACGTTTACATCACGCTGTCGTTCGTTTATTTCATATTGATAGTTATAAAATAATCGACTGACGTCATACTGCAGGCAGACACGTTTGACGGTGTCCACGCTGGCCGCAAAATCAGCCACTTCATGAAACAGTAAAGGGATGCCTTTTTCTGCCAGCGCCGCTTGTAACGCATTCAACTGCGCGTTGACAAATGCCGCCTGACGCGGGGCCATATCGTGGGCCTTCCACTGCCCGGGGGTAGATATATATAACGCCAGCACCTGCGCAGAACGATCCCGACAAGCCGCCGCCAGCGCGAGGTTGTCGTGCAGACGTAAATCACGCCGAAACCAGACCAAATGGGTGGTCATAACACTCCTGAAGAAAAAAATTAACGCCCGTAGCGCAAACGCAGAGCCTCTGGTCAGGGATTGAAATAGCGCTGCCCGGAAAGATAAGCATCCGGGTATTCCGCCATATAGTGTTTGAGTAATGTTATTGGCGCAAGCAGCGGTTGAGTCGCACGTCGATAGCCGTCAATGAGAGAGGCCAGCTCTTGTCGCTGACGAGAATTTAATTGCGTACGAAAATACCCCTCGCGCTTATCACTAAAACGCAGGGAGACAGCCTCGCCCTCTTTGACCAGATGCAGCGCAGGTCGTGGGACCGGTAACCCGATCCCCATTTCAGGGCATACGGGTTCAAACGCGACCCACGGCGACAGGTCTTCTACAGCAAAGGCCAGGCGCTTATGCCCTCCATCATAGCGAACCGCTTCCCCCAACAGACAGGCACTGATACCAACAGGGATTTTCTCGCTCATGATCGCTCCTTTTCATTCCTGAGATAAGTGTAGCTATCATGAGCAAAAAAGCCGCTGATATCAGCGGCTTTTAGGATTCATAAATTATCAATAGAAATCGCAGGTGGCTTTTTCAGCCTGCTCCATCCACACCGGCTTATCACTGGTTTTAGACCAGACGCGATGCAGGTAGCTGTAAAAACGGGCACGGTCTTTCCAGAACAGCATGACCGGCAGCGCCAGTACGCCCGCCACTACGGCAAAGGTACGGCGTAAGAAAACAATGTGTGCTGGATATTCTTTATAAAAGTCCATAATCCTCTCCCATATAACTGTTCGGTGAATCGCACCGGAAAAATAAAGTTGGTTAACTGATGAAAATAATACCGCCTTGTGTGTAATTTTACTACTCATCCGACCACTTATTTTTATCTATTTATGCCCCGTTTAGCTTAAAACCGTAATTAAGTTACATAAAAGTTAAATTAATACTAACCATTAGTTAAATAATGGTCTTTGCCATTTTTATACTTTTTTTACACCCCGCCCGCCGATTTTTGCGAAATCTTTGCAAGCAAAAACCTACGCTCTGGTTATCACATTTATGCCACTGGAGGTGCACTGTGAGTGCAGGCGTGATAACCGGCATTGGGCTGGTCTTTTTATTATTAGGTTACCTTGTGTATGCCCTGATTAATGCGGAGGCGTTCTGATGGCGGCTCAAGGTTTTTTACTCATTGCCAGTTTCTTGCTGGTGCTGTTTGTCATCGCCAGACCGCTAGGGTTTGGGCTGGCCCGACTCATCAATAATACGTCCCTACCGGGCCTCGCTGGCGTGGAGAGTGTGCTCTGGCGTGGTCTGGGCATTTCGCAACAGGAGATGAACTGGCGGCAGTATCTGCTGGCAATCCTCGCGCTCAATGTACTGGGCCTGCTGGTCCTGTTTTCGATGCTGATGGCGCAAAACCTGCTGCCGCTGAATCCTCAGCAGCTTCCAGGACTTTCATGGCATCTGGCGCTCAACACGGCAGTGAGTTTTGTCACCAATACCAACTGGCAATCTTATGCCGGTGAAACCACTTTAAGCTACTTCAGCCAGATGGCTGGGTTGACCGTGCAGAACTTCCTGTCCGCGGCGACCGGGATTGCGGTGATTTTTGCCCTGACGCGTGCCTTTACGCGCCAGAGCATGGATACGCTGGGTAATGCCTGGGTCGATCTGGTTCGTATTACGCTGTGGATCCTCGTGCCGATTGCGCTGCTCATCGCCCTGTTTTTTATTCAACAAGGCGCGCTGCAAAACGTATTGCCCTATCAGCCCATCACGACGCTTGAAGGGGTGAAACAGTTGCTGCCGATGGGACCTGTCGCTTCGCAGGAAGCGATTAAGATGCTCGGCACCAACGGGGGCGGTTTCTTTAACGCTAACTCAGCACATCCGTTTGAAAACCCAACCGCGCTGACCAACCTGGTACAGATGCTGGCTATTTTCTTAATTCCTACCGCGCTGTGTTTTGCCTTTGGCGATGTGGTGGGCGATCGTCGTCAGGGCCGGACCCTGTTATGGGCCATGTCGCTCATTTTTGTCATCTGCGTAGCCGTCGTGATGTGGGCCGAAGTTCAGGGCAACCCGCATCTGATGCAGTTAGGTGCAGACAGCAATATCAACATGGAAGGCAAAGAGAGCCGCTTTGGCGTACTGGTCAGCAGTCTGTTTGCGGTCGTCACAACGGCGGCATCCTGTGGCGCAGTGATTTCGATGCATGACTCCTTTACCGCACTCGGCGGAATGGTGCCGATGTGGCTGATGCAAATTGGCGAAGTGGTCTTCGGCGGTGTGGGTTCAGGTCTGTACGGCATGCTGCTGTTCGTATTGCTGGCTGTGTTCATCGCCGGGCTGATGATTGGCCGAACACCGGAATACCTGGGTAAGAAAATCGACGTGCGCGAAATGAAAATGACCGCGCTGGCGATTCTGGTCACCCCTGCGCTGGTCCTGCTTGGCACAGCAATAGCAATGATGACCGATGCCGGGCGCAGCGCCATGCTCAACCCGGGTCCACATGGGTTTAGTGAAGTGCTGTATGCCGTGTCATCTGCCGCGAACAACAACGGTAGCGCCTTTGCCGGATTAAGCGCCAATAGCCCGTTCTGGAACTGCCTGCTGGCGCTGTGCATGTTCTTTGGTCGCTTCGGCGTGATCGTACCCGTGATGGCTATTGCCGGGTCGCTGGTCAGTAAAAAGATCCAGCCTGCCAGCCCTGGCACACTACCCACCCATGGCGCGCTGTTTGTCGGGTTGTTAATCGGTACGGTGTTACTGGTTGGCGCTCTCACCTTTGTTCCTGCCCTGGCCCTTGGCCCTGTCGCAGAATACCTGTCATTACACTGAGTGATGCGGAGCACATTACTATGAGTCGCAAGCAACTGGCGCTGTTCGAACCTTCTCTGGTCGCACAGGCGCTGATGGATGCCGTGAAAAAATTAAGCCCACATACCCAATGGCGTAATCCGGTGATGTTTCTCGTCTGGCTGGGCAGCCTGTTGACCACGCTGTTAACGCTGGCGATGGCAACAGGTTATATGCCAGGCAATCCGTGGTTTACCGGCGCGATTAGTCTGTGGCTGTGGATTACCGTCCTGTTCGCTAACTTTGCCGAAGCGCTGGCTGAGGGGCGCAGTAAAGCACAGGCGAACAGTCTGAAAGGGGTGAAAAAAACCGCCTTTGCCCGCAAACTTCGCGAACCAAAATACGGCTCGGCCATGGATCACGTCCCTGCCGATGATCTCCGTAAAGGCGATATTGTGCTGGTGGAAGCTGGCGATATTATCCCGTGTGACGGCGAGGTGATCGAAGGTGGCGCATCGGTGGACGAAAGCGCGATTACCGGTGAGTCTGCGCCGGTCATTCGTGAATCCGGTGGCGATTTTGCCTCGGTCACCGGCGGGACTCGCATCCTCTCCGATTGGCTGGTGATCGAATGTAGCGTAAACCCCGGCGAAACATTCCTCGACCGGATGATCGCCATGGTCGAAGGCGCGCAGCGGCGTAAAACCCCCAATGAAATCGCCCTGACGATCCTGCTGATTGCCCTGACTATCGTCTTTCTGTTAGCGGCCGCCACGCTATGGCCGTTTTCCGCCTGGGGCGGCAGCGCGGTCAGCGTCACGGTACTGGTTGCCCTGCTCGTTTGTCTGATCCCCACCACCATCGGCGGTCTGCTTTCTGCCATTGGCGTGGCCGGGATGAGCCGTATGCTGGGCGCGAACGTCATTGCCACCAGCGGACGTGCGGTCGAAGCCGCGGGTGACGTGGACGTCCTGCTGCTGGATAAAACCGGTACCATTACGCTGGGTAACCGTCAGGCTTCAGATTTTCTGCCTGCCCAGGGCGTGGACGAAAAAACGCTGGCCGATGCCGCACAGCTTTCATCGCTGGCCGATGAAACACCGGAAGGCCGCAGCATCGTTATTCTGGCAAAACAGCGCTTTAATCTGCGTATTCGCGACGTGCAATCGCTGCACGCGACCTTTGTGCCGTTTACCGCGCAAAGCCGGATGAGCGGTATCAACATCGACAACCGTATGATCCGCAAAGGTTCGGTCGATGCCATTCGTCGTCACGTTGAAGCCAACGGCGGTCACTTCCCCGCCGATGTCGAGCAGAAGGTCGACAACGTCGCTCGCCTTGGCGCTACGCCGCTGGTGGTAGCCGAAGGCTCCCGCGTACTGGGCGTGATAGCCCTGAAAGATATTGTGAAAGGCGGGATCAAAGAACGTTTTGCCCAACTGCGCAAAATGGGGATCAAAACGGTGATGATAACCGGCGATAACCGCCTGACCGCCGCCGCGATCGCCGCGGAAGCCGGGGTGGATGATTTCTTAGCGGAGGCCACGCCGGAAGCCAAGCTGGCGCTGATTCGTCAGTATCAGGCGGAAGGCCGTCTGGTGGCGATGACCGGCGACGGAACCAACGACGCCCCGGCACTGGCGCAGGCGGATGTCGCGGTCGCTATGAACTCCGGGACCCAAGCGGCGAAGGAAGCTGGCAACATGGTGGATCTCGATTCCAACCCCACCAAACTGATTGAAGTGGTGCACATTGGGAAACAGATGCTGATGACGCGCGGCTCGCTGACCACCTTCAGTATCGCCAATGACGTAGCAAAGTATTTCGCCATTATCCCGGCCGCGTTCGCCGCCACCTATCCGCAGCTCAATGCGCTTAACGTTATGGGACTGCATTCGCCGGATTCAGCGATCCTCAGCGCGGTTATCTTTAATGCGCTAATCATCGTTTTTCTGATCCCACTGGCGCTTAAAGGCGTGAGCTACAAGCCGTTATCCGCATCTGCAATGTTGCGCCGTAATTTGTGGATCTACGGTCTGGGCGGTCTGGTGGTGCCATTTATTGGTATTAAAGCGATTGATTTACTGCTGACCCTGTTGGGTCTGGTGTGAGGTTTCAGATGAGTGGATTACGTCCTGCATTATCAACATTGATTTTCCTGATGCTTATTACCGGCGGGGCTTACCCGCTGCTGACCACCGCGCTGGGGCAGTGGTGGTTTCCCCACCAGGCTAACGGCTCGTTGATCCGCGAAGATCAGGTTGTTCGCGGCTCTGAGCTTATTGGGCAACATTTTACCGCCGCCGGTTATTTTCAGGGGCGTCCGTCTGCGACGGCGGAAATGCCCTATAATCCCATGGCTTCTGGCGGCAGTAACCTGGCCGTTAGCAACCCGGAACTGGATAAACAGTTGCAAAGCCGGATTGCCGCGCTGCGCGCTGCCAATCCACAGGCTAATCCAGCCGTTCCGCTAGAGCTGGTAACCGCGTCTGCCAGCGGGCTGGATAACAACCTGACGCCCGCCGCGGTGGCCTGGCAAATTCCTCGCGTGGCGCAGGCCCGCAACCTCAGCGTTGAAGAGGTGTCGCGCCTGGTTGCACAATACACGCAAAAGCCGCTAGTCAGTTTTATCGGCCAGCCGGTGGTGAACCTGGTGGAACTTAATTTAGCGCTGGATAAGCACTGAGAAAAAGGACATGCATAGCGAACCCTTACGTCCCGACCCCGATCGCCTGTTGGAGCAGACCACTGCCCCGCACCGCGGAAAACTAAAAATATTCTTCGGCGCCTGCGCGGGCGTCGGGAAAACCTGGGCCATGCTAACGGAAGCCCAGCGGCTGCGGGCGCAGGGGTTAGATGTGCTGATTGGCGTGGTGGAAACCCACGGACGCAAAGAAACCGCCGCGCTGCTGGACGGTCTCAGCATCCTGCCGCTAAAGCGACACGCGCGTCATGGTCGCCACATCAGCGAGTTCGATCTTGATGCCGCGCTGGCCCGCCGTCCGGCGCTCATTTTAATGGATGAACTGGCGCACAGTAATGCGCCAGGCTCACGCCATCCAAAGCGCTGGCAGGATATTGAAGAGTTGCTGGAAGCCGGTATCGACGTCTTTACCACCGTTAACGTCCAGCATCTGGAAAGTCTCAATGATGTGGTCAGCGGCGTCACTGGTATTCAGGTGCGCGAAACCGTCCCTGATCCTTTCTTCGATGCCGCTGACGATGTGGTGCTGGTCGATCTTCCCCCCGATGATTTGCGCCAGCGCCTGAACGAAGGCAAGGTCTATATCGCTGGTCAGGCGGAAAGAGCCATCGAGCATTTCTTTCGCAAAGGTAATTTGATCGCGCTGCGCGAGCTGGCCCTGCGACGCACGGCCGATCGGGTGGACGATCAAATGCGCGCCTGGCGCGGGCGTCCAGGGGAAGAAAAAGTCTGGCATACCCGCGACGCCGTTTTGCTGTGCATTGGGCACAATACCGGCAGCGAAAAACTGGTGCGCGCCGCCGCGCGACTGGCGGCGCGTCTCGGCAGCGTCTGGCATGCGGTGTATGTCGAAACGCCAGCGCTGCACCGACTCCCCGAAAAACAGCGGCGCGCGATCTTAAGCGCACTGCGATTAGCCCAGGAGCTGGGCGCGGAAACCGCCACGCTTTCCGATCCTGCTGAAGATAAAGCGGTAATCCGCTACGCCCGCGAGCATAATCTGGGAAAAATTGTGCTCGGGCGTCCGACAACGCGTCGCTGGTGGCGCAGCGATTCCTTTGCCGACAAACTGGCCCATCGCGCACCGGATCTCGACCTGATGATTGTCGCGCTGGACGAACCGCCTTCACGCCCGACGCTACCCACTCCGGATAGCCGCACCTTTAAAGATAAATGGCGGGTACAAATTCAGGGTTGTGTGGTTGCTGTCGCGCTATGCGCCATCATTACGCTGATCGCGATGCAGTGGCTGATGGCTTTTGATGCCGCTAACCTGGTAATGCTCTATTTACTGGGTGTGGTGGTTATCGCCCTCTTCTACGGACGCTGGCCATCCGTACTGGCAACCTTTATTAACGTCGCCAGCTTCGATCTCTTCTTTATTGCCCCGCGTGGGACGCTGGCCGTTTCCGACGTTCAGTACCTGCTTACTTTTGCCGTAATGCTAACGGTCGGGCTGGTTATCGGTAATCTGACCGCCGGCGTCCGTTATCAGGCGCGGGTGGCGCGCTATCGGGAACAGCGTACGCGTCATCTGTATGAGATGTCGAAAGCGTTAGCCGTTGGACGGAGCCAGCAGGATATCGCCGCGACCAGCGAACAGTTTATCGCCTCAACGTTTCAGGCCCGCAGTCAGGTTTTATTACCTGATGAACACGGTAAGCTGGCTCCCCTCACCCATCAACAGGGCATGACGCCATGGGACGATGCCATTGCCCAATGGAGTTTTGACAAAGGGCAACCGGCTGGCGCGGGCACGGATACCTTACCGGGCGTACCGTACCAAATCTTACCGCTAAAAAGCGCCGATAAAACGCATGGGCTACTGGTAGTGGAACCGGGAAATCTGCGTCAGTTGATGATCCCCGAGCAGCAGCGCCTGCTGGAAACCTTTACCCTGTTGGTCGCCAGTGCGCTGGAACGTCTGACCCTGACCGCCAGCGAAGAGCAGGCCCGGTTTGCCAGCGAGCGTGAAAGCATTCGCAATGCGTTGCTTGCCGCACTGTCCCACGATTTGCGCACGCCGCTGACGGTGCTGTTCGGTCAGGCAGAGATTTTAACGCTGGATCTGGCCAGTGAAGGTTCGCCGCATGCGCGCCAGGCCAGTGAGATTCGCCAGCACGTGCTGAATACCACCCGACTGGTTAATAATCTGTTGGATATGGCGCGAATTCAGTCTGGCGGCTTTAATCTTAAGAAGGAGTGGTTAACGCTGGAAGAGGTGGTGGGCAGCGCCCTGCAGATGCTGGAGCCAGGACTCTCTGCTCCGATTAACCTGTCGTTACCCGAACCGTTGACGCTGATCCATGTCGATGGCCCGCTTTTTGAACGGGTGTTGATTAACCTGCTGGAGAACGCCGTAAAATACGCGGGTCCGCAGGCACAAATCGGCATTGACGCCAGCGTCGATGGCGAGCATCTGCTACTGGACGTCTGGGATAATGGACCGGGTATTCCGTCGGGTATGGAACAGCGCGTTTTTGACAAATTTTCCAGAGGAAATAAAGAGTCATCGGTACCCGGCGTGGGGTTGGGACTGGCCATTTGTCAGGCGATTGTGGACGTGCACGGCGGCAGCATTTCCGCCCATAATCGTGCCCAGGGGGGGGCATGTTTCCGTGTTACACTACCCCAGGAGATCCCCCCTGAACTTGAAGATTTTCATGAGGATATGTGACAAACGTACTGATTGTTGAAGATGAACAGGCCATTCGCCGCTTTCTGCGCACTGCGCTGGAAGCCGATGGCCTGCGTGTATATGAAGCGGAAACGCTACAACGTGGTTTGCTGGAAGCCGCCACACGAAAACCCGATCTCATCATTCTCGATCTCGGCCTGCCAGACGGCGACGGCATTGATTTTATTCGCGACCTGCGGCAATGGAGCGCAATCCCGGTAATTGTGCTTTCAGCCCGCAGCGAAGAGAGCGATAAAATCGCCGCGCTGGATGCCGGCGCCGATGACTATCTCAGTAAACCCTTCGGTATTGGCGAGCTACAGGCGCGATTGCGCGTGGCATTGCGTCGCCACGCCAGCGGCGCGTCTCCCGAACCGGTGGTGCATTTTTCCAACGTAAAAGTGGATATCGCCGCCCGCCTCGTACACCGTGGTGACGAGGAAATCCATCTGACGCCGATTGAGTTTCGCCTGTTAGCGGTACTGCTGAATAATGCCGGGAAGGTACTGACGCAACGCCAGCTGTTGAACCAGGTCTGGGGGCCGAACGCCGTTGAGCACAGCCATTATCTGCGAATTTATATGGGACACCTGCGCCAGAAACTGGAGCGGGACCCGGCTCGTCCACGTCATTTTCTGACCGAAACCGGGATTGGCTATCGGTTTATGCCGTAAGTCTAGTCGAATAAAAAAGCCGGATCAGCATACATGCTATCCGGCTTTTGTATTCATGCCGGATGGTGACGTTAGCGTCTTATCCGGCCCGGGGTTTACGCGTTTTTCAACACTTCGCTGACGATCTCAACCGCTTCTTTTTCGATCTGTTTGCGGTGTTCTTCGCCGAGGAAGCTTTCGCAATAGATCTTGTAAGCGTCTTCCGTGCCTGACGGACGCGCGGCAAACCAGCCGTTGTCAGTCATCACTTTCAGACCGCCTATGGAAGCACCATTGCCAGGTGCCGCGGTCAGACGTGCGGTGATCGGGTCGCCTGCCAGCGTGCTGGCGCTTACCATTTCCGGAGACAGCTTAGACAGCGCCGCTTTCTGCGCAGAGGTCGCGCTCGCCTGCAAACGATTGTAGCTCGGCGCGCCGAAGCGAGCAGCCAGTTCGTTGTAGTGTTCTTGCGGGTTCTTACCGGTCACAGCGGTAATTTCTGCCGCCAGCAGGCACATGATGATGCCGTCTTTGTCGGTCGACCACGGTGTACCGTCGAAACGCAGGAAAGAAGCGCCCGCGCTCTCTTCACCACCAAAACCAAAGCTGCCATCGAACAGACCGTCAACAAACCATTTAAAACCGACCGGCACTTCCACCAGCTTACGACCCAGATCGTTGACCACGCGGTCAATCATTGCCGAGGAAACCAGCGTCTTACCGACGGCAACATCTTTGCCCCACTGCGGACGATGCTGGAACAGGTAGTTGATCGCCACCGCCAGGTAGTGGTTCGGGTTCATCAGCCCCGCCGGGGTGACGATACCGTGACGGTCATAGTCCGGATCGTTGGCAAAGGCCAGATCGAACTTGTCACGCAGCGCCAGCAGACCCGCCATCGCGCACTCGGAGGAGCAGTCCATACGGATTGCGCCGTCTTTATCGAGATGCATAAAGCGGAAAGTCTGATCAACGTGGTCGTTAACGATAGTCAGGTTCAGGTTGTAGTGCTTCGCAATACGCTTCCAGTATTCGATACCGGAACCGCCCAACGGATCGACACCCAGCGTCAGACCCGCTTTCTGGATCGCCGCCATGTCGACGATATCCGCCAGTCCTTCCACAAACGGTTGAACCAGGTCCTGCTCTTTAACATGACCCGATGCCAGCGCCGCGTCCAACGACATACGCCTCACGCCTTGCAGACCGTCAGCCAGCAACGCGTTAGCCCTGTCTTCAACCACTTTGGTGACGTTGGTATCTGCCGGACCACCGTTTGGCGGGTTGTATTTAATGCCACCATCTTCCGGCGGGTTGTGGGACGGCGTGATCACAATGCCATCAGCCAGCGGGCCGCCTTTTTTGTTGTGGACCAGGATGGCATTCGACACGGCAGGGGTTGGCGTAAAGCCGTTGTTTTCCTGCACGATGACGTCAACACCATTCGCCGCCAGCACTTCCAGCACAGAGATAAAAGCCGGTTCAGACAGCGCGTGGGTATCCTTGCCCACATAGCACGGGCCAGTAATCCCGTTTTTCGCACGTTCTTCAGCAATCGCCTGGGCGATAGCCAGAATATGCGGCTCGTTAAAACTATGACGACCTGCACTGCCGCGATGCCCGGACGTACCGAACTTGACGGCGTGCTCAGCGTTCCCTGCCGTTGGTTTCAGTACATAGTACTGTGCCGTCAGTTGGGCGACGTTAATCAAATCACTCTGTTGCGCAGGTTGACCTGCACGGTTGTGGATTGCCATTGCCTGGTCCTTCTAATGCAAGGATTAAATTGTTCCGCAAACCTTTTCAATCAATTCCGCAGGGAATTGCATTGACTGCATGATGTGCTCCACCATGCTGCATTTACGGCCGGTGTTGGTATTGGTGATCACCCAGTACGGCGTGCCTGGCACGTGTTTCGGTTTGGTTTGATTACCATTTTTCAGCAGCGTCTGTTCATCTGCCGCAAAATAAACGCGCGTCCGGCCATGCAACGAATCCGTTGCTTCGGCGAATGCGTTTTGATCCAGAGAATAGAGTGTAGACAGCACCAGCATAAAGCGATTTACTGCTTTCTTCTGTTCCGCATATTCATCGGACAACAGCAGTTCACGCATCGCGCGCACTTTATCTTTTACGGGGTTAACCGGCTTAGCTTCCACGACAGGTTGCACAGCGCGGACTTCTTTTACTACCGGAGTGACAGGCTGTGCTGCGGCGGAAAATTTCAACATACGCCGTAAAATGTCGGATGCGCTCTCGCCGATATGCTTGGTATGGCTGGCAATATAGCTATAGAGTTCATCATCAACTTCAATCGTTTTCATCTTAATCCAGTGCAGTGTTTAGCTGAATACAAGTTGTTGGGTTAACACGCGTAGTGTAAAGGCAAATCCCAACAGCGGATAGCGTCAAGCCTGGTGGCTGATAAAACTCGGAGTAACCGTAGTTGTTGCAGCCCTGTGGCAGAATGGTCAACATGATACCCTAACCCGTGAGTGTGAAAAAAAGAACTTTGCCATGAAATTGAATATCCGAGCGCAATCTGCGCAAAACCTGCACAATAATTCTCCCATCGTCCTGGTTCACGGCCTGTTTGGTAGCCTGGATAACCTGGGGATCCTGGCACGCTCCCTGGTGGTCGATCACGATATCATCCAGGTTGATATGCGAAATCATGGCCTCTCGCCCCGCTCGCCTGAGATGAATTATGCGGCCATGGCGCAAGACCTGGTGGATACGCTGGACGATCAACAGATCGACAAAGCGATCTTTATTGGTCACTCGATGGGGGGAAAAGCCGTCATGGCGTTAACCGCGTTGGCTCCTGAGCGTATCGATCGGCTGGTGGCTATTGATATTGCGCCGGTTGACTATCAGGTACGCCGTCACGATGAGATTTTTGCGGCAATCAATGCCGTAACCGATGCACAAGCGTCCTCGCGCCAGCAGGCAGCAAGCGTCATGCGCCAGCATCTGCAAGAGGAAGGTGTTATTCAGTTTCTGCTGAAATCCTTTGTTGACGGCGAGTGGCGCTTTAACGTTCCCGTGTTGTGGGATCAATATCCCAATATCGTCGGTTGGCAAACCCTCCCGGCATGGGAGCACCCGGCATTGTTTATTCCAGGCGGTAACTCCCCTTATGTCACCGAAGCGTATCGCGAGCAGCTGCTGGCACAATTCCCGCAGGCTCGGGCGCACGTTATCGCAGGCGCGGGGCATTGGGTACATGCGGAAAAACCTGAAGCAGTGCTGCGGGCCATCCGTCGTTATCTTAACGAACCGGCTAACTGATTAAAAACTCAGCGTCCGTGCGCGATTACGCGCGTGGGCGTTGGCGTGCCTCTCCTGCTGATGTATTATGGCGCGCTATCCATCCGGGCGGACGCCTGGCTGATTGTTTCCCCGAAGTCACCAAGATCATGGCCAAAGAACAAACGGACCGTACGACATTAGATCTGTTCGCGCAGGAGCGTCGCCCGGGACGACCCAAAACTAATCCGCTTTCGCGTGATGAACAGTTACGTATAAATAAACGTAATCAGCTTAAACGTGACAAAGTTCGCGGGCTTAAGCGTGTCGAACTGAAACTGAACGCTGATGCCGTTGACGCGTTAAACGAGCTGGCCGAGGCGCGCAACATGAGTCGCAGTGAACTCATCGAAGAGATGCTGATGACCCAACTCACCGCATTGCGCGGTCAGGCATAGTCTGAATTTCTGCTCTATACACTAAATAATTCGAGTTGCAGGAAGGCGGCAAATGAACGCATCCCGATGAGCTTACTGTAGTAAGTGATTCGGGTAAGTGAGCGCAGCCAACGCACCTGAAACTTGAAGTATGACGGGTATAAATCATAAATCGTGTAGCACAGAGTGCAGTCCCGCGTGTTTGCTGTTTCCGCATGGCTGACTGTTCTGCTATGATTGCCCTTATCCGTGGGCAATGCGCCACCACCATTTCAATAAGTTTCAAGAGGTTATTTTACTCATGGCAATCACTGGCATCTTTTTCGGCAGCGACACCGGTAATACCGAAAACATCGCAAAAATGATTCAAAAACAGCTTGGTAAAGACGTTGCCGATGTACATGACATTGCAAAAAGCAGCAAAGAAGACCTGGAAGGGTATGACATTCTGCTGCTCGGCATTCCAACCTGGTACTACGGTGAAGCGCAGTGTGACTGGGACGATTTCTTCCCTACCCTCGAAGACATTGATTTTAACGGCAAACTGGTTGCATTGTTCGGCTGCGGCGACCAGGAAGATTACGCAGAATATTTCTGCGATGCGTTAGGCACAATTCGCGACATCATTGAGCCACGCGGCGCCACCATCGTCGGTCACTGGCCAACGGCGGGTTATCACTTTGAAGCGTCCAAAGGCCTGGCTGACGACGACCACTTTGTCGGTCTGGCTATCGATGAAGATCGCCAGCCGGAGCTGACCGCTGAACGTGTAGAAAAATGGGTTAAGCAGATCTCAGAAGAACTGCACCTCGACGAAATCATCAATGCCTGATTTCGCGCGGCGTAGATCTTCATCTGCGCCGCATCAATAGATAAAACCAATCAAAATAATTGCTACAAATTTGTAACTTTTTCGTCTGACCCTGTACAATGGCTGGATGCCAATCGGGTGTTGCACAGTGTGTTTGTCGGCGATACCACGTTTTGATTAACAATATATGCCAGAGACTTGCTGTTTTCATTTAACCATGGCAGTTCTATAATGATACGCAATTTCTCAAGTGCAATTTCTGTCACTTCTGTTAATGAAGTGAATCGTTTAGCTACAGGACAGATTCCGCATGACTGACAACAATACCGCATTAAAGAAGGCTGGCCTGAAAGTAACGCTTCCTCGTTTAAAAATTCTGGAAGTTCTTCAGGAACCGGATAACCATCACGTCAGTGCGGAAGACTTATACAAACGCCTGATCGATATGGGTGAAGAAATTGGTCTGGCGACCGTGTATCGTGTGCTGAACCAGTTTGATGATGCCGGTATCGTGACCCGCCACAATTTTGAAGGTGGTAAATCCGTCTTCGAACTGACTCAACAGCATCACCACGATCACCTCATTTGCCTCGACTGCGGCAAAGTGGTCGAGTTCAGCGATGATTCCATTGAAGCGCGTCAGCGTGAGATTGCGGCTAAACATGGTATTCGCTTAACCAACCATAGCCTCTATCTTTATGGCCACTGCGCCGAAGGCGATTGCCGCGAAGATGAGCATGCGCACGACGGCAAATAATGTGACGCTTTCTGAAAAGCCAACCATCCGGTTGGCTTTTTTTATGGGCCAAATTTGACCATCCCCCTCTTCCTTCTACGTCAATGTTGCTTTAATGTAAAAATCAATTGCCATTCGGAGAGTTGAAATGGAACTTCGTCAACTACGTTATTTTGTGCGTATTGTAGAAACCGGCAGCATGGGTAGCGCGGCGATCGATCTCAATATCGGTGTTTCGGCACTCAGTCAGCAAATGACGCGCCTGGAAAACGAACTTGCTATTCGCCTGCTTCAACGCACCTCGCGCGGTGTGACGCCCACCAGCGCCGGACTGGCTTTTTACTCCCAGGCGCAGCTGGCGCTCCGGCATGCAGACGATGCAATCCTCGCCGCGCGCGAGGCCCGACTTTCCGGACACGTCAGCGTCGGTATGGCCCCCAGTACCGCTTCCGTTCTCGGTATGCCATTTATTCACGCCATGCGGGAAAGCTATGCTGATGTTCGCCTGCATGTGGTGGAAAGTCTCTCTGGCAACCTGGAACGAATGATTAATACCCGCCAGATTGATCTGGCTGTCGTGTTTCAAAAAGAAAAGATCCTGCGCTGGAGCGCCAGACCGATTCTTGAAGAACGGCTGTTTTTGATTGGGACCCATGCCCTATTGGCTGATATTGTCGACGACAATATTGCTCCAGCCCAGTTGGCAAATATTCCATTGATCATGCCAAGCCCGGGACACGGTCTGCGCGGCAGGCTGGATGCCATCTGCCAGGAACACGCGCTAAATATTGAGATCGCTACTGAAATTGATGGTCTGGCGTTACTGATGCGCGCCGTACGCAGTGGCATTGGCGCCACTCTTCAGCCCGGTGCGGCGATCTCCCATCTCGATAAAGAAACTCTAAGAGTGATCGGCGTCTATAATCCGATACTTAGCCGCCCTAACTTTCTGGTCAGCCTCTCTGACGATGAACTTACCCCGGCAGGCCTTGCCGCCCGTGTGGTGCTGACGAAAGTGATGCATCAACTGGTGGAAGCAGGAAGCTGGCCTGGCGCTACTCTTTACAATAACTAAAGTACTGTTTAGCACCACATCATAGCGCCCGCACAAGCTGTACGTATACATTTCAATTACAAATTTAACAAATAGTTAAATGGTAATGGAGTATACGATGGTTGATGTTCTGGTGATTGGTGGTGGTAATGCCGCGTTATGTGCTGCCTTGACCGCCCGGGAGCAAGGAGCTTCGGTACTCCTGCTCGAAGCGGCCCCCCGGGAATGGCGCGGAGGAAACTCCCAACACACGCGTAATTTACGTTGTATGCATGATGCGCCGCAGGATGTGCTGGTGGACAGCTATCCTGAAGAAGAATTCTGGCAAGATCTGTGGCGCGTCACGGAAGGGAATACCAACGAAGCGCTGGCGCGTCTGGTGATCCGTACCTCTTCACAATGCCGCGACTGGATGCGCCAGCACGGCGTTAACTTTCAGCCTCCTCTCTCTGGCGCTTTACACGTGGCGCGAACCAACGCCTTTTTTATGGGCGGTGGAAAGGCCCTTGTGAATGCCTATTATCGCAGCGCAGAAAAGCTGGGAGTGCAGATCCGCTATAACACCCCGGTTCAGGCGCTTGAACTGCGTAATGGCGAGTTCGTGGCGGCGCTGGCAGGCGAAGAGCGCATCACCGCTAAATCCTGCGTGCTTGCCGCTGGCGGTTTTGAGTCTAACCGCGAATGGCTACGAGAAGCATGGGGAGAGAACGAGCGCGGCGAATGGCCAGCGGATAACTTCCTGATTCGCGGCACGCGCTTTAACCAGGGCGTACTGCTCAAATTTATGATGGATGCCGGAGCCGACATTATCGGCGATCCCTCCCAGTCACACTGCGTGGCCATTGATGCCAGAGCGCCATTATATGACGGCGGGATTTGTACCCGCGTGGACTGCGTCTCGCTCGGTATAGTGGTGAACCGGGACGCTGAGCGCTTTTATGATGAAGGTGAAGATTTCTGGCCCAAACGCTACGCCATCTGGGGACGTCTGGTCGCTCAACAGCCAGGGCAGATTGGCTACTCCATCATCGACAGTAAAGCTATTGGCCACTTTATGCCGCCGGTCTTTCCCGGCGCGCAGGCCAATACGTTGGCAGAGCTGGCTCTTCAGTTAGGACTGGATGCCGAACGTTTTACCCACACCGTGACGCAATACAACAACGCCTGCCAGCCTGGTCAGTTCGACCACACCGTTCTGGATAACTGCGCCACCAAAGATTTGCTACCCGCGAAAACGCACTGGGCGCGACCACTGGACCAGCCGCCATTCTACGGCTATGCCCTGCGGCCAGGGATCACCTTCACTTATCTTGGGTTAAAAGTGAACGAACACGCCGCTGTGCATTTTGCCGGGCATCCAAGCCGTAACCTGTTCGTCGCCGGAGAGATGATGGCGGGCAACGTGTTGGGCAAGGGCTACACCGCAGGCGTGGGGATGTCGATCGGCACAACCTTTGGCCGCATTGCCGGAAAAGAAGCCGCGCTGGCCGCACGTAAGGAGACACGTCATGAAGCAGCTTGAGAAACTGATCATCGAAGCGCAAATTATCACCGAACCGGAAGCTGAAGTTGAACGTGTGATGCAGGTGTGCAATGCCTGTCGCTATTGTGAAGGCTTTTGCGCCGTATTCCCGGCGATGACGCAACGTCTGGAATTCGGTAAAGCGGATATCAACTATCTGGCGAACTTGTGCCATAACTGCGGCGCTTGCCTGCACGCGTGTCAGTATGCCCCGCCTCATGAATTTGCCATCAACGTACCGAAGGCGATGGCGGAGGTCCGGCTCGAAACCTATCAGCATTATGCGCAACCCGCCGCCTTTGGCGCGCTTTATCGTCGCGCGGGCGTAACCGTGACGCTGGCGCTGGTTTTCGGTCTGATCCTGTTTTTACTCCTCGCTATAGGTTTGAAAGGTTCACTATTCCATCCTCCGCTGGCCGGGGATTTCTATCAAATTTTCCCGCATAACCTGCTGGCCTGGATGTTTGGTTCGGTCTTTATTCTGGCGATCGGTTTGCTGATGGCGGGCGTGATCCGCTTCTGGCGCGAGATCTCTCCGGGTATGCCGCGTTCCGCCGAGATTGCTGAAGCCTCACACGATGCGCTGACGCTGAAATATCTCGATGGTGGCCACGGCAAAGGTTGTAACGAAGCGGATGATGCTTTCACCCTGATGCGCCGCCGTTTCCACCACTTTACCTTCTACGGTTTTATGCTCTGCTTTGCCGCCACCGTGGTGGCTACAGGCTATCACTACTTTGCAGGCATAGAAGCGCCCTACCCGTTCTTCAGCGTTCCGGTGATGCTGGGCACGCTGGGCGGCATTGGTCTGGTTGTCGGCCCGGCTGGCTTGCTATGGCTGAATCTTAAACGCTCACCGCTACATGGCGACGCACGGCAAAAACCGATGGATCGCGGTTTTATTTTGCTGCTGCTGCTGACCAGTCTGACCGGTCTGGCGCTGCTGGCGGGAAGAGACACCTCATGGATGGCTATTTTACTGGCTATTCATCTCGGCGTGGTCATGGCGCTTTTTCTGACCATTCCTTACGGAAAATTTGCCCACGGATTTTACCGCTGCGCAGCCTTACTCAAGTGGGCGATTGAGAAACGGCGCGGCAAACAAGCGGGGGTCACAGGCGACTAACCCGCAAACTCTTACCTCTATAAATATTATGATAAGACAGTGGAGCAACCCTAATGACACAACAACCATCGCGCGCCGGAACTTTCGGCGCAATACTGCGGGTAACCAGCGGTAATTTTCTCGAACAGTTCGACTTTTTTCTGTTCGGGTTTTACGCCACCTATATCGCAAAGACGTTCTTCCCCGCGGAGAGTGAATTTGCCGGGCTCATGTTGACCTTTGCGGTTTTCGGTTCGGGTTTTTTAATGCGGCCCGTTGGCGCAATCGTGCTGGGTGCTTACATCGACAGAATTGGTCGCCGTAAAGGACTGATGGTGACGCTGGCGATCATGGGCTGCGGTACCCTGCTGATTGCCCTGGTTCCCGGTTATCAAAGCATTGGCCTGCTGGCCCCTGTGCTGGTATTAGTCGGTCGATTATTGCAAGGCTTCTCTGCGGGCGTAGAGCTGGGAGGCGTTTCGGTTTATCTTTCTGAAATCGCCACACCTGGCAATAAAGGTTTCTACACCAGTTGGCAGTCCGCCAGCCAACAGGTCGCCATTGTGGTGGCGGCGCTGATTGGCTACGCTCTGAATGCCACACTGGGGCACGATGAGATCTCTGAATGGGGCTGGCGCATTCCGTTTTTTATTGGTTGTATGATTATTCCGTTGATCTTCGTCCTGCGCCGTTCGCTTCAGGAAACAGACGCATTTTTACAACGTATGCACCGTCCCGACACCAGGGAAATTTTCACCACTATCATCAAAAACTGGCGTCTGATCGCTGCGGGTACGCTGCTGGTAGCGATGACCACCACGACGTTTTACTTTATTACCGTCTACACCCCAACCTACGGCAGGGCCGTACTCCACCTGAGCGCGCGCGATAGCCTGGTAGTCACCATGCTGGTCGGGATTTCTAACTTTATTTGGCTGCCGATTGGCGGGGCGATATCTGACCGAATTGGTCGTCGTCCGGTATTGATGGGGATTACCGTACTCGCACTGCTTACCACCTGGCCGGTAATGCACTGGCTCACCGCCGCGCCAGACTTCATGCGCATGACGCTGGTACTGCTTTGGTTCTCGTTCTTTTTTGGCATGTACAACGGGGCAATGGTCGCGGCACTCACCGAGGTGATGCCTGTCTATGTCCGTACGGTGGGCTTTTCACTGGCCTTCAGTCTTGCCACGGCGATTTTTGGCGGCCTTACACCAGTCATATCCACGGCGCTGGTCCAGCTAACCGGGGATAAAAGCTCACCTGGATGGTGGCTGATGTGCGCAGCACTTTGTGGACTCGCCGCCACGGCAATGCTGTTTGTCCGACTGAGTCGGGGCTATCAACCAGTGGAACATAAGCTCTGAAAAGCAAACGGGCGGAAAATTCTCCGCCCGTAGCATTTTTCGAATTACTGCGCAGCGTTCTTGCTACGAATTTCCTGCCAGACCTTGTCACAATCAGCATTAACGGACTGATCGTTACCCGTGCGCGTGGCCTGGATACACTGCTGATAATCCAGTACGCGTACGCTTTCTTCATTAGCAAACTGCTGGTGCTGCTTTTCTTTCTTCAACACATTCAGCACGCTTTGGCAGGCTTCGATTTTCTCCGGCGATCCTTGCGCGGTGTTAATACACGCGCTGTAGGCTTCTTTCAGGCGACTGTCTTCTTTCGGCGAAGGGGATTGCGCACAAGCCACCAGCCCTGATGCCATAATGGCGATGAGTATCAGTTTTTTCATAGCACTTTCCTCAACGGAGTGGCAGACGTCTGGTCTGCCGCTGTTGGCATTAGAAGATGGTGAACGGAGCAATAACGATGAACTTCACGTCGCGTTCATCCTGGAAGATGTTGCCATAACCACCGCCCCAGCTCGGAATGTCTGAATGGTTGTCGTACTGGGTGAAGTGCAGTTTAAACATGGTGCCCTTCGCACGACCGTCCTGCAGGGTATAGACCGCATCCAGGCTGTAAGAAGACTCTTCGATAGTCCGGTTTTTGTCGTAGTACGCATCCGGATTGAGCTGCCAGGTAGATGGCTTGGCATCCCAGGCGTAAACGTAGGACGCACCGACTGCCCAACCCGGCAGGTTCCAGTTCTTCAGGTCATACATTGCACCGAAGAATACGGCCTTTTCGCCGTTGGCGTTGAAGTCAGAGCGGTTGTCCCACCAGATATCCAGACGACCGTTTGATGAGGCGTAGGTCGGGGTCATACGCTGCAGGAAGTACCCCTGCTGCCCGTCCGCTTTAACCCAGGTCCCTTCCAGGCGCAGGTCAACCACTTCCGCCACTTTGTAGCCGAAGGTCAACGCCTGCAGCCAGGCCGTGCCGTCATAAATATCGTTCACGGTGCGATCATCAACTTTGTCGCGCGCGCCGTAGAACTGATAACTTGTGGTAAACGGGTTACCACCTAAATCGAATTTGTAGCTGGCTTTCGCGAAGTACTGATCGACGTAGCCTTCAGACTGACCAAATGCCGCTTCCAGCAACAAGTTATTTTTGAAGTCATATTTCGCGCCGATTGAGTGCAGGTAATCTACGCTGGTCTTTTTATCGGCCTGATAGAATTTATCGACTTCGGTGTGCCACGGCGCTTTATATTCGTTGGCCCACATATAGGAGAAGCTCAGTGCGCCGGCATCACCATAGTCGAAGTTGGCACCGGCTTCGGCACCCTGATAAGTACCAGGCATAAAGCTCCAGTGCGGAGCCAATAGCGTCTGCCCGGTTGGTTGAATGTAACCGGCGCGCGCCCAGGTTGGGCCGTATTTAAATTTGGCTGCTGCTTTATACAGGCTAATTCCGCTCTTATCGCCGGAGTAATCTTCGTCATAGCCTTTATTTTTTGAAGAGAATGCGATTTCATTTGGATGGCCGCTTTCGCTACTTTCGTTCATTTCAATCGCGGTGAATGCTGCGATATCAATACCAAACATATCCGCCGCATAACCGGACTGGAAATCGAGGTTGGCGTTCCATGTGGAGTGAGAAAGGTTGGTTTTGTATTTGTCATGATCGGTGACATCTTTACGGTCACGCTCACGCTGCCAGTAATAGATGCCGCCGGTTAAAGTGGAGTCATCAATGAAACCTTCGGCGTGAGCCTGGGGAGCGACAACGAAACCCGACATTGCTGTGATACCGGCGATAGCCAGCGCCAGCGTACTACGTTTGCCACTAAACGTACGCATATGTTAATCCTCTTTGACATAAAAATGCTGCCGATAAAAGCGGTCAGCGAAAAAACAAAAATTAAAAAAGTAGTGCTAAGAAAACCTCAGTGACTACAATGAATAGACTATTTTTCGCGACGCGAATTATCAATCTCTTTCTGTAACGAGTATGTAATAGTATGAGCAACCGCACATATTTCATTGCTTTCTGTTACATTTTCATCGGGAGATAAAAAAGCGTTGAAAAAAAGAAAAAACCGCTTGTTTTCCATGGGGATGAAATCGGTTTCAGCCCATTTCATATTGCGGTAAGTTATTTAAAGGTAAAAACATTCAGCCGATTCATTATTACAGGCATGTAATTAATTCGCTCCGCAAATGGAGCCAGGAAAACGTTTTGGCGTAAAAAAAACGCCGCATGAAGCGGCGTTTAGACAGGATGTGTTGCGGCTTATTCGCCCGCTTTAGCCCACGTATCGCGCAGACCAACAGTGCGGTTAAACACCAGCTTGTCAGCCGTAGCGTAGCGGCTGTCAAGGCAGAAGTAACCTTCACGTTCAAACTGGAACGCTTTGCCTGCGACCGCGGCCTGCAGCGATGGCTCGCCGTAGCCGTGTTTAATCACCAGGGATTCCGGGTTAATCACGGACAGGAAGTCCTCTGCCGCACCTGGGTTCGGTACGCTAAACAAACGATCGTACAGGCGGATTTCAATCGGTAATGCATGTGCCGCACTGACCCAGTGAATAACACCTTTTACTTTACGACCATCGGCCGGATCTTTGCTCAGAGTATCGGCATCGTAAGTGCAGAAAATGGTGGTAATATTCCCTTCCGCATCTTTCTCTACACGCTCGGCCTTGATCACGTAAGCATTACGCAGACGTACTTCTTTGCCCATCACCAGACGCTTGTACTGCTTGTTCGCTTCTTCGCGGAAGTCAGCGCGGTCGATCCAGATTTCACCGCTGAACGGCACTTCACGGCTGCCCATTTCCGGTTTATTCGGATGATTAGGCATGGTCACCATTTCGCTCTCGCCCTGGGGGTAGTTTTCGATAACCAGTTTCACCGGATCGATAACCGCCATCGCGCGCGGCGCGTTTTCATTCAGATCTTCACGAATGCAGGATTCCAGAGAGGCGATCTCAATGGTGTTGTCCTGCTTGGTCACGCCAATACGTTTGCAGAATTCACGGATAGCGGCCGCGGTATAACCGCGACGACGCAGGCCAGAGATGGTCGGCATGCGCGGATCGTCCCAGCCCTCAACGTGCTTGTCGGTCACCAGCAGGTTCAGCTTGCGCTTGGACATCACGGTGTATTCCAGATTCAGGCGCGAGAATTCATACTGACGCGGGTGAACCGGGATGGTGATGTTGTCCAGCACCCAGTCATACAGACGACGGTTATCCTGGAACTCCAGCGTACACAGCGAGTGGGTAATGCCTTCCAGCGCATCGCTGATGCAGTGGGTAAAGTCGTACATCGGATAGATGCACCACTTGTTGCCGGTCTGGTGGTGTTCAGCGAACTTAATACGGTACAGCACCGGATCGCGCATCACGATAAACGGCGACGCCATGTCGATTTTCGCGCGCAGGCAGGCTTTACCTTCTTCAAAGCCACCGGTACGCATTTTTTCGAACAGCGCGAGGTTCTCTTCGACGCTGCGATCGCGGAACGGGCTGTTTTTACCCGGCTGAGTGAGCGTACCGCGGTATTCGCGAATTTCGTCCGCTGACAGTTCGTCAACGTACGCCAGACCTTTATTAATAAGCTCTACCGCATAGGCGTGAAGCTGATCGAAGTAATCCGACGAGTAGCGAATGTCACCAGTCCAGTGGAAACCTAACCATTCAACGTCGTTTTTAATCGACTCAACGTACTCGATATCTTCTTTAACCGGGTTCGTATCATCAAAACGCAGGTTGCACTGGCCCTGGTAATCTTGCGCAATACCAAAGTTCAGACAAATGGATTTCGCGTGGCCAATGTGCAGATAGCCATTTGGCTCCGGCGGAAAACGGGTATGGATCGTGGTGTGCTTACCACTGGCCAGATCTTCATCGATGATCTGACGAATAAAGTTACTCGGGCGGGCTTCAGCCTCACTCATCGTGGATTCCTCAAAGCGTAAACAACGTATAACGGAATATGATCTTATAAGCCAGGCAGACTGACAACCTTTAGTTACGCAAAATATGTATCAATCGAAAATATTGGGGCCAATTGCTGCAAAAAAAAGCGGCGGAGGAATATCCCCCGCCGCTTAAGGCATTTAACTCACTTTACTCAGGAGCAGTTATTTACCTTTAATCTCATACAGTGGTGTCTGACCGGCAACCACATGACCTTCGGCTTTAATGACCAGAGCGCCGAAATCATCGCTGTTGCTGCACACAACCGGGCTAATCATGGAACGTGCATTGGCGTTCAGGAAATCCAGATCCATTTCCAGAATCGGTTGACCCGCCGTCACTTCCGCACCTTCTTCAACCAGGCGTTTAAAGCCTTTACCTTCCAGCGCGACGGTATCGATACCCATATGGACTACGATTTCCGCGCCTTTAACGGTTTCCAGACAGAACGCATGATTGGTGTTGAAGATTTTCACGATAGTGCCCGCAGCCGGAGCAACCACGATTTTATCTGTTGGTTTCACCGCAACGCCGTCGCCTACCGCTTTGCTGGCGAAGGCTTCATCAGGAACCTGCTCCAGCGCAACGACGTCACCGGTAATCGGAGAAACCAGCGCTTCAACGGTGACTGCGTTCGCTACAGCCTGCGGTTTTGCCACCGGGGCCGCTGCTGCTGGCGCACTTTCAGCAGACGCTGCCGCAACCGGGCCACGCGCCACAACTTTCTTCATTTCGTCGCCGATGGATTCCGCTTTCGCACCTACGATGACCTGGATAGTTTGTTTGTTCAGCTTAACGACACCCGATGCGCCTAAGCGTTTACACATCGCATCGTTTACGCGACCAGAATCGGCCACAGTCAGACGCAGACGGGTGATACAGGCATCAATCGCTTTCAGGTTATCGGTACCGCCAACCGCAGCAATGTAGCTGGTTGCCAGTTGAGCCAGACCTTCTTCAGTATTGCTGTTCGCTTCTTCTGTAACGATATCGTCTTCTTTATCTTCGCGGCCCGGCGTTTTCAGGTTAAACATACGAATAACCGCGCTGAACAACACGAAGTAGATGACGAAGAAGACCAGCCCCATCACGACCAGCATCCAGACGTTCTTACTTGCTGCCGGCAGGTTGTACATCAACACGTAGTCGATAGCGCCTGCGGAGAAGGAGAAGCCCGCGTGGATCCCCAGCAGCGTCGCAACGAACAGGCTGATACCGGTTAACAGTGCGTGCAGGAGATACAGCAGTGGCGCCAGGAACATGAACAGGAATTCCAGCGGCTCGGTAACACCGGTCAGGAACGCAGTGATCGCAACGGACAGCAGCATACCGCCAACCATCGGGCGACGCGCTTTCGGAGCAGCGAAGTACATCGCCAGCGCCGCACCCGGCAGACCAAACATCATGATCGGGAAGAAACCAGACATGAACATACCCGCAGTGCCGTCACCCGCATAGAAGCGGTTGATGTCACCGTGGAAAACAGTGCCAGCGGCGTTAGTAAATTCGCCAATCTGGAACCAGGCGATGGTATTCAGAACCTGATGCAGACCGGTTGGGATCAGCAGACGGTTGATGAAACCAAAAATACCGGAACCCAACGCGCCAGCGCCTACGATCCACTCACCACCCGCATGGATGGCGTTCTGCACCGGCGGCCACACGTAACCGAAGATAGCAGCCAGCACCAGACAGAAGAAGCCAGTGGCGATCGGCACGAAGCGTTTGCCGCCAAAGAAGCTCAGGAAGTCAGGCAGTTTGATACCAGACCAACGGTTATACACCGCACCGCCAACCAGACCGGTGATGATACCCGCCAGTACACCCATATTGATGGCCGGGTTAATGGTAACCATTGCTTTGGTCAATATGAAATAACCGACCGCACCCGCCAGCGCTGCCGCACCCGCGCTGTCTTTTGACCAGCTGGAAGCTACACCGATAGCGAAAATCAGCGCCAGGTTATCGAAGATAGCCCCGCCAGCTTGCGCGATAAAAGGTACGTTTAGTAAATCTGGTTGGCCGAATCGCAGCAACAGTGCCGCGACTGGCAGCACAGCGATGGGGAGCTGTAACGCCCTACCCAGCCGCTGGAAAAAACCTAAAATATTCATTTTATTCCCCCTACGAGACCCCGATTAGGCTTCTTTGAAGCCATATTTTTATTGTGCGACCATTCCTGACAGCAAGATTCTGGATCAACGATATTAACCATTCATCTACATTCTGAGTGTGTGAAAATTTAATTCGTATCGCAAATTAAACGCGTGTTTTTTGTGATTACAGTCACCAAATATCGTTATTAACCCTCCCTTTCACTGGCTAACTACGAAAACTTATTTTATCATTCAAAAAATCGAAACGGATTGATCCTTACCGATGCAAAACCAGGTTACGCTTAATACTGCACAGAGACTCAATCCGCCAATTGCTTACATTTACTTTTGAGGTGAAGAATGAGACTGATCCCCCTGAATACCGCTGAACAAGTCGGCAAATGGGCTGCTCGCCATATCGTTAACCGTATTAACGCGTTCAAACCAACGGCAGATCGCCCGTTCGTTCTGGGCCTGCCGACGGGCGGTACTCCGCTGACAGCTTATAAGGCATTGGTTGAAATGCATAAAGCGGGCCAGGTGAGCTTCAAGCATGTTGTTACTTTCAATATGGACGAATATGTTGGCCTGCCGAAAGAGCATCCGGAAAGCTATCACAGCTTCATGCATCGTAACTTCTTTGATCACGTTGATATTCCAGCAGAAAACATCAACCTCCTCAATGGTAACGCGCCGGATATTGATGCAGAATGCCGTCAGTATGAAGAAAAAATCCGTTCTTACGGTAAAATCCACCTGTTTATGGGCGGTGTAGGCAACGATGGTCACATCGCGTTCAACGAACCAGCCTCCTCTTTGGCTTCCCGTACCCGCATCAAAACGCTGACTCACGATACGCGTGTTGCTAACTCACGCTTCTTTGACGGCGACGTAAGCCAGGTGCCTAAATATGCCCTGACCGTGGGCGTGGGCACCCTGTTGGATGCCGAAGAGGTGATGATCCTGGTACTGGGTCACCAGAAGGCGCAGGCGCTGCAAGCCGCCGTTGAAGGCAACGTTAACCATATGTGGACCATCAGCTGTCTGCAGTTGCATCCAAAAGCCGTTGTGGTGTGCGATGAGCCTTCCACCATGGAACTGAAAGTGAAAACGCTGAAATACTTTAACGAGTTAGAAGCGGAAAATATTAAAGGTCTGTAATTGATGTCTCCGCCCTGTCGATAAGTTGCAGGGCGGCATTTTTTGAAATCGGGGGTCGGAATGTATGCTTTAACCCAGGGCCGGATCTTTACCGGTCACGAAATTCTTGATGACCATGCGATTGTTGTCGCCAATGGCCTGATTGACAGCGTTTGCCCACTGGCTGAGTTACCGTCAGGAATTGAACAGCGCTCACTGAATGGGGCCATTATTTCCCCCGGTTTTATCGATGTACAGCTAAACGGCTGCGGTGGCGTACAGTTTAACGATACGGCAGAAGCCGTGACCGTCGAAACGCTGGAAATCATGCAGAAAGCCAATGAAAAATCAGGCTGTACCAACTATCTGCCTACGCTTATCACCACCAGCGATGACCTGATGAAACAAGGCGTTCGCGTCATGCGTGAATACCTGGCGAAACACCCGAATCAGGCATTAGGACTTCATCTGGAAGGTCCGTGGCTCAATCTGGTGAAAAAAGGCACCCATAATCCGGGATTTGTCCGTCAACCGGACGCTGCGTTGGTTGATTACCTGTGCGATAATGCTGACGTGATAACCAAAGTGACGCTGGCGCCAGAAATGGTCCCGGTAGAGGTCATCACCAAACTGGTAAATGCAGGTATCGTGGTTTCCGCCGGTCACTCCAATGCGACGGTAAAAGAGGCCAAAATCGGCTTCCGCGCAGGGATTACCTTTGCAACGCATCTGTTTAACGCCATGCCTTATATAACGGGCCGCGAACCGGGCCTGGCGGGCGCTATTCTTGACGAAGCCGATATTTATTGCGGTATCATCGCTGATGGTCTGCATGTTGACTACGTTAACATCCGTAATGCCAAGCGCCTGAAAGGCGACAAGCTGTGCCTGGTCACCGACGCGACCGCGCCGGCAGGTGCCAATATTGAACAGTTCATTTTCGCTGGTAAAACAATATACTACCGGAATGGATTGTGCGTTGATGAGAACGGTACATTGAGCGGTTCATCATTAACCATGATTGAAGGCGTACGCAATCTGGTCGAACATGCGAATATCGCTCTCGACGAAGTGTTACGCATGGCAACGCTCTACCCTGCTCGCGCCATTGGCGTCGACAAACGACTCGGCAGCATCGCGCCAGGCAAAGTAGCCAACCTGACTGCGTTTACGCACGACTTTAAAATCATCAAGACCATCGTTAATGGCAACGAGGTCGTTACTGAGTAAGAGAAAGAATGACACCAGGCGGACAAGCTCAAATAGGTAATGTTGATCTCGTAAAACAGCTTAACAGCGCGGCGGTTTATCGCCTGATTGACCAGCATGGGCCAATCTCGCGTATTCAAATTGCCGAGCAAAGCCAGCTTGCCCCCGCCAGCGTAACCAAAATTACGCGTCAGTTGATCGAACGCGGGCTGATCAAAGAAGTCGATCAGCAGGCCTCCACCGGGGGCCGCCGCGCTATCTCTATCGTCACCGAAACCCGCAATTTCCACGCCATTGGCGTACGTCTGGGCCGTCACGACACGACGCTTACGCTCTATGATATGAGCAGTAAAGTGGTCGCCGAAGAGCATTACCCTCTCCCGGAGCGCACCCAGGAAACGCTGGAGTATGCGCTGCTCAACACCATTGCCACTTTTATTGACAGCTGCCAGCGGAAAATCCGCGAGCTGATTGCGATTTCCGTCATCCTGCCCGGCCTGGTTGATCCTGAAAGCGGCGTCATTCGCTATATGCCGCACATTCAGGTCGAAAACTGGGGGCTGGTCGAGGCGCTCGAAAAACGCTTTAAGGTTACCTGCTTTGTCGGTCACGATATCCGCAGCCTGGCGCTGGCCGAGCACTATTTCGGGGCAAGCCAGGATTGCGAAGACTCCATTTTAGTGCGAGTTCACCGCGGAACCGGGGCGGGAATTATTTCCAATGGCCGAATTTTCATCGGTCGCAATGGCAACGTGGGCGAGATTGGTCACATTCAGGTTGAACCGCTGGGTGAGCGCTGTCACTGCGGTAACTTCGGCTGTCTGGAAACCATTGCCGCCAATGCGTCTATCGAGCACCGCGTGCAAAACTTACTGAAACAGGGTTATCCCAGCCGACTCACGCTGGATGATTGCAATATTAAAGCTATCTGTAAGGCGGCAAATAAGGGCGATAACCTGGCAGCAGAAGTGATTGAACACGTTGGTCGCCACTTGGGTAAAACCATCGCCATCGCCATCAACCTGTTTAACCCACAAAAAATCGTCATTGCAGGCGAAATTACTGAGGCAGATAAAGTGCTGCTGCCTGCAATAGAAAGCTGTATCAACACGCAGGCGTTGAAAGCGTTTCGCCACAATTTACCGGTGGTTCGTTCCACGCTGGATCACCGTTCCGCCATTGGCGCCTTTGCGCTGGTGAAGCGTGCGATGCTCAACGGGACATTGCTGCAACGTTTGCTGGAAAACTAATGCTCTCATATAGTAGTGGATTACTATAAGACTCATAACTAATTCCCTGGGTTGTTCATGACCATTAAGAATGTAATTTGTGATATCGACGGCGTGCTGATGCACGACAATGTCGCCGTACCGGGTGCGGCAGAATTTCTGACCGGGATCCTGGAAAAAGGCCTGCCGTTAGTTCTGCTGACTAACTATCCTTCACAGACCGGGCAAGATCTGGCAAACCGCTTCGCCACCGCGGGAGTGAATGTCCCCGATAGCGTCTTTTATACTTCCGCCATGGCTACCGCTGATTTTCTTCGTCGCCAGGAAGGCAAAAAAGCCTACGTGGTAGGTGAAGGCGCGTTAATTCATGAGCTGTATAAAGCCGGGTTTACCATTACCGACGTGAACCCCGATTTTGTGATTGTTGGCGAGACGCGCTCCTATAACTGGGACATGATGCATAAAGCAGCATATTTTGTCGCTAACGGCGCGCGTTTCATCGCCACAAACCCGGATACTCACGGCCGCGGCTTTTATCCCGCCTGCGGTGCACTGTGCGCCGGTATCGAGAAAATCTCTGGCCGTAAGCCGTTTTATGTCGGCAAACCCAGCCCGTGGATTATTCGCGCGGCGCTCAACAAAATGCAGGCGCACTCGGAAGAGACCGTTATCGTTGGCGATAACCTGCGTACCGATATTCTGGCGGGCTTCCAGGCCGGTCTGGAAACCATTCTGGTATTGTCTGGCGTCTCAACGCTTGACGACATCGACAGCATGCCGTTCAGACCGAGCTGGATTTATCCGTCCGTTGCTGAGATAGACGTCATTTAATCTCTTTGGCCGGATAACAATACCTGCAAGTTATCCGGCCTGAAAAACACGCCCATTCAATAAATTCATCTTTTCACTGCTGATTCATCAATAATAGCGCTCATTACGTAATCTTTTTTCACCAATCAGCAATGACCATTGCGTTTTTTATTTTCCGCACCGTAATTCGCTTGCGCCCTCTCCCGCTTTGCGGCATTTTCTTTATCAAGCAAACATAAAAAGCATCACGCAACAGGTTAACGGAGAAGGTTATGTGTTCTATTTTTGGCGTATTCGATATTAAAACTGACGCAGTTGAACTGCGTAAAAAAGCCCTGGAATTATCTCGTCTGATGCGCCATCGCGGCCCGGACTGGTCAGGTATTTACGCCAGTGATAACGCCATTCTGGCGCACGAACGTCTGTCCATCGTCGACGTCAATGCCGGTGCTCAGCCGCTGTACAACGTGAAGAAAACGCATATCCTGGCGGTTAACGGTGAAATTTATAACCATCAGGCGCTGCGCGCGGAATACGGCGATCGTTATCAGTTCCAGACCGGTTCAGACTGCGAAGTTATCCTCGCGCTGTATCAGGAAAAAGGCCCGGAGTTCCTGGATGACCTACAAGGCATGTTTGCTTTTGCCCTGTACGACAGCGAACAGGACGCTTATCTGATTGGTCGCGATCACATCGGGATCATCCCACTGTATATGGGGTACGACGAACACGGTAACTTCTACGTCGCGTCTGAAATGAAAGCCCTGGTTCCGGTATGCCGCACAATCAAAGAATTCCCGGCCGGGAGCTATTTGTGGAGTAAGGACGGCGAAATTCGTCAGTATTATCAGCGTGATTGGTTTGATTACGATGCGGTCAAAGACAACGTGACCGATAAAAACGAGCTGCGTCAGGCGCTGGAAGATGCGGTGAAAAGCCATCTGATGTCAGATGTTCCTTATGGTGTACTGCTGTCCGGTGGTCTGGATTCCTCGGTCATTTCCGCGATTACGAAAAAATACGCGGCGCGCCGTGTTGAAGATCAGGAACGTAGCGAAGCCTGGTGGCCACAGTTGCACTCCTTCGCCGTCGGCCTGGAAGGCGCACCGGATCTGCAAGCCGCGCAAGAGGTCGCGAACCATCTGGGTACCGTGCACCATGAGATCCACTTCACCGTGCAGGAAGGTCTGGATGCTATCCGCGACGTGATTTATCACATCGAAACCTACGATGTCACAACGATCCGCGCCTCAACGCCGATGTACTTAATGTCGCGTAAAATTAAAGCGATGGGCATTAAAATGGTACTGTCGGGTGAAGGCTCTGACGAAGTATTCGGCGGCTATCTCTATTTCCACAAAGCGCCAGACGCGAAAGAGCTGCATGAAGAAACCGTGCGTAAGCTGCAGGCGCTGCATATGTTCGACTGCGCCCGCGCCAACAAAGCGATGTCTGCCTGGGGTGTGGAAGCTCGCGTGCCTTTCCTGGATAAGAAATTCCTTGATGTGGCGATGCGCATCAACCCGCAGGATAAAATGTGCGGCAACGGCAAAATGGAAAAACATGTGCTGCGCGAATGTTTTGAATCTTACCTGCCTGCCAGCGTCGCATGGCGTCAGAAAGAGCAGTTCTCTGATGGTGTCGGTTACAGTTGGATCGATACCTTGAAAGAGGTGGCTGCTGAGCAAGTTTCTGACCAACAACTGGAAACCGCCAGCTTCCGTTTCCCTTACAACACGCCATCGTCTAAAGAAGCGTATTTGTACCGTGAGATTTTTGAAGAATTGTTCCCGGTTGCCAGCGCGGCGGAATGCGTGCCTGGCGGACCATCAGTAGCCTGTTCTTCCGCCAAAGCGATTGAATGGGATGAAGCGTTTAAAACCATGAACGATCCCTCTGGTCGTGCGGTTGGCGTACATCAGTCCGCTTATAAATAAGTTAATCCTTAGAAAAGAGCCCTACGGGGCTCTTTTTTTATGTCTGTTTTCTGTGCAAAAAAACAATTAATAACTAATAATTGCCGAATAATGCGCCATGCTGTTCGCAACCTAACCAAACAGTCACATTCCAGCTATTTTCAATGAAAAAGGGGTTGACGCTTCAAGGCTCAATACGCATAATGCGCCCCGCAACGCCGATAAGGTTACGCGAAAAAAAGATGGCTACGTAGCTCAGCTGGTTAGAGCACATCACTCATAATGATGGGGTCACAGGTTCGAATCCCGTCGTAGCCACCATCTTTTTTGCGGGAGTGGCGAAATTGGTAGACGCACCAGATTTAGGTTCTGGCGCCGCAAGGTGTGCGAGTTCAAGTCTCGCCTCCCGCACCATTCACCCGTAAGCGTTGCACGGATGGGGTATCGCCAAGCGGTAAGGCACCGGTTTTTGATACCGGCATTCCCTGGTTCGAATCCAGGTACCCCAGCCATTTTTTCTTCGATATAGCGGTTCACCGCAACGGTCATTGGGGTATCGCCAAGCGGTAAGGCACCGGTTTTTGATACCGGCATTCCCTGGTTCGAATCCAGGTACCCCAGCCATCGAAGAATAAGTAATATATGGCTACGTAGCTCAGCTGGTTAGAGCACATCACTCATAATGATGGGGTCACAGGTTCGAATCCCGTCGTAGCCACCAT